>JAAETH010000001.1 GCA_024228575.1 Actinomycetes bacterium
CGGTGACGGCGACCGAGGCCAGGCGAGGGGCTAACACGTACCCGTAGCCCCGTAGCCCCGTAGCCCCGTAGCCCCGTAGCCCCGTAGCCCCGTAGCCCCGTAGCCCCGTGTGGGGACGGGTCGTAAAAAGAAATCCGAGAAAATATGCAGGGGTTCTGCCAACTCGCGACCCGGATACCTAGTAACGGACCTCGCACAGGGAGAACCACCACATGTTGACAGTCGTCTATCTGATGGCCACCACCAGGCTTCACTCAGCGGCGATCGAGCTCGCCCAGGCGGTGCCCGACGCGAACCCGACCCTCGATGGCCTGCCAGGAGCAGGCCTCATCCAAAAGGCCTTGGACTGGGCAGCGGGGGTCACTCTCGCCACCACCGTCATAGGGATCGTCATCGGCGGAGCCATCTGGGCGATCGGAGCCAAGCGGGGATCGCTCAACTGGTCCGATCAAGGCAAGACGTACATCTTCGGCGGGGTTGTGGTCGCACTCGCATCCACCATCGTCAGGACGGCCTACAACCTGGTGAACTGAAGCTCGCGTCCAGAGCGGCCCGTCAGCCGAACTCGACCCCTGAAGCCAACACCAACACCAAGGAACCCCCACCGTGCGCAAGCGGAGCGACAACACGACAACAACTTCCAACAACCTCATCGGCTGGCTTGTCGCCGGCAGCGCCCTAGCCGCGATCGCCCTTCTCGTCTCGTTCGTGCTGCCGTCTGGCGACGACGACACCGACAGCGGGGGAGAGGACACCTCAACTGTCACCACTCAACTCGAGGGCGACACCGACCCAGCCCAGATTGACAGCACCAGCGACGGCGAAGCCGACCCGGTACCGAACGCTCACAGCGCCGAGACAGCAGCCATCGAAGCGGCGTACGACCTCATCGACGACGGCACTTTCAGTGCCGAGCGCGAAGAACGCGCACGGTGGTGGGCCGCCCCTGGCGCCGAAGATGCACTCGTTGAGCATCTGGCGGCAGGTGCCCAAACAACAGCAGAGATGAGTGAAGCGGCCGGCGGGGCGATGCGATCCGATTCGGCTGTGTTGGCGGTCAAAGTCGCGCACGTCGACGACAACACAGCCCAGGTCCTCTTCTGGAGCGTGGCGGTGATCTCGGCCGACGCGGTTGCCCCTCCTCAAGCCGTCTGGCTCACCACCCAGTACGACCTGGTCTGGATCGATGACCGCTGGCAACTCGCAGGTCAAGAGACCGCGCTGGGACCAGCACCGGGACAGCAGGTCGAAGCCGAAACAATCTTCGACGCAACAGAGTTTCAGGAACTCCTGGAGGGTTTCGTACCCCTGCACGGCCAGGTTGGCGGCCCCGACGGTGAGGCAGGGGAGTGACGACCAGCTCCGCCGGGTTCGGGTAGATCCCAAACCCCTTCGGCGGCGATTGCGATGTCGACGATCCGCTGGCCTGCGTCGGTGATGGCTTCGAGTTTGTTGTCGACACGGTTGGTGGTGCGGCCGGGGACGCCGTAGGAACGGTGGGCGGCGGCCTCGGCGAGATTGTCCCGCCAGGTGTTGAAGTAGAGGGGTGGTGGTCCCCCTCCGGGCGGTGCCGATCAGGCATCGTCAGGAGTCATCTCAACTACACCTGAAGAGAGAGGGACCACCTGATGAAGAACGTAGACGGACCGGCTGTGAGGCTGGTCGATGAGACCGACGCTGCGCTGGCAGCAGTGCCCGACGAGTTGGCGGTCACGTTGAACGGGATTGTGGGGGCGTGTCGTGAAGGGCTGATGGCAGTTGCGGTCGAAGCCGGCCTCGCGACAGCGATGGCGATCATGGGCGAGGAGGCCGCTGCGTTGTGCGGCGACTGGAACGCCCGGGACCCGCAGCGCACCCATGTGCGTGGCGGCACCACGGAGACGTCAGTGGTAATGGGCGGGCAACGGCTCCCGGTTCGTCGACCCCGGGTGCGGGCCACGGACGGGTCGGGCGAGGTGTCATTGGAGTCGTTTGGGGTGTTCGCCCAGGGCGATGTGTTGAACGCGACGGTGATGGAACGGATGCTCGCCGGTGTCGCAACGCGCAGCTTCGAGCGGGTCGCTGACCCGATCGGGGCCGACCAGCGAGCGAAGGCCCGTTCGACGTCGAAGTCGACAGTGTCGCGCCGGTTCGTGACCGGCACGAAGAAGGCCCTCGACGCGTTGATCGCCCGGGACCTGTCCGGGCTGGAGCCGGCGGTGTTGATGATCGATGGTGCCAACTTCGCCGGTCAGATGTGCGTCGTGGCGCTTGTCGTCACCACCGACGGGACGAAGGTGCCGGTCGGGTTGCGTCTCGGCGACACCGAGAACGCGACGGTCGTCAAGGCTCTGTTGGCTGACCTCGTCGACCGGGGCCTCGATCCCGCAGGCGGGTTGTTGGTCGTGATCGATGGGGCAAAGGCGTTGGCTGCTGCGGTGTGCTCGGTGTTCGGCGACTTGGCGTTGGTCCAGCGTTGCCAGCTCCACAAGCGCCGCAACGTGACCGACCACCTCCCCAAGACCGAACGCGAGAGTGTCGATGCCCGACTGCGCGGCGTGTTCGCTGACCCGGACCCCGCCGCTGGGTTGCGTAAGGCGAAGGCGCTCGCGGTGGAGCTCGAACGCACGAGGCCTGACGCAGCCGGCTCGCTGCGGGAGGGCCTCGAGGAGATGTTCACCGTCCGCCGGCTCGGCATCGACGGGACGCTCGCTCGAACGTTGGTGTGCACCAACATGATCGAGTCGATGATCTCGATCGCACGCACGACGACCCGCAACGTGAAGCGCTGGCGCAATGAGGGCGACATGCGCCGTCGGTGGTGCGCAGCCGGGCTCCTCGAAGCCGAGAAGAAGTTCCGACGAGTACGCGGACACGCCCAGATGCCCCACCTCGTCGCCGCCCTCCAGCGTCATTCCAACAGCGTCACACCCGCATGCGAGACTGACC
>JAAETH010000002.1 GCA_024228575.1 Actinomycetes bacterium
TCGTTGGCATGCGCGAACGAGTAGGTGCGTATGACGGCGAGCTCGTTGCGGGGCCCCGACCGGGTGGTGGCTACCAGGTCGAAGCACGGCTTCCGACCACGGCACACCAGAACCGACACCATTCCGACCCCAATAACGCACCGGCACAGGCACCGACATGATTCGCATCGCCATCATCGATGACCAGGCACTGATGCGCGACGGTTTCGCGCTTATTTGTGGCACTGAGCCCGACATCGAAGTCGTCGGCCTGGCGGACAACGGTCTCGCTGGGATCGACCTGTGCCGGCAAGTCAACCCGGACGTCGCACTCAGGGACATTCGCATGCCTGAAATGAATGGCGTCGAGGCCACGCGTGCCATCACCACCGACCCGTCGATTTCGACGAGGGTGATCGTTCTCACCATGTTCGACCTCGACGAGTACGTCTACGAGGCGGTGCGGGCCGGAGCGAGTGGCTTCTTACTCAAGGACACTCCTAGCGCTGAGTTGGTCGATGCGGTCCGCATCATCGCATCCGGGGAGGCGCTTCTTGCCCCCTCCGTCACCAGACGCCTGATGGAGGAGTTTGCGAGGCAACCCAAGCCGCAGGCACCGCTGGTCGCTCTTCCATCCGACCTCACGGTTCGAGAAACGGAAGCCCTTCGGCTTCTGGCGAACGGGATGAGCAATCGCGAGATCGCGAGCGACATGTGCGTCTCCGAGGCCACGGCAAAAACGCACGTGAGCCGGGTTCTGACGAA
>JAAETH010000003.1 GCA_024228575.1 Actinomycetes bacterium
ACCTCGACCTCGGATTCGATGCAGAACTCGCCACCCCAGACCAGAAGATCGCCCTCGCCATCCGCGACCAAACATGCCGCTGGAAACACTGCACCCGCGAAGGCTCACGATGTGAAGCCCACCACTTCAAACACCGAGAACACGCAGGACCCACAGACCTGTGCAACCTCGCCCTGCTATGCCCCTACCACCACGACCGACTACACCAACTCAAACTCCACCTCAAAATGGGCGAAACCGCCGACCACTGGCAACTCAAAGACATCCACGGACAAACCGTCGACCAATGGACCAAACCCACACCACCCTGGGCAGCACTTTCCCACGACGGTGAATCATCAACCCCCAGCAACCCCGACACCGACGCCGCCTAGGCCGTGGGTTGGCAGCCCGACCAGACGCCAAAGATGCGTCCGGTCAGGATCATTCCGCACTCAGCCGCGGCCGTTGTCATCCCCTTCGGTAGGGCGACCACAAACCCCCGCTCGCGCTACATCATCTCGCTCGGGAAGCTGGCCCACAGCGGTTCGTTTCGTATGCCCTCGAGGTTCCGGCTGACGGACATCTCGGTTCTTGGTGTTGTCCACACTGTCTGGGCCCGCCGACACCCGCCAGACACTGGCGATGGTGTGCCGATCCAGCGAAGCCGTCAGGCGCCCGGCGGGCGCACCGCCACCCCGGCGTCGATCATCGCTTCCTTCGCCTCGGCCACGGTGTGTTCACCGAAGTGGAAGATCGAAGCGGCGAGCACCGCGTCGGCCTTGCCTTCGACCGCCCCTTCCACGAGGTGATCCAACGTGCCGACACCTCCGGACGCGATCACCGGCACATCGACTGCTTCGGCCACCGCACGCGTCAGCGCGAGGTCGTAGCCGGCCTTGGTTCCGTCACCGTCCATCGACGTCAACAAGATCTCGCCTGCGCCCAGACGAACGACCTCCACGGCCCAATCGACAGCGTCGAGTCCGGTGTCTTCGCGCCCGCCCTTGACGTACACGTGCCAGGACTTGGCGCCGGCATGTTTGGCATCGATGGCGACGACGCAGCACTGGCTCCCGAACTCGGCGGCGATCTCGGCAATCAATTCGGGGCGGCCGACCGCGGCCGAGTTGACCGACACCTTGTCCGCTCCCGCGCGCAACAACCGGCGGGCGTCATCGACGGTGCGGATTCCGCCCCCGATGGTGAACGGGATGTGGACCTCTTCCGCCGCGTGTTTGGCCAACTCGACAATCGTGTCGCGGTCGTCGGAACTGGCGGTGATGTCGAGGAACACGACCTCGTCGGCACCCTGTTCGTCGTATCTGGCAGCGAGCTCGACCGGGTCGCCTGCATCTCGCAGTTCGACGAATCGAACACCCTTCACCACGCGACCCTTGTCGACGTCGAGACACGGAATGATTCTGACGGTCTTCACACCACCTCCCCATCCCGCACAGCCGCCGCGACCGCATCGTCGATGGAGATGACACCATCGTGGATCGCCTTGCCGACGATGACACCGGCGAGGGTTCGCCCCGCGACATCGACATCGCTCAACGCCGTGATGTGTTCGAGAGACCCGACACCTCCGCTGGCGATGACGTCGATATCTGTGGCGGCCAGGACCCGGGAAAGGCCATCGAGGTCGGGGCCATGACCCATTCCGTCGTTGTGGATCTGGGTGACGATGACAGCGTCGGCGCCAACGTCGGCGAACCGGGGCAGCAGGTCGAAGATCGACTTGCCACTCCCCTGCTCCCAGCCACGGATGGCCACCTCGTCGCCCCTGACATCGAGGCCGACCGCGACCCGGTGACCCAATGCAGCGAGCCGGTCGACAACCGACGGATCCTCGACGGCGGCAGTGCCGACGACACATCGGGCGACACCAACGCCGTACAGGGCATTCGCCGCTTCGACAGTACGAACGCCGCCACCCGATTGGACCGGCACCGATACGGCCCCGGCAATAGCGGCGATGACGTCGTGATTTGCCGCCGTTCCCGAACGAGCCGCGTCGAGATCGACGACATGGATCCAGGGCGCACCGGCCGCTTCGAACGACAGTGCGACCTCGACGGGGTCGGCGTCGTAGCGGACCTCGCGGTCGTAGTCGCCCTGGAGCAGACGAACACACCTGCCGTCGCGCAGGTCGATAGCCGGAAACAGAGCAAAACCGGTCATCGTGGTGCCTCCTCGTCGCTCGCGCAGGCCGTTACGAAGTTCGTGATCAGTCGCAGGCCTCTGTCGCCCGACTTCTCGGGATGGAACTGGGTCGCCCACACAGAGTCGCCCCTCTGCACCATGGCGGTGACATCGGCCTCGTACTCGGCGGTCGCCACCACAAACTCGTCTTCGGTGTCGGCCGAATAGCTGTGCACGAAGTACATCCAGACCTCGCCGTCCATACCGTCGAGGAGGGCCGATTTCGGCCTGGCAACGTCCAGCCGATTCCATTGCATGTGGGGCAACGGCAGCGAAGTCTCGATCCTCCTCGAGAGTCCGGGAAACACGCCGAGCCCCTCGACACCGGGTGCCTCCTCGGAACCCTCGAACAACATCTGCATGCCGACGCAGATACCCAGGAAGGGGCGGTCGGATTCAACGGCGCCCAGCGCCATATCGGCCAGACCGGCCGATCGAAGCTGACCCATACACGACTGGAAGTGGCCGACGCCAGGCAACACGACCCCGGCAGCATCGGAGATGAGACCGAGGTCGCCGGTGAGCCTCGCATCGGCGCCGGCTCGCTCGAGGCTCTTCTGAGCCGAGCGCATGTTTCCGATGCCGTAGTCGATGATCGCGACCAGAGGCCGCGAAGGCTCGCTCACAGAACACCCTTGGTGCTGGGCATGACGTCGTCGACGATCTTCACCGCGTCGTACAGGGCGCTGGCCGCACCCTTGAAGCTGGCCTCGATGATGTGATGTGTGTTCTTGCCGCGCAACATCACCATGTGCATCGTGATGCCCGCGGCGGTCACGAACCCGCGCCAGAACTCCTCGCAGAGCTGTGGGTCGAAGGGTGGTTCGCTGAGGATCTGTTCACCCGGCGGGGTGATGTCGTAGTGCAGGAACGGGCGGCCGCTCAGATCCAGGAGGACCTCGACGGCCGCCTCGTCGAGGGGAACGGTGACGCTGGCGAAGCGACGAACCCCGGCCTTGTCGCCCATCGCCTCGTCGAACGCCTCACCCAGGGCGATGCCCACGTCTTCAACAGTGTGATGGGCATCAATCTCGAGGTCGCCTTCACACCTCAGCTTCAGGTTGAACCTCGCGTGTTTGGCGAGCTGGGCCAACATGTGATCGAAGAACGGCAAGCCGGTCGACACATCAACAGTGCCAACACCATCGACTTCGAGAACGAGATCGATCTCGGTCTCCCTCGTCGAACGCCGATGAGTTGTTATCCGCTTCATGAACGAGCCTCCATCAGATCGGCCAGTGCGTCGAGGAATCGGTCGTTGTCGTCTGGACTGCCCACCGTGACCCGCAGGCATCCGTCGAGCCTCGGCCACGACGAGCAGTTGCGAACCAGCACGGAACGTTCGACGAGTGCCTGCCACACATCGTCTCCCCCACGACCGGTGGGGGTCGTGCGGAACAACAAGAAGTTCGCCTGCGATGGCCACACCTGGAAACCGAGGTCGGACAGGGCGTGGCTGATGCGACCACGTTCCTCCATGATGGCGGCCACCCTGGCGTTCATCTCGGTCCGGTACTTCAGAGCGATGGTGCCGGCCAGCTGCTTCGCCGTATCGAGGTGATACGGAAGCAGAACGTTCTCCATCTCGGTGATCATCCACGCCGGGCCGATGACATAACCCAGTCGGGCGCCAGCCATCGACCAGGTCTTCGAGAATGTCCGGGTGACGAGGAGTGGAAGATCGCTACCGGCTCCACCCGATTTCGCAAGCAGGTCGAGGGCTGTGAACGCGGCAAACTGACCGTACGCCTCGTCGACCACGACCACACCAGGCGCCTCGTTCAGAGCCAGCTCGATGTTCTCGAGGCTCTCGGGTGTCCCGGTGGGATTGTTCGGTGAGCAGAGGAAGGTGATGGCGGGCCTCGACTCGGAGATGACCCGGCTCAGCTCGCCGGCTTCGAGTTCGAACCGATCGTTGCGTTCACCTTCGACCACATCACACTGCACCGTGCGGGCGATCTGGCCGTGCATTGCGTAGGTCGGTTCGAAGGTCGCGACGGTTCGCCCGGCACCGCCGAACGTCAGGCAGATGGTCTGCAACACCTCGTTCGAACCGTTGGCCACCATCACCTGCGATGGGTCGACGCCGTGCATATCGGCAATCGACTGCCTGAGATCGGTCGCCTGGCGGTCCGGGTAGCGGTGCCACTCGATCGATGTGATGGCCTGTGCGAGCTCGTCACCGAAGGCGTCGGGAGGAGGTGTCGGTGCCTCGTTGGTGTTCAGACGAACCTCGACATCGAGCTGGGGCGAGTGATAACCCTCGAGCGCCCGAAGGTCTGGTCTGACCAGCTGGTTCTTGTCGGTCACGAGACCCCGTCCCGGGCCCACGATTCACGTTTCGACACCGATGCGGCGTGAGCCCAGAGACCCTCGGCTTCGGCGAGGGTTACCGCCGCAGTGCCGACCTCGTCGAAGCCCCGCTTCGAGACGTCGACGATGTGCATCCGCTTCTGGAAATCGTCGACCGTGAGTGCACCTGAGAACCGGGCAGTACCCGCCGTCGGCAACACGTGTGAAGGGCCGGCGACGTAGTCGCCGATCGATGCCGGACCCCAGGGACCGACGAACACGGCGCCCGCGTGCCTGACCCGCTGTGCCATCGCGCCGGCGTCGGCGCACATCAGCTGGAGGTGCTCGGGTGCGACTCCGTCGCTGACCGCGAGCGCTGCATCGGGGCCGTCGACCAGGCAGATCCAACCGTCGGCCTCGAGCGTCGCCATGGTCTCGTCTCGGCGCGGTGAAATGGCGACGATCTCTCCGATGGCACGCTCGACGGCGTCCGCGTGAGCCTCGTCCCAGGTGACCAGCCAGGCTCGGCCACCCGGGCCGTGTTCGGCCTGCAATACGACGTCTACGGCCGCGCTCGTGGCGGGTGTCGTCGAGTCGGCGACGACCACGATCTCGCTCGGCCCCGCAAACGCAGAGGCGATGCCGACGCGGCCCGCAACCTCTTGTTTTGCGGTGGCGACCCAGATGTTGCCAGGACCGGCGATGACGTCGACTGCGCGGATGGTTTCGGTGCCATAGGCCATGGCGCCGATCGCTTGGACACCACCGACGCGAAGCACCTCGGTGACTCCACACAGCTGAGCGGCAGCCAACACGACGTCGAGCACGGTTCCGTCAGAGCCGGGCGGTGTACAAACAACGATGTCCTCAACCCCCGCCGCCCTGGCGGGTAACACGGTCATCAGAACCGTGGATGGGTAGGCGGCAAGCCCGCCGGGCACGTACACGCCTGCCCGCTCGACGGGGCGAGGTAGCGAGGTGACGGCGATGCCATCGGACTCGACGGTGTGGGCATCGGCAGCTTCGTGGCGGTGGAAGTCGAGGATCCTCTTGTGGGCGACCCTCAGGGCGTCGAGAAGCTCGGGGTCGACGCGACCGACCGCCGCTTCGATTTCGAGACGTGGTACCCGCAGATCGTCGATCTCGGCTCCATCGAAGCGGGCGGTCAGCTCGCGAACCGCAGCATCACCCCTGGTCTCGATCTCGTCGAGGAGGTTCCGCACAGCGTTTGTTGGCGCGTCGATGGACACGTTGGGACGGGGCAGCTTCGCAGCCAGGTCACCGTCGATTCCGCGCAGATCCAGTCGCCGCAACACGAGCACCGATCGTACCCGTACCGGGCCCCGTCACTTCCCGCAATTGCCCTCACCACAGACTGCGACTTCTCGACTGCCGCATGCGGGCGCATGATGTCGCGCACAGCGAAGTACCCGGTGCTCGAGAGGTGCCAGGGCCGAAGCTACAGTGAGCACCGTAAGAAACGCTCACGGTGGCGACCGAGGTTCCACCTCTCACTCATGGTGATCTGCTTTCTGTTGGCGGCGGCGGCGTGTTCAACATCAGCAATCTGCCGTTCCTGGGAAGCCTGGGCGGCACTCGCCTGACGAGTCCGATCGTCGCAATCACTGCCACCTGAGGCTCGAGTCCCGACAGCACCGCACCAACGAGTATCGGCGCGACGTTTCCAGATCGACGAAGCATCACGAGACGCAACGGGTGTAGGCGTCGACGTACCACCCTGGGGTGTCATTCAACAGGCCCTGAGCATCGTGGCGCATCCACACCTGGCGGCCACCGATGGGGTCGGTGAACACGTTGTCGACCTGAAGCCAGATGCCGCCGGCGAGCTCGGGCCGCGAGCGCAGCTCTTCGACCATGGACGCCTGGGGAACCCAGCCCGGCGGAGTCGCCCTGTTCCACTCGGTCGAGCCATACTCCGAACTGGATCGGGTCGATCCCGGTGAGCAGAACCCCAGCATCGATTCCGATGGGTGGGCAACGTTCGAGACATCGCCGATGTCGATGGCTGTGAACCCAACCTCGAGGCGGTAGCCGTCGACACCCACGGCCACGTCGGAAACCCCCTCGATCTCCCATTCGACTGCGGGTCCCAATTGAATCGGGGCATCGCCAAAGGTGAGGAGTCCCCCGCCGCGTCCCGCCACTGCGTAGCCGCGTCCCGTCGGCGTCGCCCCGAGGCCAACGATCGGTCGGTGCAGATCAGTGGTTCCAAGCACCTCTGGAACCGAGCCGAAGTACTCGGCGTCGCCGAAAGCGAAAACTCCCCCGTCGGAGGCTGCCATCCAGTAGCCCTGCCCTGAGGGCGTTGCGGCGGCATCGACGATTGGTTTCGCCAGGCCGGTTCCGGGAGGAAGCACACCCGGAATCGAACCGAGGAAAGGAGCATCACCGAAGGCGAATACCCCGCCATCTTCGGCGAACAGCCAGTACCCACGACCCGACGGAGTGGGCACGATGGCCACGATCGGCTCGTCGAGAGCGATGCCACCCATCCCGCCCAGGTACTGCGCACCGCCCACGGCATAGACACCACCGCCCCGATCGACCCACCACGTGCCACCCGCCGGAGCGAGGGTCCGATCCGAAATCGGGATGATCGGGGCCGCGTGAGGCGCCGGAACCGGCGGCTCGATCTCTCTCACGGGCTGGCCGGGCTCGGCGAGGATCGCTGTCGCCACAACCCCGTGTTCGTCGCGAAACACCCGCACCCCGTTGCCGACGTAGCCGCGTTCGAGCAGAACTGCGAACGAATAGGCGACCCAGTCACCCGTACATGCAGAAGCCTGCGGGTACGACGTGAACTCGAAGCCGAGGCCTTCGCTGGTGGGCAGAACCGCTGTCAGGTTGGTTTCGGGACACGATCCGCTGACGCCGGTCGTGACCACAGCTACGAAGTGTGTCAATGGATCGAAGTCTGGAGCCGCGCCACCGAGTCGCCAGACTTCGCGAAGCCTCTCCGGTGTCGCAGCAATACTCATCAAGTCGTCAGGTGCCTGGCTGTCGGGAAAGGACTCGCCGACCACTTGCCATCCCTCACCTTCGGGTTGATCGGGCTCGGGTTCGCGTTCACCGAGGGCGGCAACACACACGTGAGCGGGGTCGACCCCGCTGAACACCGAGCTGACATCGGTGGACGCGTTTTCGGCAAGTTCGGTTGAATCGAACAACACCCGGATCAGCGGTACCAACGCGTCGGCGGGTGACAGCCCGTGACTACCGAGCGACCGGAGCAGGTCGTAGCGGTCCGACACCGATGCCTGCTCGGCCTCAAGGGTCGACCATGGCGTGCCGGAGGCAACCACGACGATGTGGTTGGCCAGCAGCCTGCTCACCACACCCGTGCCGACCCTCCGGTCGAGTTCGGCGAGATAGGCCTCCTTTTGAGCCTCGGTCTCGACGTCGACCACGAGCTCTCGTTCGACCCAGTCGATCCTGGCGACGTACGGAACGCCGACGGCCTCAGCGATGTGGAACGCCGCGTCGCCGTTGTTGTTCAGAAGCGAGGCCTTCGACTCCTCTGCTGGGGTCAGCCAACCGAAATTGGGCCCGTACCGGTGCTCGACGAGGGCTGCCCAAACCTCTGCCTCACCGTGGCTGACTCCCCAGCCGGCTCTGTTCTCCTGCACATCCGAGATCAACGGGTCCTCGGAGCCGTCGAACACATCGGGTGTCGTGACCGGGCAGGGCTGAATGTCGCCAAGGAGAAGAGATCCATCGGTCGCTCCGGCCTGCATCGACCGGCCTGTCAGGTTGACAACCACGGCAATAAGAGCCACTGCGCCGAGAGCCAACACCCACCGTTTCATACACACACCGTAGCCGTGCGGGGCGGACCAGGCGTCGTGATGGCAGGCTCTGGGCGTCACCATCTCCGGCACCATACGCTTCGCTCTGTGCGCCTCCCAGACCTCGACGAAGACTCGTGGGACCTCGAGTCCGCCGAAGCCCGAAACCGAGCCAATCCGGACTCGTTCCAAATCCCCGATCGAATACATCACGAGCGACTACTGCCTGGCCTCCTTGCGAAGCTGTTGTTCCGAATCGCACCCGAGGGTGAGACAGCCTCCACAACAATCGAACGCATGTGGGTGATGGTGACGGGAGAAGTGGACGGCACGTACATGGGAATGCTCGAGAACGCTCCCGCCACTGAGCTGGGCACCGATCACTACTTGGTACGTGGTGCGGAGATCGCGTTCGGCCCTGAGCATGTCATCGACGTCGAGCTGCCACCCCCGGATGCCATCGGAGATCTGCTGCGTCGAGAACCTACACATAGGTGGCCACGGACATAGCGGTAGGCAAGTCGCTGACCCGGATTGGAGCGTGAACCCCTTGCCTCGCGCTCCGTGCAACAATGCCCTGGTGCCGACCTCCAGCGCCGAACTCGGATCTATCTCAACACTTCTCGACGAGCTGCGCCAGCGGGTTACCACCGCTGCCGATGCAATGGTCGACACCGACAAGGAAGATGTCGCTTCCGAGCTGTTCGAGGTTGACAGAGCCTTGCGCATGGCGATCCGCCGCCTCGAGAAAGCCTCCCGCTCGATGCGCTAGCGGGCCCTGGCTCTAGCCGTGATGTGCTCGGTGGCAGGGCGCGCAGTAGGTGTCGAGTTCGTCAGTACTTGTATGACCCGCGTGTTGATGTTCGGTGGTGTGGTGCGTGATGGGTACGAGAGGGCCTCTGTTGGTGGTCCAGGCGCTTTGCGGGTTGGTGTTGGTTGATCCAGGCTTGGGCGAAGTCGCTGGGGTGAGATCGCCGTGAGCGAGGGGTGGGAGCCGAAGACTGTTTGCGGCAGTGCCGTCGGCTTCGCTGCGCGATCTGGGTCAGCGGGCTTTGTGGGCGATCTCGACGAGTTTGCCCTCGTTGCCCGGGTTGGCGATGCTGATGAGGGCTCTGATCTTGCCGTGGGAGATCTGGCCGGTCTCGAACGCCGCCGCGGACGCGTCCAGACCACGCAGAACGCGGCCAATACGGATTCGATCACACACCGTGGAGCGACATACATCAAGACGTGGAGCCAGCCGCCACTCAGCCTCCGGCTGCGTCGTTTCGTTTGGCTGCGAGTTCCTCTTCTGTGACTACTGCTGGTCCCACCTTGCTCCCTCCGGCCCGGTGCTGCAAACAGGCTTTCGATCCTTGATCGAAAGCCTACTCAAGGGGTGGGACAGCAATCACGGGTAGATGGACGGCACTACACGTGCTCGAGTGGTTGCAAAAAGTGGCAGCGGCGCGTCCGCGCGGGCGCGGTCGGATTCCGGAGACCTGCGGTCTCGGTCAGACAGAGAAGGCAGACGGGCAGAAGTCGTTCAGCGCACAGTCAGCGCAGTTGGGCTTGCGGGCGAAACAGGCTCGCCTGCCGTGGAGAATCAGGCGCAGAGCAAACTCGCCCCTCTCGCCCTGAGGCACCATCGGATTCAGCTCGAACTCGATCTTGACCGGGTCGTCCAATTCGGTAAGGCCAAGCCGGGTTGCCACACGTTTCACGTGGGTGTCGACCGGAAGCCCAGGCAGATCGAACGCCACCGCCCTCATGAGATTCGCAGTCTTGCGCCCCACACCGGGGAGGGCGGCGAGGCTTTTCAGGTCGGTGGGGACTTCTCCCCCATGATCTTCGAGCAGAGCCCGAGACATGCCCAGAAGGCTGCGGGCCTTGTTCTTGTAGAACCCGGTCGAACGCACCAGTTCCTGTAGTTCGATCTCGTCGGCGCCCGCCAGCGCCTCGGCGTCGGGGAAGCGGGCGAACAGGGCGGGTGTGGTCATGTTGACCCTGGCATCGGTGCACTGAGCCGAGAGGATGGTCGCGACCAGAAGCTCGAAGGGGTTGGTGTGATCAAGCTCGACCTCTGCCTCGTATTCGGCTGCCAGACGTTCGTGAGCGAGGCGCGCACGGCCCTTCGGAGATCGAGGCTTTCCCATCCGCAGAAACCTACTGCGAGCAGTCCCGCTAGCCTCGCCCGGGTGACCAATCCGATCGCCATCAAAGTCGGCGCCGATGCGACGGGGCCGCTCCTCGAAGTGAGTGTTGAAGAGCTTGTCGCCGCCGACGTGGCAGCTGCGATCGCAGCGAAGAGCAGCGAGACACCTCCCGGCGATCTCGTACCCGTGTGGGTCGACCACCCCGAAAAGGCGGACGGCAATCTCGACGAAGCCATGTCCGGCGTGGGCTATCGGGCCCGACGGGACCTATGGAAGCTCGAGGTCGGTCTGCCGCCCATCGGCGGCTTCGCGGCCGCCGAAGGTGTCGCCGTTCGATCGTTCGTGATCAACGCCGACGAGGAAGCCTGGGTCGAGGTGAACAACAGGGCCTTCGCCTGGCACCGAGAGCAGGGCGGCTGGACGGTCGAGCAGGTCGCCGAACGCGAAGCCGAAGACTGGTTCGATGCCGACGGGTTCCTGATCCACGAACTCGACGGCGACATCGCCGGTTTCTGCTGGACCAAGATCCACGACGAAGAGGAACCACCGGCGGGCGAGATCTACGTCATCGGGGTCGACCCCGCCCATCACGGCAAGGGCTTGGGCCGGGCCATGACGGTTGCCGGCCTCGAATCGATCCACTCGAGGGGCTTCAGCAGGGCAATCCTCTACGTCGATGCCGACAACACCCCAGCGGCGAGATTGTACGAGACCCTCGGATTCACAGTCGAAACGGTGCGTCGCCTCTACTCGTAGGGCTTCCGTCAGCGTTGTGAACGGCCACGTCACATCGTGACACCCGGATTCACGCCATAGGGCCAAACACCGGCGCCGACGGAGGACCAGCCATGCCCACCCCATTCCCGTTCTGCTCCCTGCCGGACCGGTCGCTCCGCCACGACACGGGTGAATCGAGATGAGCCGGCGCGCGCGACATCCGAGCCGACACTCCCGAGGATGGCCTGACGGCAGTGCCGACGTCGCACCGGGTCCTGTTCCTCGCCGGGCGCCGTCTCGACCAGCTCTACTGGTCGGTGGACCTTCGACATATCGAATCGGTCGAGACCCCCGTCCGTTGGCAGAACGGCGTCATCAACAAGGGCCGAGAAACTGTGTTGGTGTTCCGATTCCGTGACGGGAGCAACCTCGCCGTGGCGACCATCCACGTCGTGGAAGGCCGGCGCGCGATCAAACGGTTCGTAGCCGACCTACAGGCCTCGGTGCGCTAGTCGAGTCAGGAGACCTGGACGTTCAGCAACGAGCCGATGAAGTAGCTGGCGGCGGCCGCTCCAGCGGCGATTGTGACCTGGCGAGCCGAACTTCGCACGACGGAACGGCCGGTCTGCGTCGCGAGGATTCCCCCGATGAGCGCGGCACCGGACAGTGCCACGACAACCGATAACACGACGGCCAGGTTCCCACTCGCAAAGAACCAGGGGACGAGTGGCAACAGCGCCCCGATGGTAAAGGCGACGAACGACGACGCTGCCGCACCCAACGGAGCCGAAAGGTCGTCCGGGGCCACACCGAGCTCTTCGCGGGTGTGAACCTCGAGCGCAACCTCGGGGTTACTCATCAAGGCCCTGGCGATGTTGTTGGCCTGGTCCCGTTCGAGACCTCTCTCGACATACAGCTCGGCGAGTTCCTCGATCTCGTGCTCTGGCTCGTTGGCGTGAGCCAGACGCTCGCGTGCGATCTCGGCCTCGACCAGCTCGTTCTGGGCCTGCATCGACACATATTCACCGGCCGCCATCGACACCGCTCCGGCCAGCAACCCGACGAAGCCCGTCACCCGAACAGTCCCCGAAGCAATATCGGCCCCCGCCACGCCCAGGATCAGCAAGGTATTCGAAACAAGCCCGTCGCTCGCCCCAAAAACGGCTGCACGGATCGTTCCCCCTTGCACATCGCGGTGGTGGTTGTGCATGTGGTGCGTCACTCCTGGAACGATATCGGCAACAGACCATCGACCACATCGGTAGCCTCCGAGGCGATGGCGAACGAACCACCCACAGCCCCGACGGAAACAAATCTCCCATCCGATCCGTCGCTGTACGACCTCGACCGGGTAGCGCTCGGCGAACTTCTCGACGGCGAACCCCGCTTCCGACTCGACCAGGTCTGGTCAGGCCTCTACGAGCAGTTGAAGGACCCGGCCGACATCTCGAACATCCCCAAGGTGTTGAGGACGGCCATCGACGAGCTGCTTCCACCATCGCTGACGATGGTGCGCAGATCGGTCAGCGATGACCGCGAGACCAGCAAGTTCCTCTGGCAGCTGCGCGACGGATACCTGATCGAGACCGTCCTGATGCACTACGACGACCGAACCACGGTCTGTGTGTCGAGCCAGGCGGGCTGCGCGATGGCGTGTGGATTTTGCGCGACGGGTCAGGCGGGTTTCGATCGCCATCTCAGCACCGGCGAGATGGTTGAGCAAGTCATCAGAGCGGGCCAGATCTCGGCCGAGACCAACCGTCGTGTCGACAACGTCGTGTTCATGGGGATGGGTGAACCGCTCGCCAATCTCGGCCCGGTCGCCTCCGCGCTCGAGCGCCTGAACGAGGACGTCGGCATCGGCGCAAGACATCTCACGGTGTCGACCGTCGGAGTCGTACCCGGCATAGAAGCTTTCACCGATCTGCAATCCCAAGTCGGCTTGGCGGTATCACTTCACGCCGCCAACGACACAAAACGCAACGAACTCGTCCCGATCAACAAGCGTTTTCCCCTCGACGTGTTGGCACGAGCATGTCATCGCTACGTCCAGACGACCGGCCGTCGGTTGTCGTTCGAATGGGCGATGATCGACGGGGTCAACGACACCGACGCAGACGCAGCGGAACTGGCCGCCTACGCCACTCCCCTGCGGGCACACGTGAACCTCATCCCCTTGAACGCCACACCCGCATATGCGACGGTCGGCTCGCCGCTGAGCCGAGTTCACCAGTTCAAGGACCGCCTGCACACCGGAGGGGTCAACGCAACCGTCAGGCGCAACCGCGGCACCGACATCGATGCCGCCTGCGGCCAGCTGACCGCACATCACAGGTCGGTGCGGCGCTAGCCCCGCACCCTGGCACAATGTCTGTCCAATGGACGACATTCGATGGTTCAACAAGAGACAACCCCAGACCCTTCAGATGGCCGTAATGCTGTCGTACTTCAGCACCTTCTTCGATCTGCTCAACATCGGCTACTTGTCGAGAGAGTCCGGTCTTCCGTTGATCATCGTGCTGGTGGCGGTGGTCGCTCAGGGCGCCGGTGCCGTCGGCATCGCAAACGACCGCAAGGTCGGCTACGCGATCGCGATCGGGGGTGCCTCGATGATGGCACTGATAAGCGTGCTCGTGGTCTTCAGCGTGGGGATCGGCTTGTCGCTCATCGGCCTGATGTTCGCAGGCGCCCTGCTGACCCTCCTCGTTCACGAGCAGAGCCGCAACCACGCCCGCATATGGTTCGAGTAACTCAACCCTGAAAGACTGGCTCAATGGCAACAGAGATCAACGGCATCGACGACCTCGAATCACGCGTGGGTTCCCACCTCGGCTTCAGCGAGTGGCACAACGTCTCCCAGGAGCAGGTCAACACGTTCGCTGATGCGACCGGCGACCATCAGTGGATCCACATCGATGTCGAGAGGGCCAAGGCGGGCCCCTTCGGTGGGCCGATCGCCCACGGCTACCTGACCCTCTCTCTGGCTCCGATGCTCGTCGCCGAGATCATGACCGTCGGCGGGGTGGCGATGGGAGTGAACTACGGCGCGAACAAGCTCCGTTTCATGTCGCCGGTCCCGGTCGGTTCGAACGTCCGCGCAGGGGCCGAGGTTGTCTCCGTCGATCGATTCGAAGGTGGCGCACAATACGCCCTCAAGCTGACCTTCGAGATCGACGGCACCGAAAAGCCAGCCTGCGTGGCCGAGGTGATCTACCGCGTCTATGCCTGACGACCCCCAGTCGCCCGTCACCGACGACGGACTCCTAGAGGGCGACGCCAAGGCGTCGGCGGTGAAGTCGATGTTCGACCGCATCGCCCCGCGCTACGACCGGGTCAACCGGATCATGACCTTTGGCATCGACGTTCGCTGGCGTCGGCGAGCTGTTGGCGAGCTGGCGCTGGGCGGCGGCTCGGTCGTGCTCGACATCGCTTGCGGAACGGGCGATTTGTGCAACGACCTCTCGATCGCCGGTCACCACCCAATCGGCATCGACTTCTCAATGGGAATGATGCAGGCACGCCACACAGACGCGCAGATGGTGCAGGGCGACGCTCTCAGACTGCCCTTCAACAGCACCTCGGTCGACGGAGTTGTGTCGGGTTTTGCCCTGCGCAACTTCGTCGACCTGCCAGGTTTCTTCGCTGAACTGGGCAGGGTCGTCGGTCCCGGAGGCCGCATCGCGCTGCTCGACGCCGCCGAGCCGCGCAACAAGGTGGCCAAGTTCGGTCACGGCATCTACTTCGGCAAGGTGGTCCCGTGGGTCGGCGGCATGTTGTCGGACAAGAGCGCCTACGCATATCTGCCCAAGTCGCTCGCCTACCTACCACCGGTCGATCAGATGCTGGCCGACCTCGAGGCCGCTGGCTTCGACGATGTGATGTGGCAGCCGCTGACTTTCGGAGCAGCCCAACTCCTGACCGCAACCAGGCGCAGCTGACCCCGAACCGGTCTATTCGAGACGAAGGGCAGTGTGGAAGTGGATTCGAAACAGGACATAGGCCCCAAGTCCGGCGAGGATCGGCAGCCAGTAGCTGACGAGGCGATACGCCAATGTCGCGAGAACCGCACGGCCGGGACTCACACCTGACGCGATGAGTGCAGCCGTCAGACCGGCCTCGACGAAGCCGAGGCCGCCGGGTGTGATGGGCACCATGGTCAACACCGCTCCGGCAACATAGGCCAGCAACACCAAAGACACCCGGTTCTCGTCGCCGACTGCCACCAGGGCGGCGAGCAGGGCATAGAAGTCGAACAACCACTTCGCGACCGACGCTGCCGCCGCTCTGGGCCAGCGGCTACCGATCGAGGAGACCACCGCATCGCGTTCCTCGACCAGGCGCTGAGGCAAGGGTTTCACGCCGGGACCTGTCGGGTGGACGCGCTCGATCAGGCGCCCTCCTACCTGCAGCAATCGTGAAGACCTCGCAAGGATGACGGTGACGATCCCGAGCGCGAAGAAGAGACCCGCACCCAGCCAGGCCGCCCTCGCAATCGAATTGGGCACAGGCATCCCGGCCAGGATCGCCGGAATCGAGAGTAGGGGCAGCACGAACAGCGAGGCTGTCGTGACCAGCGAGAGAGCCGTCAGCGCGGCGGCGGCCGCAGCGGGGTCGTTCCCTGCCAGAGAGAGCATTCGGAACTGCAGAGCTCCACCGGCAGCAGCCCCACCGGGCACCACCCGGCTGAAGGCATTCGAAGCGAGCTGAGACGTGATCAGTTCGAACCACCCAGCCTCGGGGAAGGCGAGGCGCTGCAGGTACCAGACGGCGCCGAAACTGATGACCTCGGCGGTGAGCATCAGCCCGAACCAGCCGGGGGCGATGTCGGAGAGCCGAGGCCAGGCTTGAAGCACCTCGGTCAGCGAAGGGGCCACGAGGTACAGAGCCACAGCAGCGACGACGAGCATGACGATTCGCCCACGCGAAAAGACGCCAGGCGACGATCGCTCGTCGGTCTGTTTCATCTCAACCACCGTAGTCAACCACCGTGGTCAACCCCGGCCCGACCTCATATGGCCAGGCCGATGCTGTAGCAGACGCCAAACGCCAGCTGCAGCCGGCTGGTGCCGGCGAGCACGGCGATGAGGTCGCGGCCCTTGGCCCCTCCGAGGACAACCCGAATCGGAGGAACGGCCAACGGAACAGCAGCAAGCCCAACGAGCGCCCAAGGCCTGTCGATGGCCGACACCACAACGGCGACGAACGCGGCAGCGATGGCCAGCACGTAGAACCGACGCGTCCGTTCGTCACCCAACCGAACCGCCAACGTCCGCTTCCCCGACTCGATGTCGCCAGGGATGTCGCGAAGGTTGTTCGTGATCAACAAGGCGACGGCCAGCACGCCCACAGCGACCGCCGCGACCCACTCGATGCGCCCGATGGTCTCGGTCTGAACGTAGACCGTTCCAACGGTGGCAACCAGGCCGAAGAAGACGAAGACGAAGACCTCGCCGAGGCCCATGTATCCGTAGGGCGATGGCCCTCCGGTGTAGAGCCACCCTGCGGCGATGGCCAACGCTCCGATCGCGACGAGCCACAACGATGTCGACAATGCCAGCACCACACCACACACCGCGGCGACACCGAACCACACGAGGGCGGCGCCCTTGACGGCTCGGGGTCTCGCCGTGCCAGACGCGACCAGACGTAGTGGTCCGACCCTGACGTCGTCGGTCCCCCTCACCCCATCGGAGTAGTCGTTGGCGTAGTTGGTGGCGATCTGGAGCGCCAGCGCCACGACGGCGGCCAGCAGGGCCCGGCCCCCGACGGCTTGGCCGTCACCGAAGGCGATACCCGTGCCGACCGCGACGGGAACCACGGCTGCGGGAAGCGTCTTGGGCCTGGCTCCCTCGATCCAGTGTTCGAGTGCTGTGCCTGCGATATTCAGCGGTTCAACCGATCTTGCTGAAGCTGACGAGCCCGCCACCATCGATGACGATCGCCTGGCCGGTGAGCCAGCTGCCTGCTTCTGAGGCCAACAGCACGGCCATGGCCGCCATGTCGAAGGCTTCACCTAGACGCTTCATCGGATAGGCCTGGGCGACCTGGTCACCCCTGTCGCCCTCCCACAACACGCGGGCAAAATCGGTCTTGACCAAACCAGGGCAGATGGCGTTGACATTTGCCTTCGGGCCCATCTCGGCGGCGAGTTGTTTGGTGAGGTGAATCAAGGCGGCCTTGGTGACGTCGTAGGCGCCGATGATTGGATTGGTGGCGAATCCACCGACCGACGAGATGTTCACGACCGAACAACCACCATCGCTCTCCTTGATGTGGGCATCCCAGACGGCCTTGCTCCACATCAGGGGGGCCGTGACGTTCACGTGCCAGGTCTTGTTCCATCGGGGCAAGTCGATATCGATGGTCGGGCCGGCGTAGGGGTTGGTACCAGCGTTGTTCACCATGATGTCGGCGCGACCAAAATCGGCCATGACCGTGGATACGACATCGGCGACAAAGACCTCGTCACCGGCGTTGCCGGCCATCCAGCGACAGCCGTGGCCTATCTCTTCGGCTGCGGCCTCGCAGACTTCTGCCTTGCGCGAAACAATCATCACCTGGGCACCCGCCTTGGCGTACTCCAGTGCGATGCCCTTGCCGATGCCTCGCGAACCGCCAGTGACGATTGCGACCTTGTCGTCCAGTCGAAGATCCATTCGACGAACTGTATCCCCGCCGTCGCTTCACATCCTCACCGACGCTCATGCGAGAGGTGTCTCAGCCGACTGGCCGATACGTCGCAATTCGGTGGGTGACACCCACTTTGCCGCACATGTCTCTAGCTTGGAGTGTCGATGCATAGCCAAACGCGCACCTCACGACAAATTCTGGCGCTGCTGGTCGCGCTGCTGGCCATGGCAGGTGCCTGCTCCGGCGACGGCGACAATCTCTCGTCACCCACCACCCTGATCATCGAGGACGACTCGGGCCCCACGTCGACGACCGAGGGCAACATCGAGGTCCCGACCGTCGACGACGACACCACCGAGTCGACGGTGGGCTCCGACGAAACAGCGGCCGACGACACCGAGAACGACACCGCGAACACGGCCGACACCCTTCCCGAGTCGACCGATACCTCAGAATCCAGCGACACCACCGACACAAGCTTCACCTCCAGTCCGCCGCCCACCGGTGAGAAGAAGGGCTGCCCCGAGGGTCTCGTCCTCGTCGGCAGCAACGGTGAAGAGCCGATCTGCCAGGAGCCCGGTGGCGGCTGCCCTGAGGCCCACCGCCTGATCGGGGCAGTCGATGGTGCAGCGCTGTGCCAGGACGACCAGGGGAACGTGTTGCGGGTCTACCCGGATGGCACCGTCACCTCCGACACATCGGTCGCTTACAACGGTCCGGTATGTCGCAGAACCGATGCCGAGGGCAACATCCTCGAGCTGAGCCTCGCCGTCGACCAGCAGACCTGCGAAGAGCGCGGCGGCGAGTACCTCCCCAACGGCTTGTAGCCCGAAGGTGGCTGGTCCACCGAACCGATCACCAATTGTTGCGATGCACAACTTCCTCGAGGTCGCGGCGCGCTCGAACCGACGAACGTCCTGCCGACACCACATCTCCACCGCCGGTGTCGGCGGCGTATCCGATCGCCACAGTGCCTACCACCTCGCGGTGGGACGGAACCCCGAACTCTGATGCGACGGCATCGGCGTGGTCGAACACGCCGAAGAACAACACGCCAAGACCTGCATCGATGGCCGCCAGCTGCAACGCCAGCGCCGCCATCGAGGCGTCGACGAGCCAGTACGGCGTCGCCCACGCCTGTGGCCCTTCCCCCAACCCGGTGCGGACCTTGTCTGGCTCGCTGTAGCGGCTCACGTAGGCCGCAGAGTCTGCATAGATGACGACCAGCACCGGCGCCTCGAACAGCTGCTGCCACTCGAACCCTGCACGCGCCTCAGGCCTGAACGTCGTCGACCAGTAGCGCTCGATCGCCTCTGATGTCGACAAGATGAGGAAATCGAACCCTTGAGAGTTCCCCGCCGACGGCACACGTCTGGCGGTATCGAGAAGTGAATCGAGCAGCTCGGGTTCGACCGGCCGAGGGCTGAACGCCCGAGTCATGCGACGCCGCTTCATGAGAGCGGAAAACCCCCCGAAGGGTCGCACCGTGCGGCTCGAGTCCTCCAGATCGCCTTCAGGCGCCCCAAAGGGTCGCACCGTGCGGCTCAGAGCTGCTTCTCGAGCAGTTCGGCCATCGCCCATCCGAACATGATGACGCAGTCACCATTGGCAGGATCCACACCATCAAAAGCTTCCACCAACTCGGGATCGGCGTCGTCTTTTGTGGTCTCGTGATCGATGACGGCGTTCGAAGAACCCTCGCCCGTGATCCGGAACTCTCGTTTTGCGTAGTCGCCGGTGGGAGACATGCGCCTGTTCAGGCGCTGGCCCCATGCCCTGTCCTCGCCCGAGGGTCTGTAGCCCGGCCTGGGAACGACGTCCGCGAACTGGGTGAAAGCCTCGACCCCACCGATCTCGCCCAGGCACCCGCCGTAGAGGACATCCTCGTCGGGGAAGGCGAGAACCGCACGTCGCAGTTGCTCAGCGACCAAAGCCCTGAGAACCGATCCCCGCTTCGAGTTGCGCCTGACCACCATCGTGCCGATGAGGATGGCGGGTGTCCCCCCGACCCGTTCGAGGGTGAACATCGATATGCCATTCAGCCTGCCGCCCTCGCGAGCTTGGCTGATGAGAACCCAGCGAGCGCGCTCGATATCGGCCCATTCGGCATCGTGTGGAGCGGCCGCCTCGGCGACCAGATCGGCGATGTCGACCAGCTCGTCCTCGTCGAGAGCGGTGCAGTCTTTGGTGTCGACCTCGATGGCCATCTAGATCCGGACCCCCAGGAGATCGCAGGTTGGAATGAGACTTGAACTCGCGACCGCAACGAACGACTCGACCACGAGGCAGGCCAGCTTAGCGCCGTCTCGGCTAGAGATAGACGCCGGGACCCTCGGGACGGGGAACTCCAGGCTGTGGGACCTGTGGTCCGGGCACGAGGGCTGGCTGACGCATCTGGTCGAGCTGCTGTCTGGCGGCCATCTGTTGGGCGAACAACGCAGCCTGGATACCGTGGAACAAGCCCTCGAGCCAGCCGACGAGCTGGGCTTGGGCGATGCGAAGTTCGGCCTCGGTCGGAACACCTCGCTGCTCGAAGGGGTCGGTGAGCCTGTCGAGTTCCTCGCGAAGGTCCGGAGACAGTGCTGCTGAGAGCTCCTCGATCGATGTGTCGTAGACCTGGGCGAGTCGTTCACGTCCGGCTTCGTCGAGCGGGGCCTGCCTGACCTCTTCCAGAAGCTGCTTGATCATGGCTCCGATACGCATGACCTTGGCCGGCTCCGAGATCGACTCTCCCTGGTCTTCTGGATCGTCGTTCTCTTGCTCGGAGGCCACGACCTCGGGAATCTCGGGTTCGCTCATGCTCGAAATCTATCGGCCCAGCGATTGGGTGCCAGAAAGTCGGCTCGATTCGGGCCGATTCACCTGACACCGACCAGTAGCGGTACGTACATCTCAGCCGAGGTGAGACCACCGTGTCGGCCGATCAACTCGATGTTGCCACCGTCGGCGGGGTCGTCGAACGCAACCGGCTCGCGAGCCACGAGAGCAACGTCACCGAGGCGCCGACGCGCCGCTGACGACAGATGTGCGCCGAACCAGCCCTCGTCGACGATCTGTTCAACCGAGGCGACCCACGCGACATCGCTGTACATGCCGGTGCAGGTCTCGAGCAGATCGGCGGCCCTCCCGGAACGTGCGTGCAGCCACCGAAACCTGGCTTCACCCGACTGGAAACTGGTAGCGGCCAAAACCTCTGGAGCGAGATAGACGTTGTTGTCGCCGACGTGGACCTGGCCGTGATCGGCGATGACGATCACGGCGGTTCCAGGTGCCACCGCTTCGAGCACAGCGCCCACCAGATGGTCCGTGAAACGGAGCTCGTCGCGGTATGCCTCGCCGAGCCCTTCAAAGTGGGCGACCTTGTCGATGCCGTCGTAGTACGCGTACACGAGACGCTCACCCGCCCTGGACAACTCTGCGGTGCGGGTCACGATCGAGGAGGGCACAGCCCACGGACACCACCTGGCGCCCCTGAGATGGGCGTCGGTGAAGCCGGTCGACCCGAATTCGGCCTTCGTGATCGCTGGAACATCAACTCCCAGGAATGGTGGAATCGGCTGAAAGTCGTCCGCCGGCACCCGTTGGCGAGCGTCACCACCCGAATCATGGCGCCACCTGAGGACGTTGAGAACCGACCCCGAATCTGCGATCCGGTAGCCGACCAACCCGTGCTCGCCCGGCGCCGTTCCGGTTGTGATCGACGGCAAGGCAGTCGCGGTCGTGCTGGGGCACACGCTGGTGATGGGCCCACCCGCCAGCGACGACAGCGTCGGCATCAACTCCGCATGGGCCTCCAGTTGCTCCCAACCGAGCCCGTCGAGAACGAGGAGGACGATCCGATCGGCCTCCCACGCCTGATGAGGCATCCAGCTCGGTCGCTGTGGTGGCCGGGCGATGAGGGCTGGAACGATGCCCGAAATCGACGCTCCGGAGTAATCGGGCAGTACCGGCGGTTCGACCATCACCCCAGTCAATCACCTGGCCACGCGGCCGAACGCGCATCAATACGCACACGAGCGCGGGCCATCCAATACGATGACGAGTGATGTCGGTATCGACCCGGGGCGACTACGCCTGTCGAGCCTTGCTGTCGCTGTCGCTCCACGACACCGGCTGTCCGACGTCGGTGCGCGACATCGCAGAGCGGACCAACCTGCCTCAGCCCTATCTCGAGCAGATCCTGCTGTCGCTCAAGGGCGCCGGCATCGTCCGCTCGAAACGAGGTGTGGGCGGCGGGTACCTGCTCGCTCGCGACCCGGCCGACATAACCATCGGCTCGGTCATCAGCGCTGTCGATGGTCCGATCGGTCTCGGCGATTTCGGGCAGCCCCACCAGGACGGTGCGTGTGATCACGAGGGCCAGTGTGTGTTGTTGTCGGTATGGGCCGAGACCGGCAAGGCGATGCGAGTGATGCTCGATTCCTATTCGCTGGCCGATGTGGCGGAGATGGCTCGTGGTGAAAGACCCTGGCCCGCCGGAACCAACGGACCCCCCGCGGAATCGGACTAGGGCGGTAGCTACACCGGATCGGTCGAGCGCAGGTCGAGCCTGCTCAACACGTCGATCATGTCGGGAGGCAAAGGGGCGTCGAACCGCGCAACCTCGCCCGATCCCGGGTGTTCAAACACAAGACACGCAGCGTGCAGCATGACGCGACCCGCGCCGAATGTGTCGGGCCGTCCATAGGTGACATCGCCCATCACGGGAGCACCGATTGCCCCGAGATGAACCCTGATCTGATGTGTGCGCCCCGTTTCGAGATGACACTCGACGTGTGAGGCCACGATCGGGTCGTCGAAGTGGGCGAGCTCGCGATAGTGCGTGCGCGCCGGCTTGCCCTCGTGCGACACAGCCATCTTCGTACGCGAACGCCTGCTGCGACCTATCGGAGCGTCGACGACCCCCCGTGCCGGTGTGGGTCGACCGACGCAGATCGCCTCGTATCGGCGGGTGACGGTCCGTAGGCTCAGTTGGGAGACGAGGTCGTCATAGGCGTTCTCGCTGCGGGCGACTACCAGCAGGCCCGAGGTGTCGCGGTCGAGTCGATGCACGATGCCGGGCCGTGCCGGGTCACCCACGGAAACGATCTCGGGATACCTGGCGAGCAGGGCGTTCACGAGGGTGTCGTCGATGTGCCCGGCTCCGGGATGAACCACCAGGCCCGGCTGCTTCGCCACGACGATGACTTCGTCGTCCTCGTGCACAACCGAGATGTCGATGTCGCTGTTGGCCTCTATCGTGTGGTCCGGCTCGGCTAGGGGGTCGTAGTCGATGGCCACCTCGTCGTCTGTTGCCACCCTTGCAACCCGCTCGGACGGGACGGCACCGTTCACGCTCACCCGCCCGGCCTCGAGCAGAGGTTTCACAGCGCTACGGCTGAGACCGGTGATGAGTGCAACGACCCGATCCAGTCGCTCTCCGTCGAGCGAGGGTGGTATCGCCTCGTTGATCACTCTGTTGCCTGTTCCGCGGAGCCGACATCGCTGCCGTCGATCGGAGGTGTTCCCGCGCCGTCGTCGTGTCTGGCATCGAACCACGAGATCAGGACCATGGCGACTCCGCCGCAGACGATACCCATGTCGGCGATGTTGAATACCGGCCACCACTGGAAGTCGATGAAGTCGACGACGGCGCCGCGCAACCAGCCCTCGCCACGGAACACGCGGTCGGCGAGGTTGCCCATGGCCCCCCCGAGGATGCACCCGTAGGCGAACAGAGGCCAACCCGGGCGGATACGAGACCGGAAGACGACCAGCGCGACAACGATTGCCACGATCGCAAGTCCCAGGAACGGCCCCAGGTCGCTGCCGCGCGAGAACGACATGCCCGTATTGCCGACGAGGTAGAAACGAAGCGTCCAAACCACATCGATCGGTCCGTCATCGAGCGCTGCCTGCGCCCAGAACTTGGTTGCCTGGTCGGCGATCAAGACGGAGACGGCGACGGCCGCGAGCGTCAGATCTGCCGTGCCGCGCACTTCGCCCAGATTTCGGTCTTGTGGCGCACCTCAGCGCCAGTTCATGCCGCGGCTCTTCTCGTCAACACGCATGTCGGCCTGCGGGATGGCCTCGAGGCGTTCGCGAGGAATCGGCAGACCAGACACCACAGACATGCCGTACGAGCCATCGGTGATGCGCTCTAGCGCTGCGTCGATGTCGTCCACGGCCTGACGGGCCTGGGCTGACATCGCGAGGTCGCGTTCACGTTCGACGGCTATGGAATCGCCCTCGCCTGACTCGTCGTCGAACTGGACATCGCCCGGTTCGCGATCGGCTGCCAGTTGATCGGCCTCGGCCTTGAGTTGTTCGGCATGACGTGTGTACCGCTCGCGCTCGGCCAGGAGTGCCACGCGCTGTTGCTCGATGAACCCTGCATCGAACGGGTAGGTATCGGTAGCTGTCACTGCACCTCGTTTGGTCGGGGCCTTCTTGGCCGGGGATTTCTTGGCGCTTGAGCCATCGGCCGCCGAAGCCTTCTTTGGAGAGGACTTCTTGACCGGAGCCTTCGCTACGGACTTCTTCGCTGTCGTCTTCTTCGGCGCCGTCTTCTTGGCGCTCTTTGCCTTCTTGGATGCGGGCGGCTTCTTCTTCCCAGCGGTCTTCTTGGGTGTCGACTTGTCGGCGGCGGCCTTCTTGGCCGGCGCCCGCTTCGCTACGGATTTTTTGCGTGGGGCCATGGTGCTGCTTTCTCTCACCCACGTCGCCTCCCTACGACGGGGTGATAGCTGCGGAAGTGTAGAGAATCACACGTGCGATTCCAATCCGGGCCAACTATCGGTGTTGAACACTGTGGTCGACCGCAACGGCCCAGTGGCTAAGGAGCCGCGAAAATGGGGCCGTGTCCCCGACTCGGCCGGAACGATGATCTCAGGTGTGGCTCAGCCCACCGAGAGCCGGCATGCAACAACCCCGTCGTCATCGCTGATGGCCTTGTGAGCGTTTGCCTCAACAGCTCGTGTGCACTGTCGAATGGAGATCAGGCAGCTTTCACCCCGAAGACAGCGCCGGTGTGGAGTCGACCATGTGTCGGGAGGTTTCAAATGCCAGCAGGACCACATTCATTCGTCGATGTGTTCATCGCCGAGGACGACGAGACCGAGCAGATGTTGCTGAAGGAGGCCTTCGAGAGGGCCGGCGTGGATGCTGAGACGACGTTTGTTGATGACGGCATGGAACTGGTCGATCTGTTGAATCGGCGGGTAGTCGAAGGCCAACTCCCCGACGTCATCGTCCTCGATCTCAAGATGCCCCGGATGGATGGCATGACCTTCTTGGAGGGAATCCGCAACGACTTCGAGATCGGTTCCATTCCGGCGGTGGTCCTCACGAACTCGAAGAACCCCCGAGATCGCAAGGCTTGTGTTTCTCTCGGTGTGCACGAGTACTTGATCAAACCCTCCAGCTTCGACGAGCTGGTCGAGCTAGCCCGTTCGTTGTCCCGGTACGGCAGGACCGGCGCCTCGTCGTCAGCGCTCCTATGACTCAACACAGGCACTAGTCAGGTTTCATCGTGAACTTCACGCGCCACTCAACCGGGTCGGGCACTGAGACTGTCGCCCTCCTCGATGACGATCCGATTCACAGGCTTCACATCGAACGATCGCTACGGCGCGCCTGCTCCAACGACTTCGAGATCCACTCATTTGAGCGACTCTGCGAACTCGAATCCGCTGTCGAAGAACTGGCCCCAGATCTGATCCTCGCCGACCTCGGTCCGACAGACGCGTCCGGTGTCGAGGTCATCGAACGCATCATGGCGCTAGACACCAGCGCTGCAACCATCGTGATGACCGACAACTCCGACCCCGCGGTTGCCCTCGCTGCACTGGAGCGAGGTGCTCAGGATTTCCTCGTGAAGAACCGGGTCAGCGACGAAGTCCTCGAGCGATCGGTCCGCTATTCGATGGCACGCGCCAAGTCGACCGAACAACTCTCACAGATCGCACGCGAGCTGGCGACCTCAAATCGACAGCTGGAGCGGTACGCAGGAATTGTGGCTCACGACCTCAGGGCCCCTGTGAGGACCTCTCGCCTGCTCGCCGACAGGCTCGTCGACGCGGCTCCAACCAACGACCGAGCAGCGGATCTGGGATCGCGACTCGACGAATGCCTCAACCGTCTTGAGGTGCTGATCGAGGGCCTTCTGCGTATCTCGACGCTCCAGGCCGAGGATGTGGATCCAGAACTGATCGACATCGCTGATCTCGTCGCTGAAGTCCGCGACGTTCTTTCAGCCGACCTCGAGGCTTGCGGAGCCCAGCTCGTCCTGGGCGAAGCCGCCCCGGTATGGGCAAGCGCCGAGATGTTGCGGGTTGTGCTCCTCAGCGTCATCGAGAACAGCCTCACTTACCGATCACACGACCGGAGCCCCGACATCCTGATCGATGTTTCAACAAGAGGTCGGATCACCGAGCTTCGAGTGGCCGACAACGGAATCGGAATCGAGCCTGAATACCGCGAACGGGTATTCCGCCTGTTCGAGCGCCTGCACAACGATCCGACCATTGAGGGAGTCGGCTTCGGACTCGCCGTCTGCCAACACATCGTCGAGCTGCACAGGGGCTCGCTTCGCTTCGTCGAGCCCAGAGGTGGCATTGGGGCGACGCTGACGATCGAACTCCCGAGCCGGCCGCAATCGCCGCGGTAGAGACCGACTCTGCGGCCCCTCGCGTGGACATGTGAGGGAAATGCTCAAGGCGATCGCTCGATGCGTCGATACGGGTGCCTCGTGTGTGGAACTTGGAGTGTTGCATGAATCTCTCGATTGTCGACCGGGCCAGAACGACACCAACCTCTGGTGACGAGGCGGTGTGCCGCCCTACGTTGACGCTGGCAGAGCTGGTCTTGAATCAGATCAACGAGCGCGGTATCGGGCTCGGTGACCTGGCCGAACGAAGCGGGCTGACGTTTCCCGTCGTTGCCTCGATGCTCGGTGGCGACCTCGAGGTCGATCCCAGGCAGTACGTGCGCCTCCTCGACGCATGCGAAATCGACCGGGGAACCCTCACACAGGGCAGGACGGTTCTGTCGATCGATCTCGATACGGCAGAAGCGTCAGCACGATCGGTCGACGCCAACCGGTGGTGGGAGTTGCGCCAGAAACCTCCCATCGAAGAAGAAAGGCCTGCCGACCAGGTCCTCATCACCTACCTGTCGCTGCTCTATCACGAGCGAGGACTCGACCTCGGTGAACCGATCCCTCTGGCCGAACTCGACCTGGGCGTGCTGCGGTGTGCCCTGGCTCTGCGTACCGAATCCGTGTTGGGTCGCCTGTCCTCGGGCCACGAACAGGTCGACGAATCGAAACGAGCAGTCGCCGGACCGTTCGCAGCCGTAGGGGCTGTGGTGCTCGTTGCGTCCATCGCACTCGTAGGGCAACCGACGGCGAACAACGACCAGATGCGTCTCGCCGTTCCCGACTTCGAACCACCAGCAGATCACGCCGGGTTCGTTGAACCAGCGATCATGTCAGGTCCGAGATCAACACCCGTTCGCGCCGCCGCCAACGTAGAACGAGGCAGCGGTGTTTCCTCAGCAGGACAATTCACGACGGCGATGGGCGAGATCGTTTCCGATCCGTCGCTGACCGCGGTCATGGTGACAGCATCGCCCGCCGTCACGTCTGCACCTGTCGCTCCGGCACCTGTAGACCCGGCGCCGGCAGCCCCGGCCCCGGTGGTCCCTGTCGAAGGCGAAGTCGGGACTGCCCTCGTCATCGAACGTTGAGCGGTCACGCTGAGCCGGCTCAACTCGTGGTGCGATCGACCGAAAGGAGCACGTGGACCATGTGGCAAACAGAAGGTGCAATCATGGAACGGACAGTTGTCCCGATTCGTACACCCAATCCCGAGCTCGAAATCCTGGCGGGTTTTGAGGTCCTTGTCGCCGAGGACGATCCTCACGACCAGCTGCTGCTCCAGATGGCCGCGGAGAAGGCGGACCTTCCAATCCGCCTGACGTTCGTCGATGACGGAGCGGCGGTGCTTCGCAAGGTGGGAGATGGAGACATCCCTGACCTACTCGTCCTCGACATCCGGATGCCCCTCCTGGATGGTCACGAGACACTCGATCGGCTGCAGGCTCTGCCGACGGCACGCATGATCCCAACGATCATGTTCAGCAATTCGCGACGTTCTCACGACCGTCAGCGCAGCTTGGAGTCGGGGGCGATCGCTTTCCGGACGAAGCCGAGCACATTCGCCGAACTGACCGAGTTCCTCGAAGACATCTTCGACTACCTGCTCGAGACCGCCGCCACCACCGTTGAGCTGACCGACGACTGACGCCGAGCCCAGAGCCCTGCCGCGGGCAGAAATGGGTGCGTTTCGAAGTCCCTTCGCCGGGTAACCTCGTGGGTTGGTTTTGCCAACCAGAAGCACGAACCGAGCGAGCGAGACGATGACCGAAGCAGCACCCTATCCCCACGTGCCATCCCGGGCCGACTTCCCCGGCATCGAGCGCCGCATCCTCGACACCTGGCAGGCCGATGAGACCTTCGCGAGGTCACTCGAGCAGCACCAGGATCACAACAACGAGTTCGTCTTCTACGACGGCCCTCCATTCGCCAACGGTCTCCCCCACCACGGTCACTTGCTGACGGGATACGTCAAGGACGTAGTGCCCCGGTACCAGACGATGAAGGGCAAACTCGTCGAACGGCGTTTCGGCTGGGACTGTCACGGTCTCCCCGCCGAGATGGAAACCGAGCAGGAACTCGGCGTCTCGGGTCGAGTGGCCATCAACGAGTACGGCATCGGCAGATTCAACGATGCGTGCCGTACCTCGGTCATGAGGTACACCAACGAATGGCAGGAAACCGTCACCCGCCAGGCCCGCTGGGTCGACTTCGAGAACGACTACAAGACCATGGATCTGCCCTACATGGAGTCCGTCATGTGGGCGTTTCGGCGGCTCTGGGATCAAGGCCTCATCTACAAGGCCTACAGGGTCATGCCCTATAGCTGGGGCGCAGAAACGCCGTTGTCGAATTTCGAGATCCGTCTCGACGACGCAACCCGTCCGCGTCAAGACCCCGCGGTCACGGTTGCGTTCGATCTCGAGCCGGTCGACAGCGATCCCCAGGTCCCCAACGGGTCGGCGCTGAAGATCCTGGCGTGGACCACAACCCCGTGGACCTTGCCGTCGAACCTTGCGCTGGCCGTCGGTCCCGACATCTCGTACTCGGTGGTCGAGGTCGATGGCGACCTGTTTGTGATCGGCACCGATGCCATGGCCAAATACGCACCCCAGATCGGCGAGGAGCCAATCGTGGTTGCGACCCTTGCCGGGGCCGACCTCGTCGGTCGCAGATTCAAGCCGCTGCTCCCGTATTTCGCCGACCGGGCAGACGCCTTCAAGATCCTCAGCGCCGACTTCGTCGACACCACCGAAGGAACCGGCGTGGTGCACATGGCACCTGGTTTCGGCGAGGACGACCAGAACATCTGTGAAGCCAACGGCATCGAGATCGGCACGGCGGTGCCCGTCGACGACCAGGGGCGCTTCACCGACGACGTCCCCGATTGGGCGGGCGAGAACGTCTTCGATGCCAACACCGACATCATTCGTCACCTCAAAGAGCTCGGGCGCATCGTTCGCCACGACAGCTACGAGCACAACTATCCCCACTGTTGGCGCACCGACACGCCGATCATCTACAAGGCGATCTCGTCGTGGTACGTGCGCGTCACAGAGATCCGCGACCGCCTGCTCGAACTGAACCAGCAGATCAACTGGGTGCCGGACAACGTCAGGAACGGTCGCTTTGGCATGTGGCTGGCCGGAGCACGTGATTGGTCGATCAGCCGCAACCGCTTCTGGGGTTCGCCCATCCCCGTCTGGGAGTCCGACAACCCCGAGTACCCACGAACCGACGTGTACGGAAGCATCGACGAGATCGAAGCCGATTTCGGCGTGCGCCTCGATGACCTTCACCGCCCCACGATCGACGAACTGGTCCGCCCCAACCCCGACGATCCGACCGGTCGGTCGACGATGAGGCGTGTCCCCGAAGTACTCGACTGCTGGTTCGAGTCCGGTTCCATGCCCTTCGCCCAGGTGCACTACCCGTTCGAAAACAAGGAATGGTTCGAGGACCACTTCCCTGCCGACTTCATCGTCGAATACATCAATCAGACGCGCGGCTGGTTCTACACACTGCACGTGCTGGCCGGCGCCCTGTTCGACAAGCCGGCATTCCAGAATGTCATCTGTCACGGCATCTTGTTGGCCGAGGACGGAAACAAGTTGTCCAAACGGCTCCGCAACTACACAGAGCCGGCCGACATCTTCAACAAGCAGGGTTCCGATGCCCTGCGCTGGTACTTCATGTCGACGAACATCGTGCGAGGCGGCGACACCCGAATCAGCGATACGGGTATCGACGATGTCGTGCGCCAGGTGCTGATCCCGATCTGGAACAGCTATTCGTTCTTCACCCTGTATGCCAACATCGACGGCTACAAGGCGACCTTCCGCACCGATTCCGAGGAACTGCTCGACCGGTACATCCTGGCGAAGACCCACGAGCTGGTGGCCGAGGTCACAAACCACATGGATGCCTACGACCTGCCGGGCGCCGCGGCCGAGATCCAGGCCTATATCGATGCCCTCAACAACTGGTACATCCGACGCAGCCGCGATCGCTTCTGGGCGCCCGCGGCCGAGACGAGTGCCCACAAGAACGACGCCTACGACACCCTGTACACGGCTCTGACGACACTGTGCCGCGTGGTCGCTCCCCTACTGCCGATGGTCGCAGAGGAGATCTACGGTGGGCTCACCGGAGGTGAGTCGGTTCACCTGGCCCACTGGCCGGGACTCGAAGAACTGCCGTCGGACCCCGAGCTGGTCGACCACATGGACCGCGTGCGCGATGTGGCATCAACAGGACTTCGTTTGCGCGAGGACGCCGGTTTGCGTGTCCGGTTGCCGCTGTCGAAGCTGACCGTCGCAGGACACAACGCCAGCGACCTGTCGGACCTCGGGTTCTTGTTGTCCGACGAGCTGAACGTCAAGAACGTCGAGTTGTTCGACGAGATCCGCGGCCTCGCCGAGTTTGTGCTCAAGCCGAACGGCAAGGTGCTCGGCCCTGTGCTGGGCGGCGACGTTCAGAAGGTATTCGGCGCTGCCAAGAAGGGCGATTGGCACATCAACGACGATGGCACGGTCGATGTCGCAGGACACACCTTGCAGCCGGACCAGTTCGAGCTGGGTCTCGTCGCAGCCGAAGGAACGGCAGCCGCCGGTCTGCGAACCAACGACGCTGTTGTAGTGCTCGACACCGAGGTGACGGCCGAACTCGAAGCCGAGGGCCATGCCCGCGACCTGATCCGCCACATCCAGCAGTTGCGCAAGGACATCGACCTCGCCGTGACCGATCGCATCGATGTGATCATCTCGGCCGGCGACGCGACGGCCTCGGTTGTGGATACCCACCGCGACATGATCGCAGGCGCTGTTCTTGCCGATGGTGTTGTCGTGGCCGACGGCAACCTCAACTCACCCGACGCCAAGACGGTCAGCTTGGACGGCGCCGAGATAGAGATAGGCCTCACCAGGGCCTGACGTTGTTCAGGTCAAGCGACGGGTGCGACGACGACGACGAAAGCCCGAGCGGTCGTCGTCGGGTTCGCCAGATCCGTCGAATTCGACCCTGTCTGGACCCCTGAGGGCGGCCAGGAACGGGTCGTCGACCACAGCGGACCGATCACTGTTCGAAACCTCGGCCCAGAGATCCTCGACCGCCTCGTCGGAGTCGGCATTGATGGCATCACCAGCCTCCACCGAAGGAACCCCAGCCTCGGTGAGATCGATGACCATGCTGTCGTCCACCTGGGCTGCGAGGTGATCGACACCGGTGTCGGTATCGGTGGTCTCGGCAGATGTTCGCGCGGGCACTTCGTCCCAGAAGTCCGACATCGAGGCTTCGTCAGCAACTTCGTCGTCAGCAGGCTCTTCGACAGCAAGCTCTTCGACAGCAAGCTCTTCGACAGCAAGCTCTTCGACAGCAAGCTCTTCGACAGCAAGCT
>JAAETH010000004.1 GCA_024228575.1 Actinomycetes bacterium
GACCATGTCATGGCCTACTTCGCCGAGCCGATCATGGGGGCGGGTGGGGTCATCGTGGCCCCTGATGGCTACAACCAGCGGATGTGGGAGGTGTGTCAGCGCAACGACATCTTGTACGTATCCGATGAGGTGGTGACGGGTTTCGGACGCCTCGGTCACTGGTTCGCCTCGCTCGACGAGTTCGGCATCCAACCCGACATCATCGTCAGCGCCAAGGGGTTGACCTCCGGCTATCTGCCCCTTGGGGCCACGATCTTCTCCGACCGGATATGGGATGTGATCTCAGAGCGCGGCCAGGGTCGGAGCTTCACCCATGGCTTCACCTACTCGGGGCACCCAGTAGCCTGCGTCGCCGCGCTCAAGAACATCGAGATCATGGAGCGCGAGCGACTATTCGACAATGTCAATGAGGTCGGGGCCTACTTCGAGGAGCAGCTGAAGACGCTCGAGGATCTACCAATCGTCGGCGAGACGCGAGGCCGGAAGTTCATGGTGTGTGTCGAGTACGTCAAGGACAAGGCGACGAA
>JAAETH010000005.1 GCA_024228575.1 Actinomycetes bacterium
GGCGAGAGCCTCGGGAAGATCGGCAAGGGCTCACACGAACCTCGGCGGAACAGATCGACCACCATGCTGAGGGCGGCGACGGCCCGCTCGTGGCGGCGATCGGCCTCGGCGATGGCGATCTTCAGTACTCGCTGCTGGTAGCCCTTGGCTGTGCGCGAACCCGGGCGGTTGAGGAGTACCGAGGCCCATTCGGTGTCGGGGTCGTGGGCGGTGAGGGCCATGAGATCGAGCCAGGGAACGAGGCGTTGCCTGTCGGAGGCCGTGGACACGCTGGCCAAGACCGGGCCGACGTGGTCGCCGCCTGCGCCCGCCACCGTCCCGACGATGCGCCAGGCGTTGGGGAGGGTGATGTCTATCTGTCGATGTTCCGTCGATGGTTCGCGGGCGCCAAGCCCGTCGAGGGCTCCCATCAGAGCGTCGATCAGCTCTTCGGCATCCGACAGTTCGGACTGGGCAAGGCGACCGGGTGGAAGGAGTTCGGCCGCACGCTCGCGCCGTAGGAATGACTGGGCGTTGCCGCCGGCTCGGCGGTGGGCCAGGAACCGGTTGCGCAGTCCCCAGGTCTCGAGCGGGTCGAGGGCAATGACGAGATCTCGTCCCTCCGCCGAGCGAGGAACACCGCTGGCCCCGGTCGTGGGCGCAACCAGTTTGCCCATGTCGCGCGCCGGGTTGTCCGGCAGGCTGACCTCGAGGATGGAGCGAAGGAACCACCGGGGTGGGTGGGCGAGGAACTCGCGCAGGTCGGCCAGGGAGATCACCGCCGAGGTGGTGTCGGCGAGGGGTGTGGTGAGGAAGGGCTGTGCTCTTGTCGATGACAGGCGCGAGACGGCCCCGTCACGAGCCACCGGGTCGAAACTCCACGGTCCGTCGAGGCCTGCGTCGACCGACGGTGAGCCAACCGTCTCGAAGTTGCGCTCGTCGAAACTCTGGCGGGGGTGGGTGATCGTCAGGAGCGAGGCAGCCGACCGACGCACCGTGGGGTCGACGGTGTCGGTGATCACGTCGACCAGCTCGGCCACCACGACCGCTGCGGGGACCGGCTGGTTGGTCACCACACTGCGTCCGTTTCGGATCACCACCAGGTGTTCCTGAGCCGCCAGCACGGTCTCGAGTAGGGACTGGCGGGTGTCGGAGCGACGGTCGCGGTCGCCCAGTCGGGGGTCGGCTGTGGTCAGGTCGTCGCCGTTGGGGGATCCGGCTGCGAAGGCCGACTCGTCCATGCCCAGCAGGCACACGACCCGGAAGGGGATGCCGCGCAGGGGAGTGGGGGAAGAGATGGTGACCCCTCCCCGAAAGAAGTCGGCACGGCCGGCGGTGCCCTGGAGGTGGCTTCCCAGGAGATGGCGGATGTCGGCCAACGAGAGGTCGACGCC
>JAAETH010000006.1 GCA_024228575.1 Actinomycetes bacterium
CATCATCGTCGTGTTCACTGCGGCAAGTAGCTAGGTGGCGATGCGGGTGAGCGCACGCACCTTCGAGTACAAAAGCTCGCCCTTCCTGAACGCTTCCGCGGAAGCGCGAGGAGCACGCAGAGCGCGACCGACGCGGATCCATTCACGCACGGTGTTGGCGCAGTGGTCGGTGTGTTCGGTCAGCCAATGTGGCGGCGACGGGGCACCATCGGTGATCCACACGGGCCCATCCGCGAAATCGGCACACGCCACGACGAGGCCGGGGTGGCTCTGGGTGAACCGCTTGGCCGTAGTCGCCAGATCGGTCGCCTTTCTGGGCTCGGCCTCGAACTCCTCGAGAGCCGCGACCGTCGTCTTCTTCGCCGCTCGATCGCTGTTTGTGTTGGTTTCGCGTACGCGAAACCTTACCGAGGGGGTGGGACACCCATCGGAAAGCCGACTCAAACATTCAGAGTGACCACAACAACACAGAACGTGCCCCTCGCGCTTCCGCGGTCACATCCCGGCAGTCCTGGCCACTCGGACCATCACCAGAACGGGCGAGGCTGACACGCTCAGTGGCGTCCATTTGTTCGCGGATGGACTGGCGCAAGAAATCGAGCGACTCGGGAGTTGCGTCTTGTCACAATGTCTCCATGGCAGAGGCTGACTACCTGTTCGCTCCCGACCAACACCTCGACCCGTTGGTGGCGGCAAGCTACGACCGCGCGATGGCCGAACGGTTCTCACCGGAGGTTGTGGGGCCTGCGGTCGAACTTCTATCCCAGCTTGCCCAGGGTGGCCCCGCTGTCGAATTTGCCGTGGGTACCGGACGGTTGGCGGTACCCCTGGGCGAGTCGGGCGTAGATGTGTACGGCGTCGATCTCTCCGAGCCGATGCTGGCCGAGCTTCGTGCCAAGCCGGGCTCCGATCGAGTCGCCTTGACGCTGGGGGACATGACCGAGGTGCAGCTCTGCACCGACGCGACACTCGTGTACCTCGTGTTCAACACGATCACAAATCTGCGTACCCAGCAGCTGCAGCTCGCATGTTTTCGCAACGCGGCGGCTCACCTTGTTTCGGGTGGGCGGTTTGTCGTCGAGAACGGGGTGCCCGGCCTTCACCAATTGGCGCCGGGACAGACCATTCGACCGTTCGACATCTCCGAGGAACATCTCGGGTTCGACGAGTACATCGACACGGCCAACCAGATCTCGATATCGCATCACTACTACTTCGATGGCGAGGACGTTCGCAGGATGGCTGGGGCGTTCCGCTACGTATGGCCCTCCGAGCTCGACCTCATGGCCCAGCTCGCAGGGATGGAACTCGAGGCAAGGTGGGCCGACTGGCACCAGAACCCATTCACCGGCCGGTCGCAGCAACACGTGTCGGTCTGGCGCAGGGTCTAGGCAAACCCGAGAGGCCGGCGTCACGGGGATGGTCTGGTTGCTCAGGCCCGGATGTTGAGCCCGAAGAGGTTCTCGAAGCCTTCGTAGAAGGCATCGTCGTCTGCCGCTCCGAGTGCGACGAAGGCGTCGGAGTCGACGCTGTCGGCGGCGGCCGCAAGTTCGGCTCCACCCCAACCGCAGGTCCACCGAAGTTTCGGTTCGTCAGTGGTGATCGCTTCGAAGATGATTTCGGCTGCCTGATCGGGTGTGCCCGCATCGCTCAGCCCAGCCGCATATAGCGAGAACATGCGGCCATAGGTATGGTCGTAGGCACCGGACTCGTTTGGTGCGTCGACGTTCTTGGCGAGCATCGCAGTCCTGACGATGCCGGGCTCGAGGATGACCACACGGACACCAAATGCGGCTACCTCGTGGGCCAGCTCTTCGGACAATCCTTCGACGGCCCACTTCGAAGCGGTGTAGGCGGCCTGCCCGGGCGATGCGAACCGACCGATCACCGAAGAGACGTTGACGATGCAGCCCTCACCTCGTTCGCGCATGTGGGGCAGGACGGCCTGCACAAATCGGATGATGCCGAGGAGGTTGGCATCCATGACCTGCTCGTATCGCTCGAGCGACGTCTCCTCGACGGTGCCGTTGCTGGCAATCCCCGCGTTGTTGACGATGGCGTCGATGCGGCCGGTGTCCGCGATGACCTTGTCGACGGCCGCGGTGACCGTTGCACCGTCGGTCACGTCGCATACGAGGGGAAGGACCTCTACACCGGCAGCCTCACACATGGCCCGCAGTTTGACGCCCTTGTCGAGGCCTCGCATGGTGCCGTAGACGGTCCAGCCCTGCGTGGCCAGGTGGACGGCCGTCGACCGCCCGATTCCGCTGTTTGCACCTGTGACGATTGCGACCTTGTTCATCGGTTGCTCCTCGAACTTGTGGGGCGGCCCGCGCTGACCGCCCTCGTAGGGTACGTGTGGGCAGGAGGGGTCGTCGCTACAGGACTACGACGCGAGAGTCGGGGGCGGCGGCGAACAACCTCTCCACCTCGGCCGAGCGGTGTTCCTGTACGGCCCGCTGATTCACATATCCCTTTTCGGTGATTTCATAGGTGCCGAGATTGGGCTCGGTTTCGAGCAGCAGGTACCGAGCTACGCGCACCGACGATTGAGGATTGTCGGCGTTGTGAGTCGCCAGACCCGCCGAGATCACATCGTGCACCGCCGAGGAGGTGTAGATGTCTTCGCCGGGGGCAACAGCCTGACACTTGGCGATGTTGGGCCACAACAACAGCGCCACATAGTCTTCGTTGAGCCCACAGACGACTGCGTCGCGGACGTAGGGCGAGGCGGCTGCAACAACCTGGGCACGCAGATTGCCTGCCGAAACCCACGTACCACTTTGGAGCTTGAAGTCCTCTGCCACCCGGCCGGCGAAACACAATCCGCGTGTGGGGTTGTCGGGGTCGAGAAACCGAACGGCGTCGCCCATCTTGAAGAAGCCGTCCTCGTCGAATGCTTCGGCGGTGGCCTCGGGAGCATTGAGGTAGCCGGGGGTCACACCGCCACCGCGGGCACGCAGTTCGTAGCGGCCAGCCCCGACCGCCAGGAGCTTCAGTTCGGCGCCTGGGGTGGGCAAGCCGGCCACCTCGAGGTCGTCGGTTTCCCAGTAGCGCAGCAAGCAGGCGCTCACCTCGGTCGAGAGCAGGCTCGTGGTCATCTGGATCCGCTCGTCCATGTACTTGTCCATGAGGGCGTTCAGCCGGGCAGCCAGAGGAGCTGGCATGGCTGCCGACCCATAGTTCGCGGTGTTGAGGTTCGCAAAAAACGAGCGAGCCAGGTCGTCGTCGTGTTCGAGGGCGTCCGCGAGCATCGACCAGCCGAGCGGTGACCCGGAGTGAGTGGTCGGCAACACATCGCGGATGTTGTCGATCGTTGTCTGGAACTGCCCCGGAATGGGGCGGCCCCTGTCGAGATAGACCGAACCGGCATTTGTGATGACGGCGTTGAGGCGCATGACACCGGCCCCGACATGGCTCCAAGGCATCCAGTCGAGAACCCTGGATTCGTTGCTCGTTTGGCTGTCGCTGAAGGCTCCGAACCCGGCCAGGAAGTGGCTGGCCATCCGATGTGTGTGGATGACTCCCTTTGGCATGCCCGTGGAGCCAGAGGTGAACATATAGCGGGTCACCGTGTCGGGTCCGATGGAGTTGATGACCCTGTCGACCTCGGCTGTTGCGGTCGTTGCCAGGAGCTCGTCGAACCCGACATGATCGTCGGTGCCGCCGCTCGACACGATGGTCGCGTCGAGATGTGCACCCGTGAGCCCGGCCTCGTGATCTGCGAAGGTCTCGGCGAACACGAACCCCGGCTCGACACGTTCGAGTACGTGGTGCAGCTTCGGGAAGGCGCCAGGGACGGTCGAGTATGCAACGCTGACCGGGGTGTAGGGAATGGCCGCCATCTGGGCACCCCAGGCCGTCAGGAAGTGGAACCACGAACTTCGGGACAAGATGGCGATCGGGTGCTTCACCGAGGCGCCGTTGTCGAGCAACCACTGGGCAACCGACCTGGCGCCGGCAACGGCAGCCGCATAGGTGAGATGTTTCCACTGTCCGTCGTCGGCCTTTTCGGCTACGAGGGTGCGATCGGGGAAACGTCCTGCACGATCGATCAAGACATCGACCATGTTCTGGATGTGGCTTCCCGGTTCGTGCGGCGAACGCAATATCAGGGAATCGTCCGGCTTGATCTCTATGTCGACGAGGGGAATCGGGTCAGCGACCATGACGGGCCAAACTACCCGGTGGCCTCCACAGGGATGACATCGACGCCCCCGTCCGAGTCGACGATCACGACGAGGTCGGAACCCGGCAGGTCGGCCACCTCGGACGCGAACTCTTCGGTGTCGAGCTGAGCCCCTGGCAAGGTGTCGGTCCGTGTCCATACGTGCCAAACGGCTCCGGGCACGAGCCGATACGCCGGTCCGAGGTCGACCCCGGTCGGTGCAGCCACAGCCACCCGCACGGGTGTGGGTTCGGGGGTGGTTGTGAGTCGAGCGAGGTCAGCGTCCGTTTCCAGGATCGCCGGAGAGAGATCGCCTCCCTCCGCACTCGCAGCGGATCTGTGCTCCCGCGCGTACAACCTGAGGTGGTACCACGCGACCCCGCTGACCGACATGAGAACCGCAATCGGAACCCTCGCATCGTGGAGGGTCGTCCTGGAGAGATTGCCGTCGAGAACGTCCTCCAGTGAGGTCGTGAGGAGCCCGATGAAGGCAATGATCGCCGCGGCGACAGAGGCACCGAACAGGATGATCAGATAGGTCTTGCGTACCGTTGAGGCCCGTTCGCCTGGTGTATCACTGTGTTCGGCGGCACCGATCAGCTTCCAGTGCCACAGCCAGGTCAGGCCACCGAGGACCAGGGTGACCGTGCCGGCGATGGTCGTGTTTGTACGATCGACACTGCTGTCGGCCATCAGGGCGGAGAGCACGATCGAGGCCCCGACGACCGCCGTCACCAGACCCGCGCCGGCGATCAGGTACTCATAGACGCGCCTGGGAGTATTGCGCTCGGCTTCGCGTCCGAGAACGAGGCGATGATACGTCCACGCCACGAGGCCGACGACCATGACCGCCGTTTCGGCGGGAAGGTGGTCGAAGTGTCGCTCTGCCTGGGTTTGGTTCGGATTGCCCAGGTACCAGACGGTCACCCTGTTGATGATCAGTGCGGCGGTGGTCGCTGCACTGACAAATCCGATCAGGGAACCGAGTGGGACAACCGTCACATGCCAGAGGTTGGTACGCTCGGCCGTTCGGTACCGCAACACCCAATGCCAGCCCCAGACCGTCGCTCCGACGATGAGGGTAGCGATGGCGTCCTCACCCGACGGCCCTCCGCGGTGGACGATGGGGTCGTCGAACAGTGTTGTGTAGAAGCTGTCGAACAGATGGTAGAGCGACTCGGCGCCGCCGATCCCGAGAGTCAGCAATCCGACAACGCTGCCCGCAGCGAGGTGAACGTCGCCCGCGATTCCGTGTCGAGGTCGCAGCCAGAACCAATGGAGAGCCCATGTCGCGATCCAGACACCCGCGGCGAGGGTCTGGGCGACGACCTCGGTTGCATCGGCGGGTTCGAAGAGCGACGCGAGCGCCTGGACCGTCATAACCGACGCCGCGATCAGGGTCACCAGCAGGGCCGTGTTGAGGTACATCGACCAGGCGAGCGAACGCCGCTCGTCCCGGGTGCGCAATCGCGCATCCGCGAATTTGAGGACAGCGGCGAAACCCGGAACCGAAACGATCGACAGCGCCAGAGCGGTTGCCAGAGACTCGTTCCCGTCCGGATCTCGATCGATCAGCTCCACGGCAAGCCCGGCGAGGCCCGATGCAGCGAGGATCATGGTCACCAACATCAGTATGTAGACCACCACGCGGCGAACCGTGATCGCAACGTTGTCGGGACCATCGTCACCCCTGCGCAGCGACACGATCGCCCACACAACCCCACCGATCACGATCAACGGGAGCAGGTTGAGGAGGATCACAATGGCTGTCACGAGTCCATCGTGAGGCCCCACGAGACCGATGCCAAGAGGCCTTCGCCATATTCAGGAGCCTGGTTCCGTCGGGGTCAGAAGACTGGTTCCGTTGGGGTCAGAAGACTGGTTCCGTTGGGGTCAGAAGACTGGTTCCGTTGGGGTCAGAAGACCCTGCAAACCTTGGGGAATCGCGACTAGGCTGAGGCCGCCAGCCGGGGCTACGGCGAAGCGGTTCGACGGGAACGTCGATGAGGGGTTCGACTCCCCCCGATGGCACTGGTCGCTCAGGTGCATGCCCTGAGCGACAGGGTCGAGTCAGACCAGGCCGAACAGGACCCAGAGCGGCAGGACCGCGACGAGGACAACGGCGAGCCCCAGCAGGTCGAGCGGGATTCCCTTTGCGAGAATCTCTCTGGCAGTGAACAGCTTCGTGTCATAGGCAAGCATCGTCGGCGGAGTCCCGATGACAAGAGCGAAGTCGATCGATGATGCGACCGCGATGACCACCACCAGCATCACCGGCTCTGCCCCTATGAGCCCCGCCAACGGGATCGCCAGCGGTATCAGGGTCGCCGCGGTGGCCGTGTTCGACGCGACCGTGGTCAGGCCCAGTGCGACGACGGCAACCACCGCTATCGCCAGGAATTGGGGCCATTCCCCTATGCCAGCGAGGCGGGTGACCACCCAGTCGGACGTACCGGTCCTGACCATGAACGAGCCCAGCGTCAGTCCTCCACCAAACGTCAGCAGGGTCGGCCACGAGATGTGTCCCAAATCGTCTGTTTCGAGCAGGCCCAGGACGAACAACACGAGAGCTCCGCCGAGTGCGATCACTCCCGTGTTGACACCGTGCATGGTTTGGGTGAGCCAGAGGGTCATCACCGTGGCAAACACCAGGATCACCTGCATCTGAGGCCACGTCAGACCACCTGCCTCGGCCCGTTGAAGCCCAGCGACTTCTGCCGCATGACCGAACCGTGACCGGTCGACGTCGACATTGCCGATGTGCCACAGGTAGATGGCCATCAGGGGCAGGAACAGCACCACGACGGGCAGGCCAAAGGCGAACCATTCGACAAACGAGATCTCTCGGCCCGTCAAACGTTCGATGAACGTGATCGCAATCGGGTTCGCCGGCGTGCCGATGGCGCTGCCGACCCCTCCGATCGTGGCCCCGTAGGCGATACCGAGCACGACTGTCTTGCGGTACGTCTCCGACTCGAGTGGCTTCGTGACGGCGAGGGCGATCGGGATGAGGACGGTCACCGCCGCCGTATTCGACATCCACATCGACATGAACGCGGCCAGAGCGACCAAGGCGACGTAGAGCCGCACGGGCCCACGCCCTGCCACGTCCACGATCGTGACCGCCAACAGGTGGTCGAGATCGACCCTTCGCATCGCCTGGGCCATGAGGAACCCGCCGAAGAACAAGACGATGATCGGGTCAAAGAACGGGGCCAGGGTGTCGCTGGCGGTGCCTACCTCGGCGACGGTGAACACGACGGGAATGCCCAGCGAAGTCACGAAGAGGGGAACGACCTCGGTGATCCACAAGACGACGGCAATGCCGAGAACGGCGAGTACTACGGCTGCCTTGACCGGTGGGCGACGAGCGGCGTTGAATCTGCCATCGTCGGCGGTGAGGACCGGGACGATTTCGACAGATCCCATCTCGTCGACCAGGAAGACTTCGAGATCTCCCAAACCGGGGGAGTAGTCGGCGTCTTCGACGATGACCGCCACCTCGACGGTGTTCGAGGCGTTGAACCCGTCGCCGAGCTCGACAGAGATCTCGGTCGAGCCGAAAACATGTGTTGGAAGGACCCTGGTCGAAGCATCGACTTCGTACACGACCGGGGCACCGTCGCGATAGACGATCTCGAGGCTTCGCTGGTCGCCGGTCCAGTCGCCGGGAGCAAACGCGATGAGGGTGGTGGCTGCAATGGTCGCCGCACCGATGGTGAGTAGCAGCCTGATCATGTTCGGATCGGGAGTCGAGATGTCAGTCCAGCAGGCTTGTCGTCAGCTTGGAGAGATCGACGTTGTAGACGGCACAGAGCACCTCGCGGTCGCCGGCTCCCCAGCTGCCCTCGGTTGGGTACAACGGTGCGATATCGAGGGGTGAAGTGTCGTAGGGCTCACCGAGGGCTGCCTCGAACCGGTCCAGACACGCCAAGGACGCGTCGAGTTGCACCGTTTCGACGCCGGGCCAATCGCCGTCGGGCAGGTCGAGGGCGGCGTACACCTGGTTGTCGTGAGGCGAGCTGCACGGAAGCGTCTTGACCGAAGCCACCTCGTCTGTTGTGGCGTCGTCGAAGCAGTCTCCGATCGCGAGCACAAAGACCCCGACATCACCTCCTTCGACTATCTCTCCCTCATCGTTGCGGGTTGACTCGTCGGTCGAGATCTCGGTGCTGCAGCCCGTGGCCATCAGGCCAAAGAGGGCCAGCGTGACCAGTACACGTCGCCATTTCATGATGTGAACGGTATCGCGGGAGCGCCAGCGCTTCGGACCACGGTGGTGCCGGGCGGTGCTGTGGGCCAAACTGGATGGGTGCGACGAGTTTTGCTTGGATTGATTGTTCTTGCGGCGGCCCTGGTGCAGGCCGTCGATCCGTTGCCCGCATCCGCAGCAGCCGCTGCCAATCCGTGGCCACACGAGGTGATCAACGGGTTCTCGACCCCAACCGGCGACGGCTTCTGGTTGATCTATGCCGATGGCACCGTCGAAGCTCACGGCGATGCGACACATCACGGCGACGCATCCCACCTCGTGCTTGTCGACCCTGTGGTCGGTGGTACTGCGACCCCAACCGGCAATGGCTACTGGTTGGTCGCACGAGACGGTGGCATCTTCTCTTTTGGTGACGCCCCGTTTCTCGGCTCGATGGGTGGCGTTGCCCTGAACGAGCCAGTGTTCTCCATGGCGGCGACGCCGACCGCCAATGGTTATTGGCTGGTCGCACGAGACGGTGGCATCTTCAGCTTCGGTGATGCGCGGTTTTTTGGTTCGATGGGTGGAATTGCGCTCGCCCAGCCTGCTACCGGAATCACGACGAGCCCGTCGGGCAATGGGTACCGGATCGTGGCGAAGGACGGCGGCATCTTCAGCTTTGGCGACGTTGCCTTCCACGGCAGCCTGCCCGGCCTGGGGCTTACTGTCGACAACTCGGCCGGCATGGCCCCCTCCCAATCCGGTGATGGGTACTGGATCGCCCAAGCCGATGGATCGGTGGTCCCATTCGGTGACGCTGCGACGCAGAGCGGCTTCGATGCTCTGTACTGCGACCCGGTCTCAGCGATCTTCTCGAGCCCAACCGCTGATGGCTACCGGCTGGTCCTCCAGTCGGGCCGTTCGCTGGGCTTCGGCGCCGCACCAGGTGGCACAGGCGAGACGGGAACGGGGGCAGTCGACTGCACACTCGCCGCGGCCGACTGCCAGCTACCCCACAGGGCGCTCAATTCCGAGGTCAAGGTCGGCTGGCCGAGGTCCACCAATCGACTGCCTTCGATCGGTACTGCTCGACTCGCCGTGCTGTTCGTCGACTTCAGCGACGCCCCGGCCGCCGGATCTACGACAGACCGATTCCATCAGGGTGGCTTCTCTGATGCCGAAGCCTTCCTCGAGAGCCAATCCTTCGGCGTATTCGACATCGAATATGTGCCCCATCACACATGGATGCGGATGTCGCTGCGGTCCGACGAGTACGGCATCAACCGTGGGCTGGTGTTGTTCGAACTGTTCGCCTACCTCGACGAGGCGGTCGAGCTCGCAGATCCGTCCTTCGACTTCTCGAACATCGATGGGGTCATCGCGGTGCCTGCGCCGAGTGCCGTAGCGCTGTCCTCCAGCCCCGCCTTCGTGGCACACCACCCCGCGTGGGGGATCGAGGCCGACGGTGCCACCATCATGAGTGGGTTTGCGCGTGGCACCGACTGGGACAACAACGACGCCGAGGTCATCTATCACGAGTTGGGGCACACCCTGGGTCTCGTCGACGCCTACGACCGCAACCAGGGGTGGCCGAGCCTCCATCGGTTCGTCGGCATCTTCGATCCAATGGGTTCGCTGGCACCCGATGAAGGTGGCAACGAGATGTTCGCCTGGCATCGTTGGCAGCTCGGTTGGCTCGACGACAGCCAGATCCATTGCACCGCCGACATGCCCGACCCGATATTGATCTCTCCGGTCGCGTCCCAAGGTGGGACCGATGCCGTTGTTGTACCTGTGTCGTCGACAAGCGCGATCGTGGTCGAGAGCCGCAGGGCTATCGGTGCCGACTCGGCGCTGGCCGAAACGGGTGTCCTCGTCTACCGAGTCGACTCGGCGACCACCAGCGGTCACGGCCCCATCGAGGTTCTCGGAGATCACCCTTCCAGCGGCCCCGATGCGACGGCGCTCCTTCAGCCGGGCGAATCGTTGACGGCAGACGGGGTGACCGTCACCGTTCACGGCGCCGATACCAACGGCGATACGGTTTCGGTGTCGAGGTAGCCAACCCGGAGGCGCTCCATGCCTGAAAAGATCGCCCGCAGTCTCGCAGTTGCCCTGGCTGCACATCAGGCCAGCACGGCGTCTCATCGCGTTGGCGATGGAACTCCCGAGTTTGCCCTGGCGGCCAACGAAGGTCATCATCTGAACATCGGGCCTGGCGAGTTGTGCCTGACCGAGTGGGCGGCCGCCGGACTCGAGTTGCCCGATCTGCCCGCCATGCGCCAGTACCGACTGGAACGTACGGTCGCCAAACTCCGCGAGTTCGGGTACGGCGGCGCCGTCCTGTTCGATCCGATGAACATCCGCTACGTCACCGACACCACCAATATGCAGCTGTGGGTCATGCACAACGGTGCGCGTTACTGCTACGTGTCGGCCGATGGATACGTCATCGTCTGGGACTATGCGGGCTGCGAGTTCTTCTCCGGCCATTCCCACGTCGTCGACGAGGTGCGGCCCGCGACGGGATCGACCTACTTCCTCGCTGGCCCGCGCTACGCCGAGATCGCAAGACGATGGGCCGACGAAATTGTCTCGGTCGTCGGCGAGCACCAACGCGGCAACAGACGCCTGGCGGTCGACCAGTGTCACCAGCTCGGCTACGAAGCGTTGGCCGCGGCCGGAATCGAGGTCGGTTATGGCGTCGAGGTCATGGAGCTGGCTCGGGTCATCAAGAGCGTCGACGAGATCAAGGCGATGCGGTGTGCCACCCACGCGTGTGAGGCGACCATGGGCGAGATGCGAGCGGCGCTGACGCCCGGCATGACCGAACGCGAAGTGTGGGCGATGTTGCACGAGGGCAACATCCGCCGGGCCGGCGAATGGATCGAGACCCAGATCCTGTCGTCGGGCCCACGCACAAACCCATGGATGCAGGAGGCGTCGGCCCGCGTGATCGAGGAAGGCGACATGGTCGCCTACGACACCGACCTCGTCGGTGCCTACGGGATGATGTGCGACATCAGCAGATCGTTCATCGCCGGTGGCACCAAGCCAACAAAACACCAGGCCAATCTGCACTCGATGGCGCTCGACGTGTTGGCACACAACACAGAACTGTTGACCCCGGGGCGGACACTTCGTGAGCTGACCTTCGATGCCTTGCTACCCGACGTCGATCGGTACCGCCACTACTCGTGTCAGTTCCACGGGGTGGGACAGTGCGACGAGTATCCCGAGGTCTATGTGCCAAGGGCGTGGGACGACTGGGGATACGACGCTGTTCTCGAGCCCGGGATGGTCCTGACGGTCGAGTCGTTCATCGGCGACCGCCGCGGGGGAGAGGGCGTCAAGTTCGAGAACCAGGTGCTGGTCACAGAGGACGGCCCCGAGTTGATGACCCCCTCGACCCTCGAACTCTGAGGTGTTCGACCTGGTCTCGTCTGTGGGGCAGGCAAGAGCCCGGGCTGACGGAAAGCCCGCCGGCCCGGGTGTCTGAGAACCCGTTCAGCCCTTGACCGATCCGGCCAGCAGGCCCCTGACGAAGTAGCGCTGCAGGCTGAAGAAGACGACCAATGGCACAAACGCCTGGACGAACGCGCCCGCGGGTAACAAGTGTTCGTTCAGGCCGAAGTCGCCCGCTAGGTTGGCGATTCGCACCGTGGTCGGAAGGTCGACCGGATTGCCACCGCTGAGCATCGTGATGGCGATGAGGAAGTCGTTCCAGGTCCAGAGGAACTGGAAGATCGCGAACGCAGCGAGTGCGGGGACCGACAGCGGCAACACCAGGCGCCAGAAGATGGTGAAGTGGCTGGCGCCGTCGAGGCGAGCCGATTCGAAGATCTCGGCCGGTAGCTCGGTGATGTAGTTGTGGAGCAAGAAGATGGCAAATGGCATGGCGAACCCGGTGTGGGTCAACCAGACCGCGATTGCGCCCTGCTGGTTGAGGTCGAGGTCCGGGATGAGAGTGATCACTCGCTCGGTGAAGGGGATGGTCTGGTGAGCGCCACCCACGTAGGTGGTGAGCAGTGGGATCAGTGCCACCTGGAGCGGAATAGCCAGCAGTGAGATCGTGGTGATGAACAACCACTCTCTGCCCTTGAAGTCGATCCAGGCGAAGGCGTATGCCGCGAACGTGGCAAACGAGATGGGAATGATCGTCGCCGGGATCGCGATGGCAAACGAGCTGATCAACGAGTCGAAGAGCCCACCGGCTCCGCTTCGGTTGAGCACGATGTCGTAGTTCTCGGTCGTGAACTGGGAAGGATTGCCGACGATTGTCCAGACGCCGTCGGCAATCTGATCCTGCCGTCCACGAAACGAGTTGACCAGCAGGCTGAAACTCGGCAGTGTCCAGATTGCAACGATGATCCAGAGTGCCCACGACGGTACCGAGGACAACCGCTTGTAGATCCGTTTGCCGAGCGTGTCAGTCTCCACCGTTGTTGTGGTGGCCGTAGTCATCGGAGGCTCCTCTCGCTCTGCATTCGGCGTATGTTCATGATCATCACGGGCAGCACAGAGATCAAGATGAAGACGGCGATCGCGGCACCGAGGCCCTGGTTGAAGAAGCTGAACGACTCGGTGAACATGTCGTTCGCTAGCACGTTGGTGCCGAAGTTGCCGTTTGTGGTGACCTTCACGATGTCGAACACCTTTGTGACGAGCACGATGAGGGTTGTGACGATGACTCCGATGGTCGGCAGGATCTGTGGGAGGGTGATGCGGAAGAAGATCTGACTCTCGGTGGCGCCGTCGACCTTCGCGGCTTCGATGAACTCCTCGGGGACGGCCTTGATAGCCGCCGACAAGATGACCATCGCGAACCCGGTCTGGATCCAGACGAGGATGAGCATCAAGAACACATTGTTGAACGGTGGATTCTGGATGAACAACACGGTCTCGGGGACGATCTCGCCATTGGAAGTGATCCTGAAGCCACCCAGGCTGCGGTTGAGCAGCTGCCAGAAGAGGTAGAGGAAGATGATGCCCGCGCCGACGTAGGCCCCGAACGACTCGCCGGCTCGGATGCGAGGGAGCGCCTTGTGGACCAACAAGGCGAGTATCGCCGCGAGCACCAGCAGCACGATGACCCGGGGAGCGCCCGAGTGGCTGAGCCTACCGAGCTCGACCCAGACGGCGTTGAGCAAGCCGGTTTGGCTCTTGGAGACGTCGCGCGGCTGATACTGCAGACGCCACACGATCGATGCGCCGACGAACGAGACCGCCATCGGCATGAAGATGAGCGACTTCGCCAGCGACTCGAGACGACCGGCCCGCTCGGCCAATACGGCGATGGTGAGGCCGAGAACCGTCGACAGCGTGGTGACCGTGAGGACCCACCAGAGGTTGTTGAAGAACGTGCCTCGGAGCACGGAAAAGACAGCGAACAGGATCAGGAACACGGCTAGCGAGATGCTGGCCATCGCGGATCCGGTCCGCTCGAAGGTGTTGACACCGTGACGACGTTTGCCAGAAGTCGTGCCGATGATCACGCCGGCCGCCAGTAGCACAATGGCGACCAGGAACAGCTGGGAGGTGAAGATGTTGGTCCAGTTCGAGATATCGAATGCGGCCTCGTCGCCGAGGAAGTCGCCGTAGTTGTCGAGCCCGATCCACTCTTCTCCGTCGCGGTTCTTGAACGACAAGACGATCGTGATGATGGCCGGGATGGCGAGTGCGGCGCTCATGAACAGCAGTGCGGGGCCCAAGAAGATGAGCGCTCGGGCTCGCTGGTCGAGCTTCGACAAGGCCCTGAGGTCTGGGTTCTCGCCCCAGCCGAGTCGCAGACCCAACAGCGTGAAGGGAACGATGGCGGCCAATATCGCGTCGGAACTCGAGGTGCCGAACGATGAGGTGAACCAGACCGCCCAGGTCCAGCCGAGAGCCGCGCCGATCAGGGCTCCGGGGACATAGTTGCGACTGCGCCAACGCAAGGCGCCGCCGATGGCAGCACCGGCGAGGGTGAACAGGATGATCTCGCCCCACTCGAGCTGCGGGCGCACCCAGGGCTTGAGGTTGTCACCGACGAGGTAACCGGTGAGCACCCCGGCCGCTCCGCCGATCGCCAGCCGCACGGGGCCTTTGGAAATCAAGGTGATGGCGGCGACTGCGGCGCCCCAGATGACTGCGCCGACGATGGACCACTCGAGGAGGCCCAACGCCCCGGTACCCGAGAACAAAGCGATGGGATCGTCGTCGGCAAAGAGGCCGAGCAACCCACGGTTCCCGCGGACGATGGCAAAGAACAGTGCGGCGATGAGGGCTGCCAGGCCGGCGGCGAACGCGGTCCAGCGCGCCTTGGCCTGGTCGGTGAGCAGGTTGAGGCCAATCCAGATCCCGCCGATGGCAAATACCGCTATGGCGGCGTTGCGCAAGGTCGAGGCGATGCGATCGACATCGGCCGCATAGTCGAGAACGACCCAAGTGACCACGACCAGGGCCACCGCCCACGCGATCGTGCCGACGATGCGACGGTCCAGCCCGGCGACTCTTTGAAGTATTGTGGCGAACAGCAACCAGGCGCCGAAGACGATCAGTGAGAGCAGTGGGCCCGATCGTGCGTTCACCAGGATTGGGATCAGGCCGGTGAGCGCGGCAAC
>JAAETH010000007.1 GCA_024228575.1 Actinomycetes bacterium
CGTTTCGACATGGAACAGGAGGGTACCTTCTCGGCTTCCCGCGACGACACCCACTCGTTCGGGTCAGCCCGCCGTTGGGGGCTCTCCAGTCGATCTCGACAACTCAGCCGCCTTGTTCCACCAAGACGCGATCGACCTCGATCCCGAACACCTCGTGGCAGAGATCGCTGCCACGGTCGACGATCACCTCGAGTTCGTAGGTCCCACATGCGAAGACGATGTCATCGATGCGATCGTGCTCGAAGGGAAGCAGCTGTTGGGCGATCGAGACACGAGACAGGAGCCAGAAGGACCGTTCAGGATCGCGATGATGCGGGCCGAGGAAGAACATCGATGCAACAACAGCAACGGCGGTGAGCCTGATCAGAGACCGTTGGGTCAGGGCACCGAGCGGGGCGAGGAGGAGGGCGAGAGGTAGCACTTGTAGCAGGTATCGATTGCCGATTGTCTGGGCTCCTCCGAAATAGTTAAGAGGGAAGAGGATGAGGTAGAAAGCCAGATAGCCCAGCAACCCGGCTACCACGGCGACTCCGAGCAGGTTGGTGACGCCGCGGCGCCTGAGGGCCAGCACGAGCAGACCCAACCCCAGAGGCATGAAGGGGAGCATCCCGGTGTGCCTGCCGATGACCGCGTAGAGCGTGGAGCCGACGGTGTCGCGACCATGCTCCGAGATTGTCTCTGTCACGTAGGAAACGGAGAAATAGCGATCTGCCTCGGTCTTCCACGCGCTGCTCGATTCGGGGGTCAGGTCGAACGGAACGTCTCCATCAGCCGAGTAGTAGCGATCTCCCGCATAGGGATTCCAGGAATCGAAGTCCGAATGGACGAGATAGGGAACTACTGCTATCAGCCAGCCCAACACCAATCCCGCCGCAAGCGTTCCGGTGAGTCGACGGCTGCGGGCCCTCCACACAACGGCGGCCAACCCAAGGCCATACGCGAAGACGAGAGGAGGCTTCTCACTGACAGCAAACCCGACGACAAGACCCAACAGAACTGCGGCCACGAGAGTCCGCCGCTCGTCGAGGCGCAGGAGCAACAGGGCCACGATGCCGGTCAGCGTGGCGAGGAAGACATCGGGGTGAATCACGTAGGCGAACAGGTACGCCGACGAGCCGAATACGAAGACCACCGACGCTACGAACGACACGTCCCAACCAAACCGGCGGTGGATGATGGTCGAACCAAGTGCCACCAAAAGAACCACCAGAGCGGCGTTGGCGAACGCGACTCCACTCACCGGTCCGAGCACGAAAACAAACGGGCTGAGCCAGACCGAGTAGCCGTAGGGTTTGGAGAACGAGTAGCCGCTGTCCGACTGCTGGAAGAACACCCCCCGCGGCGTTTCGGTCCATCCAACCTCCTGCCACTCGGCGATGTCATTGGAGTCGAAGTTGAGATTCAGACCGTCCGAGAACGACAGAGCCTGGAGAAGATGTGACGCCTGGTCGCCCACCAATGGACCGGTTCGATAGTCGAAACGAGCAATTCGCACAACCTGAACGACGACGAAGAGAACGACGACAACCACGACGACAAACCTGACCCAGCCCATGGGATCGACAGGTCGGAGGCTGGTGATGCGCTGCATCGAGAACCGCTGGCCAACGGGAGGAGTGTCACTCACCCAGACAGTGTGGCTCACCCAATCGGGGGTAGCCGCGATAGTCGCCGAGCGATCTCAGCGAGTCTTGCCACGGTCGACCGTGGCACAACACGAGCCTGTGTAGTCGCCCAGCTCGATGTGTTCACGATTCGCCCATGTGACTTCATTGCGAGGGTCGGTCGGAATCCGGAACTCGCGGAACGACAGGTCGAGGGCGTCGAATGCCAGCAGACGGCCTCTGAGGACATCTCCCAACCCC
>JAAETH010000008.1 GCA_024228575.1 Actinomycetes bacterium
CGCGCGGGTTTCGACTTCGACAGGGATTGCCGTTCCGAATCACTATGCGGCGGGTACGGTCACTCGATGACCATCGACCGTACCCTTATCGAGCAAAGCAACACAGACAAGCTCGAAAGAGTCTGTGTCTACTGCGCCTCGTCCCCTGGATTCGACACCAGCTACGCCGATGCGGCAGCCGAGGTGGGGAGAACCTTCGCTAGGAACGGAATCGACGTCGTGTACGGGGGAGGAGCGGTGGGCCTGATGGGTGTGGTCGCGGACGCAGCGATGGCGGCCGGAGGCAAGGTCATAGGGGTCATTCCCGTTGGATTGTTCTCGCGTGAGGTGGGGCACGACGACATCACCGAGTTGATCGAGGTCGACACCATGCACGAGCGCAAGCAGCTCATGTTCGATCTGGCCGACGCCTTCGTCGCGTTGCCCGGCGGTCTTGGCACCCTCGAGGAACTCGCCGAGGTCGCGACCTGGAGCCAGCTCCAGGTACATGCCAAGCCGATTGCGGTCCTGAACCACAAGGGTTTCTTCGACCCGCTGCTGGCGTGGCTCGATGGTGCCATCGAGGCCGGCCTGATGAAACAGGCGAACCGCGACATCATCGCGTCGGCCGACTCGCCAAGCAGCCTGCTCGAAACCCTGCGCACATACGAGCGAGTTTCGGTCCCCAAGTGGTTGTGAGCCACCGGGAGGCCGCGATGTCCGCACCAGGGTACGTTTCGATCGAAGTCGGACCCCTCATGGAGCTCTCCTCGTGAACGAAGATATTGTCGACGGTCGCTGTTGGTGGGCGGGGTCGACCGACGACTACGTCGCATACCACGATTCGGAGTGGGGGCGGCCCGTCGACGACGACATCCGGCTGTTCGAGAAGATCTGTCTCGAGGGCTTCCAGAGCGGCTTGTCGTGGCTCACGATCCTGCGCAAGCGCGACAACTTTCGTTCTGCTTTCGACGACTTCGACTTCGCCAGAGTTGCCGGCTACGGCGACTCCGACATCGAGCGCCTCGTGGCCGACGCCGGCATCGTGCGCCACCGCGGCAAGATCACCAGCACGATCAACAATGCCAGGCGAGCGTGTGAGATGACGGACGAGTTCGGCAGCCTCGGTGCGTACTTCTGGGGCTGGGAACCCGCTGAGCCCGAGGGTGACGAGACATCAGACCAGTGGCCCGTTCCATCGACAACGCCGACGTCAAAGGCACTGGCCAAGGACCTCAAGAAGCGCGGCTGGTCGTTCGTCGGCCCCACGACGGTTTACGCGTTCATGCAGGAGGGGGGTTCGAGTGCGACACGAAACGGAGGTTGGGTGCCGCCGAGCACCACGCCCGAGTCGGTGGCGATGGCGAAGGACCTGAAGAAGCGGGGCTGGTCGTTCGTCGGTCCGACTACTTGCTATGCGTTCATGCAATCCATGGGTTTGGTAAACGACCACGCACCGGGCTGTGCGTGCAGGGATGAGTGCGGGGAACTCCGAGCTGCGTTCACTCGACCCAGGTGAGCCCCGCTGAGCCACGAGCGCCCGCTACATCACGCGAAGGTCACGGAACGTCGTCTCGACAGTGCCGTCGCCCGTGCGCTCCAGATCGAGTTGCAACGTCAAGTCGGTCATCTCGTGCCGAGTCGCCCAGACCGCCACGTCAACGCCACACCAGCCCGGCCTTGCGTCTGTTCGCGTAGTCGAACCTGGCCATGTGCCCACGGGTCCGGGTGGATGGGCAAGTCCGAGCCTTTCCCCGCCATAGTCATCGGCCCACACCCACGGATTCGAGTCGTTGTCCGCTCCCAGGTTTTCCAGCGCCGCACGGTCTCGCCGGACAACAGCGTGCATGGCTCGCTCCACGGCCGACTGATCTGCATTGTCGAGGCCAGCCAGTGTTTCCATGCGGATCATGATGCCGCCTCTGGCTCTGCCAGAATGCGGAAGTGCGCAAAGAGACGATCTGGCGTGTCCAAGCCCACTGGCGGGTCGGCGATGAGTCGCGGTCCTATGCACCAGTCCTGCTCACATCACGGCGCGATGCCGAGCGTGCTGCGGACGAGATGCGCGACACCCTGTCTCACTTCGTGGGGCTCGAAGTCTCAGTTGAGCAGGTCCTCGCCGAGCAGGCCGCCACTGGTTCGCAGGCCCGCGACCGCAGTCCGGTGATTCACGCCTCAACGACGCAACCGCTCCAGACCGTCTGTGGGGCCGACGCTGATACGACCAGCGCGGTCCTCCACATCGACTTCTTCGACTTGACCTTTCCTCGTGCCTGTCCCAACTGCGTGAGGCTGCTCACGCAATGAGACGCCTGAACCGTTGTCGCTCGGATCGGGACGCTCATGTACCTCGTGCCTTCATGCAGGCGATGGGGATTGTGAACGACCACGTTCCGGGGTGTGCACTCAGAGCCGAGGTCGACGAACTGCGGTCGAACTTCTCCAGACCGTGCTGACCCCCACGAACAGGCTCGAAACCTTCGTGGCCCGGTGGCGCATCGGACAATCCAGGCGGGAGATCTGCTCTCGCTTCAGCCGTCGAGAACCCTGCTGGCGATCGCTTCGAGATCGGACTTGGAATGACCCTCGAACAACCGCTCGGAGACAGACTCATATGCAGAACCGAGTTCTCGGCGGGCCTCGTCCTCGATGATCTGGTCGGCGATCCCGAAGAGGATGCCGTTCTCCTTGCCGATGTGGGCGGTGATCAGGTCCTGGAAACCCAGAGCCGCATCCCTCAACCGTCCTGCTGCCTGGGGATCATCGGCGCTGGCATCGCCCGCCGCCTTCACCATCTCGCTCACCATTTCGCGACCCTGATCGTGTTCGAAGAGCATGACCGCGACCGGGCCGGCCTCTCCCGGTAGGCCGTGGGCCACAAGGCTGGGGAAGAGGAAGTCTTCTTCCTTGCTGTGATGAAACGCATCGACATATAGGCGCAGGAAGGTGATGCAATCTGACACCATCTCCCAATCGAGCGCCTGCTCGTCGCTGCGGCGAGCCATGGCGGCGAGGGCGTCGCTAACCTTGAGGATCAGCTCGTGTTCACGTCGGAGCAAGGCTGTCGGGGAGGAGAGATGGTCATCCATGTCATCGACCCTACCGACGCGATCGGGATCTGGCGGACACGGATCGATGTTGACATCCACAGAGTACTTGCGTATGTTCAGTACCGACCGGTCAGTCGGTCGGCACCATGAGCCCTGTCGACGACAGGACACGACAGGGTGAGATGAGCCCAGACCTGAAGAGCGCACCGACCAAGTCCCAAGCAACCAATGCGAGAATCATCGCAATGGCCAAGAGCCTCTTCGTTTCGCGGAACTATGCCGAGGTCACCACCGACATGATCGCCAGGGCCGCCGAGGTCACCAAGGGTGGCCTCTACCACCACTTCTCGAGCAAGGAACAGCTCTACATCACGATGATGCTCGACGATCTCGAGCACAAACACCAGCTGTTCGGTGAGGCCGTGGCCATGACCGGAAGCTGCCGCGATCGGCTGGCAAGGTTGACCGGTGACTATCTGCGCCTGCCCGCCGAAGAACGCGAGCTCACCCACCTGGTGCGGCGAGACATCAACAGCTTCTCTGGCGAGGAACGCCAAACGCTCGTGCAGGCCTATCAACAGGCCCTCCCGAGACAGGTCCAGGCCATCATCGAAGACGGCATCCGTGACCGCGAACTCGCACCGGGCGACGCTCGAATCCTCGCCTGGTCGTTCGTCGCCCTGGTCGAGGTGATAATCAGTGACTATGCCGGAAACGTCTTCCCGAGTGTCGACGCCGGCCTCGACCATGTCCTCGGTCTGTTCTTCCACGGAACTGCCAACCCAACCTGAGGAGCGCCATGAGCCAGTTCCCGAACCCGACATTTCCTGAGTGGCGCGACAAGTCACTCGACGACGCCCTACTGGAGTGTCGTGACCAGGTCGAGTCACCCGACTTCGAGACCGTTCAGCGCTGGCGAGAGGCCGGCGGCAAGGTCGTCGGACACTTCCAGGTCTCGTTCCCAGAGGAGATCGTTCACGCAGCCGGGATGCTGCCGTTCAAGGTGCGCGGTGCTCCCACCGATCCGAACCTCGCCGACTCGCACTTCGGCTCCTACCTGTGTTCGATCCTGAAGACATCACTCGAGCTCGCACTCAGCGACAAGGTCGAACTCGACATGTTCGTGTCACATCCGATCTGTGATGCGGCACGCAACCTCGCAGCGATCTGGGGCCGCAACTTCGACTATCCCTGCCAGACCCTGTACCTCCCCCAAAATCCGAACTCGACGGGGAGCATCGACTATCTGCGTCACGAGTACGACCGGATGCGGCGCGTCGTCGAAGAGATCGCGGGCCACGAGATAACCGACGAGGCACTGGCCCAATCAATCGCCGTGTTCAACGAGAACCGACGCCTCATGCGCGAGCTGTACGACATCAAGCGCGAACAACCGTGGCTGATCGCGGCCGAAGACGCCTACGCTCTCGTGTCGCTGGCTGGGATGATCCCCCGCGAGGAACACAACGAGCTGCTGGCCACGTTGTTGCCACAGATCCGCGAGCGCACCGCAAAACAGGAAGACCGAATTCGTGTGGTCTTCGAAGGTGGCTTCTGCGAACAACCACCCTTCGATCTCATCCGGATGCTGGGACGCACCTGCTATCTCGTCGACGACGACCTCCACATCGGGTTGCGATGGATCACCGACGATGTCGATCTGGATGGCGATCCCCTGCGGAACCTTGCCGTGGCCTACATCGAGCGCTCCTCCTACAGCCCTGTGCAGCACGACACGCGCAAGCCAAAGGAGAAGATGCTCATCGCCCGCATCAACGAGGCCAGGGCCGATGCGGCCATCCTCGCCGCCGCCAAGATGTGTGAACCGGGGCTCGAGGAACAGGTCGCCTACACCCACGCACTCGACGACGAAGGCATCGCCTATTTCGTCAGCGAGTTCGAAGAGAACATGACGACGTTCGGCCAGCTCGAGATGCAGGTCGAGACCTTCGTCGAGAACCTTTTGTTCGCATGAATAACCATCCCTACTCAGAGGAGGGGCGATGAGCACCCTTGAAGACGGCAGCCAGCTGGTCGGCCGAGGCAACAAGGAAGGTGCCGCACTGTTTCGGGACTGGTTCGCGGAACTGAACGAGACGGCCCGGACAGGTGGGCAGGCCGCCTACGTGTTCGTCATGGGCAGCACAAACGAGATCCTGAAGACCTTCGATCTGCCCGTCGTGTTCCCCGAGATCAACTCGTTGCAGACCGCCGTTCGAAGGGTCGCCCACGAGTACCTCGAAGAAGCCGAGGACTACGGCTACTCACCAGACATCTGCGGCTACGTGAAAGCCGACGTGGCGGTACAGCTCCGCGGTGGTGAACACCCGATGGGCAACCTGCCCCGCCCAACCATCTCGGTGTTGACCAACGCCTGCAACACCTACATCAAGTGGGCCGAGATCTGGGAGCGCATGTACGGGACGCCGATGTTCACCATCGACGTTCCCGGCACACGCCAAGCCGGCAAACAGACCTGGGCCGGCAACAGCGACTTCGAGGCCGACCGCAACTACGTCGAGGTGCAGCTCCGAGAGCTGATCACCCTGTGCGAAGAGATCACGGGCAAGACCTTCGACATCGACAAGTTCCGCGAAGTCCTCGGACATGCAAACACCATGACTCGCGGCTGGAGCCGCATGCTCGAGCTGAACGCAGCCAGACCCTCGGTGTTCAATGCACTGACCGACGGCACGATCTATCTCGGCGTCGCAAACGGATTCCGCGGCACCGCCGAAGGGGCCGCCTACTTCGACCGCCTCGTCGAGGAGATGGAATACAAGGCAGCCAACGGGATCGGCCAGACCGCCGAGGAGAAGTACCGACTGCTCTTCGTCGGTGTCCCCTGCTATCCGATCTTCCGACGATTCAACGAGCTGTTCACCGAGTGGGGCGGCACGTTCGTGAACTCGACCTACCTCTGGTTTGCCTCTGGTGGCACCAACCGTGGCTTCGAGTATGACCTCGACAATCCGCTGGCAAGCCTGGCCGAAGGCATGCTCGTCTCGGTGCGCGACTCCATGGATTCGATGTTCTTCCAGGACGATGTTCTCGAACAGATGATCACCGACCATCACGCCGACGGGGTCATCTACCACCCGATCAAGAGCTGTCGAACGGTTTCGACCGGGCTCGCCGACGGCCGTCGAAGCCTCACCGAAAAGACGGGCACCCCGTCGTTGTTCATCGAATCCGACATGATGGACCGCCGGGTTGTCTCCGAAGCACAGATGAAGAACCGAATCGATGCCTTCTTCGAAGGGCTCGTATCACGTCGGCAGCTGGCCGAAACCGGCCAGAACGACTGAGAAGGCAGACCATGGCATATGCAGCAGGTGTCGACGTTGGCTCGACGCAGACGAAGGCAATCATCATCGACGAGGACGCCAAGATCGTGGGTCGTGCACTCATCGATACCGGCGCCAACGTCGTCCAGGCGGCCGAGCACGCCTACGCCAACGCCATCGCCGAGGGCAACATCGATGACGAGGAAGTCGAATATGTGGTCGGAACCGGCTACGGCCGCTTCCGGGTCACCTTCGGCAACAGCCAGGTCACCGAGATCAGTTGCCATGGGCGTGGCGCCGTTCACCTCTTCCCCAACACCCGCACAGTGGTCGACATGGGGGGTCAGGACACCAAGGCAATCTCGGTCACGGCCAACGGGGAGATCAGCGATTTCTGCATGAACGACAAGTGCGCGGCCGGTACCGGACGGTTCCTGGGTGCGGCGTCTGCGGCCCTCGACATCCCCCTGGACGAGCTGGGCCCTGTGTCACTACAGAGCACACGGCCCATCAAGATCAGCACCACCTGCACAGTGTTTGCCGAGTCAGAGGTACTCGCCTGGATTGGCAAGGGCAAGAAGATCGAGGACATCTTGTGGGGTGTCCACCAGTCGATCGCTTCCCGATCGGTCGGGCTCATGCGCCGGGTGGGCCTCGATGAAGAGATCACTTTCACCGGCGGAGTGTCCCGCAACCAGGGCATGGTGAAAGCCCTCGAGGATCGCCTCGGCACACGGCTGAACATCAGCGACGACTGCCACTACATGGGCGCGCTCGGTGCTGCCATGTTCGCCCTGGACCAGGTCCTGGCCGGCCGCCAACCCACCATCGGCACGGGAGCCACGACATGACCATCACCGCAGGGCTCGACATCGGCTCGACCTATTCCAAAGCCGTCATAGCGGTCGACGGAAACGAGATAATCGGCAAGGCACTTGCTCCAACCGGCTTCAAGCTGCGCGAGATCGCCCATCGGGTCTACGACCAGGCACTGGCAGACGCCGGAATCAGCCGGGACGACATCTCCTACGTGATCGCCACCGGCGAAGGGCGTCACCAGGTCGACTTCAAGGACCTGCACGTCACCGACCTCACCGCCAGCGCCCGCGGTGCGTGTCACCTCTTCCCAGGCACCCGCACCATTCTCGACGTGGGAGGCCAGACCATGAAGGCCAGCCGGGTCGATTCCGTGGCGAAGGTCGAGTCGTTTCGCCTGAACGACAAGTGTGCGGCGGGAACCGGAGCGTTCCTCGAGAAGACGGCGCGCTACATGGGATACGACACCGCCGAGATCAATGTGTTGATGACCACTTCAAAGGACCCGGTCCCCATCTCGGGCGTATGTGCGGTCTTCGCCGAGTCAGAGGTCATCAACCACCTCTCCCTTGGCACAGCTCCCGCCGACATCATGCAGGGTGCCATCGAGTCGCTCACCGGTCGATCCGTGCAGTTGATGAAACGAGTGCGCGCCGAACCCGAGTACACACTCGTCGGTGGGATCCTGCGTTTCGAGACCATGGCCCGATCCGTATCAAAGGTGCTCGATTCCGAGGTGAATGTTCCCGAAGGTGAGATGGTGCAGTTCGTGTCGGCCCTCGGCTGTGCAATCCTCGCCAACCGTCGCCTCGAAAAGCTCAGCGCCGAGGGAGAGGCCGCAACCGCCGGATCATCGGCGTGAACCCTGCATCCGATTCCCCGCCCGTCTACTGCTCCGAGAGCATCGTCGTGCTGCGGGCATCCGCCCTCGCCGACGACGGCTGGGAACAGCGCACGATCAGCGACGAGACACGAGTCGCCGAACTAGAGAAGCAATACACAGAACTTGGCTTCGAAACCACTTCGACCGAGCTCGACCCGGCCAGCTTCGGCGAAGCCTGCACCACCTGCGCCGAGACCGCATGCACGACCTACCGGGCCCTGTTCATTCGTCGAGCAAGGTCTCGATGACCCGCACGAACACAACCAGGATCGACAAGAACCACAAGGAGCAGCGGCGATGACGTCCAGCACGGATCGATACTCGTGGCAGATGGTTGAACCGGGCAAGCCACTCGTGTGGGCCGAGGGCGCCGGTCGCACCCCGTCACCCGACGAGGTGGTGGTGGAGGTCGCCGGATGTGGGGTGTGCCATACCGATCTCGGCTTTCTCGACGGCGACGTGAAGACCGTTGCACCACTCCCACTGGTGCTGGGTCACGAGATCAGCGGCCGTGTTGTCGAGGCCGGATCGAACACGAACGACTGGCTTGGTCGCGACGTCCTGGTGCCGGCGGTGATTCCATGCGGTACATGCGATCTCTGCTCAACAGGTCGATCGAATGTCTGCCAGGACCAGCAGATGCCTGGCAACGGTTTCGACGGTGGATTTGCCACCCACATCACCGTGCCGGTGACCGGCCTCTCACCGATCGAGGACCTGCCATCCGGATACGAGTTGGCCGATCTGGCCGTAGTCGCCGACGCGGTCACGACCCCATTCCATGCAATGCGCAAGGCCGAGGTGGGCGAGGGCGACTTCGTGGTCGTAGTTGGTGTCGGGGGTGTCGGCACCTACGCCGTGCAGATAGCTGCGGCGTTCGGGGCCAAGGTCGTGGCAATCGATATCGATGATGCCCGCCTGGAACCGCTCCTCGACCACGGAGCACGGGCCACCGTGAACTCTCGGGGGCTTTCCCCTCGCGAGGTTCGCGACCAGGTACGTGGGCACGCCGACACATTTGGTGCGCCTCGCACCGGATGGAAGATCTTCGAGTGTTCGGGCACCGCACCGGGACAAGAGACCGCCTATGGATTGCTGGTGCCCGCCGCCACGCTCGGAATCGTCGGGTTCACCCGTGACAAGGTCACAATCAGGTTGTCCAACCTGATGGCATTCGACGCAAGCGCCATCGGCAACTGGGGTTGCCCGATCGAGATGTACCCGGGCGCAATCGAATTGGTCACATCCGGGCAGATCGCGATTCTGCCGTTCACCCACAAGGTCCCCATGAGCGAGATCAACGAGGTACTCGCAGCCGCACACGGCGCGGGCGACCCACGACGAACGATCCTCATCCCCTGAGGGAGAGAACATGAACCTGATACGCCACGAAGTGTCCGCCGACGGATCGGTGCACACCATCAACCTTGCCAGCGCACCCGGCAACGTGATCGACATCGCGATGTGCACCGAGCTGAGCGAGGCCCTCGGCGAGGCCGCTGCGTCGACCGAAGCCAAGGTTCTCGTGCTGGCAGCCGATGGGAAACACTTCTCGTTCGGGGCCAGCGTCGAGGAACACCTTCCAGACAAGGCACCCGAGATGCTGGCGGCACTGGGCGGCGTCATTCGCAGCCTGCTCACATTTCCCTACCCCACGGTCGCCGCCGTGCAGGGCAGCTGTTTGGGGGGCGGCCTGGAACTGGTCCTCGCCTGTGGAATCGTGATCGCCGATGCAAGGGCCACCCTCGCCAGTCCAGAAATCCAGCTCGGGGTGATTGCTCCGGCGGCGACAGCCCTTCTCTCGGGCCGAGCCGCAGAAGATCTGCTACTCACCGGCAGGAGTGTCAGCGCCGAGGAAGCCAAGGTCTTGGGCATCGTGAACGTCATCGCCCCCACCGGCGAACTCGACGAGACGGTCGGAACCTTCGTCGAGCGCTACTTCGTGCCCCGCTCACCGCTCTCGCTGAGGTTGGCCACCAAGGCAGTCCGGGATCGTCGCCAGGGCACTCTTGAAGCCCGGCTCGCCGAAGCCGAACGCCTCTACCTCGAAGAGCTGCTGCCGACCCACGACGGTGTGGAAGGAATCCGGGCGTTCATCGACAAACGCCCGCCCGAGTGGGCCAACGCCTAGGTGTGACGACCAGCGAGGTTGTCCCGCGGTGTTGAGGGCGGTGATGCCGGTTTCATCGAGCGCGAGCTCGCCATGCCGGTCGCGAAATCTGATGTGATCGGCTGCCCGCCGGCACTTGTCTCGCAGCCCGATCACCTCGGCACGTCCCCGCGGGGACGTCAAGCTCAGCGAGCGAGGTGACCGAGCCCAAGCCCGGCAATGCCTCTGTTCATGAATCGGTCGCGCCACTTCGCACCGTCTTGCTGTGTGCCGCCGTTTGGGCAGTCCCCTCTGCCAGGCGAAGACAACGCTGTCCCAAATCGGGTAGAGCTCGGCGGATGGTATGTCTAGGGTTTCGTCATGGTTCAACTTGTTGAGGCCCGGTGGGCTGCAGTGCAGGAACGATCGGTGGGGGCCGTGCGCAGCGACGGAACCTCAGGTGGATGGCTGTGGCCTGAGCGCAAGGCCGCCTTCCTCGGAGCCGACGCCCTTTCGGCTGAATCGACATCGACGTGACCTCCCGAAGCGGTGCAGTGGAGTCAGCCCCCTTTGTGTCGCTCGACTGGCTACTGCTCATCACGATTGCCAGTCTTTGGGGAGCCTCCTTCCTGTTCATGGACATCGCGCTGGACTCATTCAGGCCCGGACTTGTCACGCTTCTCCGGGTCTTGTTCGGCTGCGTCACGCTCTGGGCGATCCCGCTCGACAGGAAACGCATCGAGACGAAGGATCGATCGAGGGTCGCGATTCTCGGCGTCGTTTGGATGGCCTTCCCGCTGACCATGTTCCCGATCGCGCAGCAGTGGATCGACTCTTCGCTGACCGGCATGTTGAACGGCGCCATGCCAATCTTTGCCGCACTCATCGGCTTCTTGGCCTTCAGCGCGCCTGCAATCCGCAGCCAACTCGCAGGGGTCGCAATAGGGCTCGGCGGAATCATCCTCATCGGGCTGCCAGAAGCCAGCTCCGCTGGTACCACCGCAGCGGGCATCGCGCTGGTTCTGTTGGCTGTGGCGTCATACGGCATTGCCGTCAACATCGCTGGGCCACTGCAACGAACCTACGGAGCACTTCCCGTCCTGCGGCGGGCGCTGACGGTCGCAACCGTCTTGACCCTCCCGTATGGGCTGGTGGATGCCACCCGCAGCTCGCTCGCATGGGGGCCACTCTTCGCATGCCTCGCGCTTGGTATCGGAGGGACCGGAATCGCCTTTGTGGCGATGACCATGCTCGCCGGCCGCACTGGCGCTGTACGAGCTTCGGTCGTTACCTACCTGATCCCTGTGGTTTCCATTGCACTGGGTGTCGGCTTCCGCGACGACTCGCTTTCAGGCTGGGCAGTACTTGGCACTGCAATCGTTCTGCTCGGAGCCTGGGTAGCAACCCTGAGCACACCAGCAAGCCATTCTCAACGGCGCCTGCTCGGCGCTCACAACGTTGGTGTCGAGTCCACTTGAAGCCCCGCCATAGCCGGCGCCATTCGAGCCATCTCGTACTGGACACGACCGGCGAACTCGACGAGGCGGTCGGCACCTTCGTCGACCGGCACTTCGCATCCCGCTCACCTCGGGACGTCCCCGCGGGGACGTCCTGTTCGGTGAATAGTGCGGCCGAGACGACCAACTCCGAAGCCCGGCGCTAGAGACCCCAGCCACTACTCATAAGGGTCGATCTCGCTGAGGGCCCGGCCGACATAGACGGGGATCATCCATTTGCGATACCGCGAACCGGTGTCGGTGTTGTCCTGGGGACGGATCGGTCCTGAGGCGAGGCGGGCGGCCTCTTCGACAACGTCTTCGGTGAACCGGCGACCCACGAGGTAGGCCTCGGCCTCGTTGGCACGAATAGGGGCAGAGGCAACCGCACCGACCACCAGCCTCACGTCGAGGCAAGTGCCGCCATCGTCGAATCTTGCGGCGGCGGCGACGCCGACGAGAGGAAAGTCGATCGATGCGCGACGACGCAACTTGAGATAGGTGGCACGCCCATCGAATGTGGGCACGATGAGCTCGACCAGGACCTCGTCCGACGACTTGGTCAGGTGGTCGATCCCGTCGTTGCGATAGAGGTCCTCCAACGCGATCAGCCGATCACCGCCTGCCCCGACGAGCCGGACAGACGCCCCCAGGGCGATTGCAGCAGGAGCGAGATCAGAAGAGC
>JAAETH010000009.1 GCA_024228575.1 Actinomycetes bacterium
CCCAGTGCCATAGCTTGCGGGGCCGGACCCCCATTGATTCAGGCATCAGTTACTCCCTGTTCGTTGTGATAGATGAGATTGACCGTCGTCGAAATCGGGGGTGTCAGCGGCCAGTTGGAGGCACGCCAGTTCCAACTCCGCATGAGCGGCGACATGCATTCGAGCGAGCTGGGCCTCGTTGCCGGTGTCCGACGACAGACCACCGACGATCGCTCGGCCTGGTTCGAGGACCTGGAGCGATTCACGAGCGGCCGGAGTCGACGACGGGAACAGTCGTTGCAGGATCTCCCGCTCTAACCGGCCGACACCGATCCGGGCGTTCAGGACCGACATGATCGTTGAGCCGAACTGGTTCGGGCCGAGGTTGTCCGCGATGGCGTGCTGTACCGAGGCGACAACACTGATCCGGGCCGAGCGGCCGAGGCGGGCCACTTCTGCCAGTTGGCCCATAGCCAACCTCCATTCCCCTTCGGCCCTAGCCGCCGCTGCTTTGGCCTCCTTGGGATCAGCGATGACTGCGGTTGCCGGGTCAGCCCGGAGGAACGTGACAAGGGTTGTCATCTCCTCTGCGAAGAGCATCAACCGTTTGGCCAGACCATGTTCGGTGGCCAAGTCGGTGGGCATCTCGTGGAGTCGGCCGCCATAGCCGAGGGCTTTCACCGCTCCTTGTCGGCGACGCATCTCCGCATACACAAACCCGATAGCGGCGAACATCCCAGCCCGGGTCGAGGGCAACGCCGCGAACCGGTCCGCCCAGTCGAACTCGCCTTCGCCCTTGCCGTCCAAAACGATGATGAGCTCACCATTGAGACCAGCCTGAGCGACCAGCGAATGAGCGGTGCTGGTCTTACCGCCCCCAGCAGTACCGGTGATCAACAGGCCCTGTCGGCCCGATTGGCCAGGACGCCAGATCACCGGGACTCCGTCTTGGGCGACACCTATCTGAGAGCCCGGGCCTTTAGACCAATGGTTGGTAACCGACGCCGCCAAGCCTGAGGCGTCAACATCGATTCGTTCAGGCATCGCCTGGCGTCCGAGACGCAGAATCAGCACCGATTTACGGGCCGGGTCCAACGCCAAAGTAGATGACGCCGATCGAGTAACCCGAGCGATCCGCTCCTCAATGAACGGCCACCACACCACATCCTGAGCAGCTAAGGGTTCGATCACGAACCGTCGAGTCACAGGACTAAACCAGCCCGGCCCATACGACGCCGTGACCAGGCGAGGAGTACGAGGGCGGCGATCGACCAGCAACACCATCGCTGC
>JAAETH010000010.1 GCA_024228575.1 Actinomycetes bacterium
ATCTCGGCGGGGCACATGGGCGAGGGCATCCCGTCGGTCTTCCCAGCCAGGCGGATGCAGCAACGTCGCCCCGACGACATCGAAGGCCAGATGGGGTATCACTGCTTCGCCATCGAGACCTCGATCGTGGCCGGAACCTGGCGGGCAGCGTGCTCGAGCGCCGCGGTGGCCCTGACCGCCCAACGGATGGTCGCAGAGGGGAACGACACCTTCGCCCTGTGCCGCCCGCCGGGACACCACGCCGCAGCCGATCTCTATGGCGGCTACTGCTTCTTGAACAACGCCGCCATCGCAGCCCAGGCCTTCATCGACGACGGGTGCGAGCGCGTTGCCATACTCGACGTCGACTTCCACCACGGCAACGGCACCCAGGACATCTTCTATGAGCGCTCCGACGTGCTGTTCGCGTCCGTTCACGGCGATCCCAACGATGCCTTCCCCCACTTCCTCGGATACGCCGACGAGACGGGCTCTGGTCCTGGTGAAGGGTTCAACCTCAACTATCCACTACCGCCGGCGACACAATACGAACGTTGGAGCGAAGCACTCGACCACGCGCTCGACCGAATCCAGGCCCACAGGCCCGAGGCACTTGTGGTTTCGCTCGGCGTTGACACGTTCGAGAACGATCCCATCAGTTTCTTCGGACTGAAGACCGGCGACTTCCGCGACTACGGATCGAGAATCGGCCGCCTCGACCTGCCGACACAATTTGTCATGGAGGGCGGATATGCCGTCGACGAGATCGGTCTGAACGTTGTGGCCGTCCTCGGCGGCTATCTGAGCTGCGATTGATCCCTCACACGTCGACCTGGGCTCGAGCTGTGTGCCGCGGTCAAAGCGTCCTTATCGTTCGCCTACCGAGCAACGGAAGGGTGATGCACATGGTCACGACCCCAACAATCGTCATGACGGACTGACCGTCGACGAATCTGGTCAGGATCGCCGAGATCGCGGCACCGAGGGGCAGCCCACCAGCGAAGCCCAACATCATCAGGCCCATCACCCTGCCCATCATCTGTGGGTCTGTGTTGCCCTGCAGCAATGTGCGATGGCTTGCCATGGCAACGCCAGCGCCGAGACCCCAGACGAACATCACAACAACCGCCGGCCAGTAGCTCGACATTAGGCTCACGAGCAGCTGGCCAAGACCCAATCCAACACCGATGACGTAGGCCACGTTGCGACCGTGTCGCATGTTCTCGCGCGCCGCAACAAACGAGGAACTGATGAGCATTCCGATCCCGAACATGCCCACCAACAGGGCAGCAGAACCGCCCTCGCGCCCGTAGACCTGGTCGACGACGCGAGGCATCGACGTCTGCATCACGCTG
>JAAETH010000011.1 GCA_024228575.1 Actinomycetes bacterium
AGCGGGAGCCAATTCGTCGACAGGTTCGACGAGATCTTCAGAACCGAAGGTTTCAAGATCCTCAAGACACCAGTGCGGGTCCCGGTCGCGAACACGTTCGCTGAGCAATGGATCGGATCGATCCGCCGCGAGCTTCTCAAGCAACCCCGTGGGTTGCCCCGCACCATCATCTGGAACCAGCGTCAGCTCGAACGACTGGTCCGCGACTACACCGACCACCACAACCAGCACCGGCCTCACCAATCACTCGAACAACGGCCACCAAGACCAGTCCAAGAGCCGCCCGACAGACCGCCGGCAACGGTCACCGTGCTGCGAACCACCCGATACGACGGCCTCATCCACGAATACAAAAACGCTGCCTGACCAGGCACGACCGAATACTCGAGCGGCACAGGGTGCGGTGCCTTCCTTGTTTTCGGAATGGATCTCATGTAGCGAAGCGTCGATATCGAGCACGACCTCACCGGCCCCGGTGACCGACGATCGTTCCCACACCCCAGCGCGTATCTTGCCCATCGCTGC
>JAAETH010000012.1 GCA_024228575.1 Actinomycetes bacterium
AGATCATCATCATCCAAGGAGAAACAGCCAACCAGATCCTCGCTACCGACCTGGCCAGCGAAACGCACCAACGCCACCCGCTCCGACGCTCGAACAAACCCTCCACGCTCCATGCCGCCGCGTCCTCCTCAGCCGACAACCTAGCCACCAAACTCACCAGCCCTAAAGAACCACTCACCGTCGCACAACGAACACTCACCGCAGCCTGAAACGCGACATATTGTCCAAAAAACCCGGTCACCCCGTAGACGGTGCTGCGCTGGTTGGGTGCCAGGGATCTGCGGCTTCCTCGCCCGGCAATGAGGCGATTCAGCCGGGCCGGACTGACGTCGACGGTGTCAAAAATGGTGAGGGCCGATCGGATGAAGGCCATTCGGGCTTCGTCGGTGGTGTAGAGGGTCACTAGCTCGCTGCTCCTGTTTGGGGGGCTGGCCAGGGTTCGACTTGGGGCCAGCGTCGGTCGGTGTCGTTGATAGCCGCCCCGAGTCTGGTGATGACGGTGGGGAGGTCCTGGCCGGCTTGGAGTCCGTCTCGTAGGTCGATGAGGACCTTGCCCTTGGTGGTTGGTCGGCGCCCCTGGAGTTGGCGGGCGATGCGAGCCTTGGGGGCCAAGATGAGGTCGGCAACGCCGAAGATGACCCATCGGCGCATCGGGTGGTCGTAGATGAGGAGATGGCTGTTAGTGCCGTCGGTGACGATGCGTCGAAGGGCGAGTTCGTCGAGGATGAACAGGTCGGCTTGGTCGACGTCGGGCCGGTGGTGACCCCATCCTCGGTAGGGCTGCCATTTGGCCTTCAGCTCGACACCAGCCGCTGTCACGCTGGTCGTGGCCACCGAGTAGTCGAGGCGGTCGTAGCGGTTCGTGTTCGTCTCGAGAAGACGCACCGCTGGGTTGGCCTCGAACTCGCCGGCGACCTGCTGCTCGAGCTCGTGGCGGCCGGTGAGGTCGGCTATCCAGTCTGAGGGCCGTCGGTCGCGCATCAGTAGGCCTTTTCGACGCCGTCTTCGGGGTCTTCGGTAGTGGCACCGTAGGTGACCTGGAACGGGATGGGTGCGTCGTCACCGTCGAAAAGTTCGGGTGTCCAGGTGCTCGGGTTGTCCCGCCAAGCGGCGGGGAGCTGGCCCGGAAACGGGTCGTCGTGCAAGTAGTGGCGGAGGCGGTGGAAGTCGGTGAGGTTCCCGTGGATGGCCATGACGTCGAAGATGTCCTGGGCGCAGTCGGACAGCAGGGACGACACCGTGCTCGAGGCTGCGGGGAGATGCGAGGTGAGCAACAGGATCGGGAGCTGTCGAAGCCGGCGGATTTGGATGGCGTCGAATCCGGCCTTCTTTACGGTGTCGCTGCGTTTCAGGCCGGCCTGGTTGTCGTCGTCAAGAACGCCATGGGCCAACACCAAGAACTGCCGCTGGTTGGTGCCGCAGATGAGGCCTTCAACGTGATAGGAGCCGACCATGTGGTGGTCCCGCACGAACGTGGCCCCGGCCTTGCCAAGCCACTCTCGGGCGACGTGCTTGAACTCGTTGCCGACGCTGACGGCCCGGGCTTGGAAACCGGTGGGGTCGTCGTCGGAGAGATCCTCGAAGATCTCGGCGCCGTCGCCGGCGTCGTCGGGTAGGGGAGCGATGCTCATGGTCATGCGAGCCTCCGGAGGGGAACAGCGTCGGTGTCGGCGGGCGACACGGTGGTTTCGGCCGGGCCGGTGATGCGAGCCCGCAAGGGGCGGAGGTCATAGACCGTGAACCGCTCCTCGTTGGTGAACAGCTCGTGGAGCTCGTCGACGTCGTCGACGGAGACCAGGCCCGATTCGGTGCCGGCCACGAGCCAGGTAGCACCGGCGACGTCGGTGTGGGGCAGTTGGCTGCCGAGATCCTTAACCGGCCAGCCGGCCTTGGCGAAGTGTCGGAGAGCGGCGAGGCGCAGCACGTCGTCGACGGAGTACAGCCGACGACCGCCGCGCCCCGATCCTGCCTGGAGCGACGGCTCCACCCAGCCCTGTCGGGCCCAGTGGTCGAGCTGGCGGTAGGTGATGAGTGCAAGGTCGGCCGCCTCGGCTGCTGGGATTACATGAAGCTCGGTCGGTGTAACCATCGGGATGATTACACCACGCGCGGTTCATGTAATCAAGGGGTTTCTTTGGACAACCGCCCAGAACGGCCACCATCCGCGGGCCCGCCCGCTAGTTCAATGGGTTCACATCCATCGTGGAGAGGTCTCAGGAAGGCTCGGGTTCGAGGAGGTCACCGATGCCGACTTCGACTTCGTTGTCGTCGAAGACGGCGGTGATG
>JAAETH010000013.1 GCA_024228575.1 Actinomycetes bacterium
CAGTGCCCCCAACCGTTCATCCGACATCCCGACAGGGACCATCCCAATTCGGGTCGGGGACGCTAGGTGCCCGTGCGTTCGTCATTCGTCCTTCGCCGATGGTCCCGCGATGCCGGAGTCTTGGCTCGCCGGGGTGCGGTTCGGGTCAGGGGCCGAGACGTAGGACGAGGAGCCGATCGGGGGTTTGGATCTCGAGACGGTTGGGTGGGGCGGGTTCCAGAACGAGGATCTGTCCGTTGGCCACTGTGTGGCCGACCTCGGCTACTTGGTCGTCGGTGACCGAGACAGGGAGGAACACCATGCTGACCGCCGCTCCGTCCTGGAAGCCGAAGGCGAGGGTGATCCCGCGTTGGAGGAACCGCCACGTCAGCGAACAGGTCACGGCCGTACCATCGGACTCCGGGTACCTTAGAGCCAGACACACCACCCGTTGATCGGCGCTTTGGGCGGCGAGGGCGTCGAACCGTTCATCGACCGGTACCTGTCGCACGTTGACCCAACCGTCGCTGTCCACCGCCGGGCCGAAGATCGATTGCGCTTCAGCAGCCGGCACCGAGACACCAAGATCCCCGAAGTTGACCGTGGTACCCACCCCATCGATGGCCGACCCCCGCACCGCCAGAACCTCGCCGGTCTCGCCCCGTTCGATGACGAGCACGGTGCCGACCTCGCCGACCTCGTCAGCGCCGGGCAACACCCACGGGCCGGTGACCGGCTGGTCGCTGGTGCTCAACGTCGAATGGGACCCGTGGGGCCGGTGAAAGATGTCCACCGAAGCTGGCAGCCCACCCTCGCGATCTTCGACCGAGACGGTCCCATCGGCACCCAGCACCAACGATCGATCTGTGTTCACCGAGGTGAACGCCACCCCCAACTCGAACGCTTCGGCACTGC
>JAAETH010000014.1 GCA_024228575.1 Actinomycetes bacterium
CGCCCACCGTCTGTCTCACGATCCGATCCGGACTCCCCTTGCGGGGGCCGGACTTGACCGCCACCTCGCAATCACAGCGGCACTGAACCAGCTGGGGTGTAGAACCATCCGGGGACGACCAATCCGCGGAGAAGCCTTGCCGCCGATCGACGAGCTGAAAGGGATTGCCAAATCGCGGCTCGCTGCCAACTCACCCGCGCACGACGACAAGGCACTGGAACGAGACATCTCCCAATTCCTCGCCGTAGAACCGTGGCCCTTCGACGCACTGACCTCTGACTGACCGATCGGGCACGAAGGCTTGCCAACACCCTCCGGCTCGGGGATCCTTGGTCGGGTGCGCAACTCCCGAGAACCCAATGGCTCGAACTCAGGATCGGGGAAGGCGCCTGCGGTCATCGGCATAGACATCGGCGGGACCAAGATGCTCGGCCTCGTCATCGACGAGACAAGTCGAACTGTGGTCCAGGAGAAATGGCCAACACCAAAGGGGGCTCCCGAGATCGTCAATGGTCTGGCGGGCCTCACCGCAGATCTGGTCGAGCGCACGGGCGAGACCCACGAGGTGCGCGGTGTCGGTGTCGGAATTGCCGGGCTCGTCGATTCCTCGGGCCGCCTTCGCCGGGCACCGAACCTCGTCGACTCCGACGAGTTCGCTGTTCGCGATCTGCTCGAACCCAACGTGGGCCTGCCCGTCTTCGTCGACAACGACGCCAACTGCGCCGCCCGAGCCGAGCTGCACGTTGGCGTCGCTCAAGGCGTCAAACATGCTGTCCTCATCACGCTCGGAACCGGAATCGGCGGTGCCCTGATCGCCGACGGCAAGATCGTGCGAGGTGCTGCCGGCATGGCGGGCGAACCGGGCCACATGCTTGTCGACCCCGCCGGGCCTCAGTGTGTCTGTGGTCTCAAGGGGTGCTGGGAGCGATACGCCAGCGGTGCAGGCCTCGCCTATCTCGGTCGCCGGGCAGCCGAACAGGGTGATCTGAGCGCAGTGGTCGAGAACCTCGACGGCGACCTCGCCCGGCTGCACGGCGAACACGTCACGCGCGCCGGTCGGCTGGGCGATCCGCAGGCCGCGGCCGTGCTCGACACCTTTGCCTGGTGGGTATCGGTCGGCATGGCCAACTGTGCAGCGATGAGCGACCCCGAGCTGATCATCGTCGGAGGCGGACTGGTCCGCGACTGGGACTTGTTCGGGCCTCGCGTCGGTGTCTACTTGAACGAAGTGCTGGTCGCAGCCGAGCACCGTCCGCCGATCCGCTGCGAACCAGCGGTGGCGGGCGAAGCCGCCGGAGCACTCGGAGCCGCCTTCCTGGCCGCAACCGAAACAGGGGTCCTGCGCTAGGTGAACCCTTCGGGTTCGGACGCCTTTCGCCGGTGGGCGAAACGCTTGCCAGGGCTGGATTCTGACCCTCGCTGCTAGCTCGTGCCCGACCGCCCGCGGTTCCAATCGGCCACGATATCGAACGCCAGCTTGCGCTTGCCCTCGTGGTCGATGAGGCCCTTGCGGTTGTAGCCATCCTGAACGCCAGGCAGGAGACGGAATGGTGCACGGAAATCCTTCAGGATCCATGGCGAGGTGCCCGCCAGGAACGGAATCCGGTCAAGCATGGCGAACTGGTGGCGGTAGACCTCTGCCTGGAAGTCCTCGGTCCACGACTCGTCGATGTCGCCTCGGAGCCCCTGTCTCGCGCCTGCGCCGAACTCGGTGACGATCAGGGGTTTGTTGTACGGGGTTGTCCATTCGATACCGGCCATCGTCTCAAAATCGCCGTAGTACCAGCCGTGGTATTGATTCACCCCGAGCACATCGAGGTCTTCTCCGAGCGGGTCGTCGATGATCCAGTCCGCGTCGGACACTCCCCGCATCACGCTCATGAAGTCGCCATCGACTGGTCGAGCGAACAGGGCGGCGGTAATGAGGCGGGTTTGGTCGAGTTCCCTCGCGTGGTCGATGAGCGACCGAAGAAAGCGGTTGCGATTCTCGACCGGTCTGGTCTCGTTGGCCACGGACCACAGTGCAACGGCAGCCCGGTTGCGATCTCGCACGATCAGCTCGGTCAGTTGATCCTTGCCGTTGGCAAGAGTCGATTCACTATCCCAATCGATGCCCCAATAGACAGGCAGCTCTCCCCACGCGAGCAGACCCAGCTCGTCGCACGCCCGCACCGTGTGTTCGTTGTGTTGATAGTGGCCGAGCCGCACGAAATTCGAACCGAGCGCCTTGGCATGACCCAGGATCTCGCGGGCCTGCTCCACATTCGACACCCTGTGGGTGTTGGAGCCGATGGCCTCATCGTGAAGGGCTATGCCCGCCAGGAATACGGGCTCGCCGTTCAACAGGATTGTCGAACCGTCGGTGGCGATGTTACGGAACCCGATGCGGTCGCGAACCTCGTCGGTCTCGGCCCTGAGTGCGACGTCGTACAAGACAGGGTCGGACGGCGACCACAGGCTCAGTCCCTCCGGCACAGCAAACCGAACCTCACCGAAGCCGTCGGCATCGGTGC
>JAAETH010000015.1 GCA_024228575.1 Actinomycetes bacterium
CGGCGATCCCAACGCCGACCCGCCAGAGACCAACCAAGACCCTGCCACCGACGCCGCCTAGGCCCTGAATTGGCTGCTCGGCCAACAGGGTGCTGAATTTCTTCTGATTGGGACTCGCGTTCTGGGCGGGGAACGAAAAGGATGGGGGTACGCGTGCAACCCCTGAGCATCAGTTGTCGATGTTGTCATCGTTGAGCACCGAGGATCTGATCCCAGTCGATCATCCGACCCGGCGGATCCGCAAGGTGGTGGACGAGGTCCTGGCGGGCCTCGACACCGAGTTCGACGCGAAGTAGTCGACCTCGGGTCAGCGGTCGGTGCCACCCGAGACGTTGTTGAAGGCCAGGGTGTTGAAGACCACGGTGTTGATGGCGATGTATTCGATGCGACCACCTTCACCAAGAACCGCCAACGCCTGCTGGACCACGAGATCACCGACCGGTTCTTCGCCGCGGCGGTGACCCACGCGAAGCTCAGCCACTACATGTCATCGGATCACTTCTCCGTCGATGGGACCCTGCTGCAGGCGTGGGCATCGAACAAGAGCCTCAAACCCAACGACCGCAGCGACGGCGACAGTGATGGCAACAGCATCAAAGGCCGCAACGCCGAGGTCGACTTCAAGGGCCAGAAACGGTCGAACAAGACCCACACGTCGACCACCGATCCCGAAGCGATGCTGTTTCGCAAGCCGAGCAACGCGGCTGGGGAGTCGTCCTACATGGGGCACCTGTTGACCGAGAACCGCACCGCGTTGATCGTCGACACGGAACTGACCCAAGCGACCGGGTTCGCTGAACGGGACTGAGCGACCGACATGTTGGCCCGGCTCGCGACCACGAAACGCCACCGGGGGGTCGCGGCGGACAAGAGCTACGACACCAAAGACTTCGTCGCCGACGCGCGGGGCCTCGGGTTCACCCCCCCACGTCGCGCAGAACACGACCAACCGCCGCTCAGCGATCGATGGCCGCACCACCCGTCACGCCGGACATGGCGCGTCCCAGAGAATCCACAAGCGCGTCGAGGAACCTTTCGGCTGGATCAAGACCGTCGGCGCCGGCCGCAAGGTCCGCTACATCGGCCAAGACCGCACCCGGGCCTGGCTCAAAACCGAAGCAGCGGTCTACAACCTCATCTGGATCTGCACCCTCGACGCCGCTGCAGCCTGACCCCGCCCGGCCCGGTCCCAACACGGACCCGCCGAGCCCGCCAGGTGCCCCGAAAGCCACTGGATCCAGCCAGCAACACCCTCGGACCGACCCCTGGAACCATCCACAGCAGCAACACACCACCACGGGGCACGGCCCCGGCCGATTTTCCGCACCCTGCTAGACATCTGCACCGGTTTCGCAGATCGACACGGTCTGGATCTCGATAGCGAACCTGTCCAGAACGCGCGACACCCAGGGTGGGAAACAACCGAACCCCTCGAAACACTTCATCTGGGCGTAGCGTGAGACGGGTATGACCGACCGGCGCAGCGCGGCGATACACCTCTTCCCCCTCGAGGCCTCAGCCGACATCGAAGAGAAGGGTCTGGCCACAGGCACGTCTGCGATCTTCCTGGCAAGCCCGCCGCCCCTCGACGACGACACGACCGTGGCGGCGCAGATGATCGCTTCCGCCAATGAACACGGCCTCGACGAACCGACCGATCTCGGCGACTGGGCAATCGACGCGTTCGACGCCGAACGATTGCTCGACCGTGTGCCTCGTCCGATGAGCCGCGGAGAGCGCCAGATATGTGGCCTGCTCGTCGCGTTGGCACGGCCCTTTGATGCCATCTATGCCGTCGACCCGACGGCGGGGCTCGATGCAAATCGCCGGAGAGCTGTCGTCGAGGTCTTGACGGATCTCGCGGTCGACAATCTCGTGGTCTGCGCCAGCGACGACCCTCTGTTCGCGACGATGAGCGACTGACGGGACCCGACGGTCGATCATCTCGTGGTGTGTGTCAGGCGAGTTCGGCCTCGTCGTAGGTGAGGATGGGCTCGAACCCGATCGACTCGTACAAGGCACGAGCCGCCGTGTTGTCTGCGGCAACGTTGAGGCCGATGAGGTCGACCCGCCCACCCAGTCGGTCGATCACACCTGCCATCAGCGCCCGGCCCAACCCGGATCCGCGATGAGTGGGTGTCACATACACGGCCCCGATGGCGGCCATTCGTTTCTGATCCGACACGATGTGTGTTCCTGCGGCCGCCACCAGACGATCGCTGTCGAACACCCCGACGAATGTGTCGTCGCCGATCATGTGAGGTAGCAGGAAGGCCGAGTCTGGCTCGCTGTAGAGGTCGTGCAACATGTCGAGGTGACCGGGCCCGAGCGCCACGACACGAACATCGGGGGCGGGAACCGCCGACGGGTCGACGAGTTCGTAGCGCACGTGCGGCTTGCTCCACACGGTCTTCCTACGGCCGGCGATTGCACTCTCGAGCCCCTCGGACGCGGTCACAAATTGGCCCGCCGGCAGGTCGTCGATCATGTCGGCTACGAGGTCCAACGAGGCGCAAGGATTGCGGGTCGACACCGCGTACACGGCCTGCCACGTGCCCTCGGGCATGCCCACAACACCCACCACGGCACCGTCTCGCCAATACCAGGTGCTGTTCGACCAGAAGGGTTCCTCGAGGTCGCCAAGAGCGTAGATGTGGGCCGCGGGCATATCGGCGAAGTGGTCCTGCAACTCGGCAGGATCGGAGACGACCCGCGCACCCGGGGGTGTTCTCACAGTCGACCGGCCTCGCTGACGCGCCTGAGGAACTGTTGGGTCCGCTCGAACCTGGGATCAGCGAACAGCTCGGCGGGTGGAGCAGACTCGAGCACACGTCCCTCGTGCAGGAACGACACGGTGGTGGCGACATCGCGGGCAAACCCCATCTCGTGGGTTGCCAGAACCATGGTGAGGCCCCGCTCGGCAAGCCCGCGGATGACCGAGAGGACCTCACCCACCAACTCGGGGTCGAGGGCCGAGGTGATCTCATCGAGCAGCAACACGTCGGGATCGCCCATGAGGGCCCTGACGACCGCCGCACGCTGGTTCTGTCCTCCCGAGATGCGGTTCGGGTACTCGTCGGCCTTGTCCGCGAGACCGAACCGCTCGAGCAGCTCCATCGCGTTCGCCTCGGCTTCTGCCTTCCTGACTCCGAGTGCGCGGCGCGGCCCCAACGTCACGTTGTCGAGAACGCTCATGTGCGGGAACAGGTTGAACGACTGGAACACGATGCCGATTCGGCGCCTTACCTCATTGGCGTCGACACCTTTTCGGGTGATGTCGACGCCGTCGAGAAGGATCGATCCGGCGTCGATGGGATCGAGCAGGTCGACACAACGCAGAAGGGTCGACTTGCCACAGCCGCTCGGGCCGATCAGGCACACGACCTCGTGGTCGTCGATGGCAAGGTCGATTCCGTTCAGGACCTGCTTGTCACCGAAGGACTTGTGCACACCTTCGAGAACGAGCTTCGGGGAGTCATCGGTCATGTCACACCTGGGACTGTGATCGCATCGACCGGTCGCGGCCGGTGAACCAGTCGACAAACCGGGTGAGAGGCACACTGATCAACAAGAACAGCAGTGTTGCCACCACATAGGACGTGTAGTTGAAGGTTCGCGACGTGTAGATCTCGGCTTCGCGGACCGCGTCGCGAATACCGAGCACCGAGATGAGAGCCACATCCTTTTGCAGGCTGACGACGGTATTCATCAGCGCCGGCACCACGTTGCGCACCGCCTGGGGCAAGATGGCGAACCTCAGCGCCTGCCATTGGGTCAGGCCGAGCGCCCGGGCCGACGAGCGCTGGCTCTCGGGCACCGCGTCGATGCCGGAGCGATAGATCTCGGCCGTGTAGGCCGAGTAGCTCAGGGCAAGTGCAGCAATGCCCCAGAACTTGACGCCGTTGGGCAGGCCACCCAGGTCGAGGGCGGGCAACCCGAACCCGAGCAGCACGATCAGCAAGTACAGCGGAATGCCACGGAACAGGTCGGTGAACACAACCGCCAGCAGTCTGAACGGGAAGAAGGCCGGCCCACGCAGACTTCGCATGACCGCGACGAGCATGGCCATGACGGGGATGACGAGCATGGCCCAGAAGAACAGCTCGATGTTCAACCAGAAACCCCTGAGCACGTCGGGGAAGCTGGCGCTGAAGTCTTCGGCGCTGAAGAACTGGCTCTTGAGCTTCGGCCAATTCGGGCTCGAGACGACGAGGGCGATAGCGACGCCGAAGAAGACGATGGTCGAGACCATCGCTACCACAACGGCGCGTGCGCCCTCCTCGGCGAAGAACCCCGAAACCGAGGCGAGCAGCCGCCCCCGGGGCGGCTGCTCTTCTTCAGGTCGTTCGGTCAGCTCGACAGGTTCGGAACCGCTCCGCCCTGGTTCAGCCACTCGTCCTCCAACGCGTCGAGGGTGCCATTGGAGCGAAGTGCAGCGAGAGCGTCGTTCACACACCCGACAAGCGGGCTGCCGTCCTCGAACAACATCCCCAACTCCTCGGGATCGTCACCGACTACGGGCAACACACCGATGATCGAAGCATCGGTGATCTCGACGGCCGTGATGAAGTATGCGGTGGGCAGGTCGAACACGATTCCGTCGACCTGACCGGCGTCGAAGGCCGCCTTCGCTGCCGCGTTGTCGTCGTAGACCTGGGCCGGGCTGTCGGGTTCGATAACGTTGTCGATGTAGTCGAGGCTGGTCGTACCGATTGCAGCGCCAAGGCGCAAACCCTTCAGATCGGCGATGCTCGAAGCCGCCGCCGCGGGGCTGTCGGGGGCACCGATGATCGCCTGCTCGACCTGGTAATAGCCGGTGCTGAAGTCGACCACCTCGTCACGTTTGGCTGTGATCGAGTACTGCTGGATATTGAAGTCGTAGTCCTTCTCGCCAGGCGCGACAGCCTCGTCGAAACCAGTGCGCACCCATTCGACGGTTTCGATGCCCATCTCGTCGGCGATGGCATACACGAGGGCACCCTCGAAACCGGTGCCGGTCGTGGGATCGTCGAAGTCGTCCTCGCCGGCACCCATCCAGGGTGGGAACACGGGCTCTCCGGTGGCCACTGTCAGCACACCTTCGGTTTCGGTCGTGCAGTCGCCGTTGGCTTCGTGATCACTCGTGTCGTCATCGTCGCTGCCACACGCTGCCACCAGAAGTGTCAAGGTCAGTAGCAGGGCCAACAGATGCTTGAGTTTCATCGTCTCCTCCTCGATCTGGGTTCGCCAACGAACGATACACGGCACCGTCCGGTGTATGGCCCTCACATCTTGGCGACCCAGCCACTCGCCGCGGAAGCGACGAAGCCCGGAACGCGGCTCGACATGATCTCAGCTTCGTCCGTGGGTGACGGTGACCGAGCCGATCGATTCGATAGTCGCGGTCGCCAAGGACCCGACCGGCAACTTGGACACCTGGGTAGCGGTTCCGGTGGTGATGACCTGTCCCGCATCGAGGTCGATGCCACGTCCACCGAGATGCTCGACCAACCACATCAGGGCGTTCAGCGGGTGTCCAAGAACGTCGGAGCCTCGACCCTCACCCGTGACCTCGTCGCCGACCATCATCTGGATGTTTGCTGCTCCCAGATCTTCGAGATCGACGTCGTCGACCCTGTCACCCAGTACCAGCAGGCTGTTCGAACCGGCATCGGCGACAACGAGGAGCAGCGGAGTCCCTGGAAACCCGGTGAACCGTCCACCGACAAACTCGATCGCAGGAGCGATTGCGCCAACGGCATCGATGACCGTCTCGCGATCGGCAGCGGCCCCGGCCGCTATCGGCTCGATCAGCTCAAAGGCGATCTCGCCCTCGAGTCTGGGTTCGACCATGAGATCGTCGTCGCTGAGCACGGCCCCAGACTCGTGGACCGAATAGACCCGCCCGGCGAAGGGACCGGGCGCCCCGAGAAGTTTCTGGGCGTGCTCTGATGTGCACCCGATCTTCCAGCCGGCCACAGGCCAGCCGGACAACTCGGCGACGCGGTCATCGACAAGCTGGGCCTCCTCAAAACTCTCTGGCACAAACGAAGGCGGCACAGAGTCGAGCGGCTCTCCCGACGTCCGGGCCTCTATCAGCAACCGAGCAAACGAATCGATCCGTGCTGTCCTGGAGTTCTCATTCGACACACACCTCACGATAGTGCTCGTACTGTCGCTGCGTTCCCCTCCGCGTGGCGCGTCCCCGCCAAGGGGGCTAGCGGATAGGTACGACGGACGGTTGTCCGGGACCATCGCCCACTCCTGGTTCGCTGCGCTCACCGGGCCGTTCGGGCCCCGCCTCCGAACCGGTTGTCGCTTGCGCTCCTCCCCATCTGCGCGGCTCCCAAGTGATACCTATCGGTGGGATGGATTCGGCGTACACAACTCAGCTCGGCGATCTCCTCGGGTCGCGGGTTGTGGCGATGACCGCCCTCGGCGGGGGTGATGTCGCCCAAGCCTTCCGGGCCGAACTGGACTCGGGACAAATCGTGTTCGCAAAAACCAAGCCGGATGCGTCGCTGGACTTCTTCGCCACAGAGGCGGCCGGGCTCGAGTGGCTGCGCGAACCGCACATCGTCGCCGTTCCGGAGGTCCTGGCAGTCGGCACCGATCCACCCTGGCTGGTGCTCGAGTGGATCGAGACCGGGCACGGCGGCCCCGACGAGGCTGCATTCGGCGAGAACCTGGCGGCACTGCACCTGTCGGGGGCCGAGTGTTTCGGCCGCACCGACCGGCAGAAAACCGGCAGCCGGGGTTTGCCGAACGAACCGTGTGTGTCGTGGGCCGACTTCCTACGGACCAATCGGCTGGAGCCCCTGATGCGATTGGCCGTGGATTCGGACTCGCTTCATCATCAGGTCATCGCAGATATCGAGTCGGTCGCCGGACGTCTCGAGTCACTGCTCGGGTTGACCGAACTTCCCGCCAGGCTGCACGGCGATCTCTGGGCAGGCAACCGGATGGTCGGAGCCGACGGAACCAGCTGGCTGATCGATCCAGCGTGTTTCGGTGGCCATCGCGAGTTCGATCTCGCGATGATGCGCCTGTTCGGTGGGTTCGGCGAGGATGTGTTTGCAGCGTACGACGACTACTACCCACTGTCGCCCGCATGGCGGGATCGCATCGACCTGCACCAGCTGGTTCCACTCATGGTCCATGCCATCAAGTTCGGCGGCAGCTACCACTCGGCCACGGCAGCGGTCGCCGCCCGCTACTCATGACCGGGTGATCACAGCTCGTTCAAGGCATCCTCGACTCCCTTGTGGAACGTCGGGTAGGCGTAGATCATCGACTTCAGGGTCCGGATCGGCACCCTCGCGTGCACAGCCAACGAGAGCAGGCCGAGCACCTCACCGCCGACCGGGCCGACCGATGTGGCACCGATCAGGGTTTCGGTCGATTTGTCTGCGACCAGCTTGATGAAACCCTCGTTGCCAACCGAGTGAAGCCAACCGCGCGCCGTGTGCCCGACCAGCTTGTAGGCGATCGATACGTCGACACCTGCGTCGCGCGCCTCGGCTTCTGTCAATCCGACACTGCCGACCTCGGGATCGGTAAACGTGACCGCCGATACGGCATCGAGGTTCAGCGGCTCCACCTCGAGCATCAGGATGTCTGCCACGGCAATCTTGGCCTGCCGGGTTGCCAGGTGGGTGAACAGCCCGTTCCCGGCGATGTCGCCGACCGCCCAAACTCCATCGACGACCCTCTGGTGTTCGTCGACCGCCAGGAACGGCCCGGCGTCGGGATCGACCCCGAGATGTTCGACGCCCAATTCGCGAAGGAAGGTCCTCCTGCCGGTTGCGACCAGCAACTTCTCTGCTGACACCTCCGAACCGTCTGGCATCTCGACCGTGAACCGATTGCCGGTGTGCGAGACACCCTTGGCGAACTGCCCCGTGAATACGTCGATTCCTTCGGCCTCGAACACATCACGCAACACGGCACCCGCTTCGGGTTCGCTGCGGGGAAGCAGCCGGTCAAGACCTTCGACGATCGACACGTAGACACCAAATCGTGACATGACCTGTGCCATCTCCGACCCGATGGGTCCACCACCCAACACCACGAGCGACTCTGGCAATTCCTCGACCTCCACGATGTCGTGATTGGTCCAGAACGGCGTCGACTCGAGCCCAGGGATCGGTGGCACCGCAGCCAGGGTGCCTGTCGCCACGACGATGCCCTTCGAGGCGACATAGGTCGTGCCGTTCACCACGACGGTGCCGGGGGCGGTGATCTGTGCATATCCACGGACGAACGTGCCTCCCTTGCCGACGAAACGATCGACTGCGACCGTGTCGTCCCAGTTGTCGGTCGCCTGCTCGCGGATGCGGGCTGCAACCGGAGCCCAATCGGGCCTGGCCACAGCCGTTCCCGCAAGCTGGTTGACCCGTTCCGCCTCGGCGAGGGTGGATGCGGCCCGAATCATCATCTTCGAGGGCACACAACCCCAATACGGGCACTCGCCACCCACCAGGCTTCCCTCGATCCCCACGACGCTCAGGCCGGCTTCGGCCAGATCGCCGCCGACCGTTTCACCAGCGGGCCCGAGGCCGATGACCACTACGTCGACTTCTTGGATCTCGCTCATCTCGTGCTCCTTCGGCGACTTCTCGACATATGGGGAAACCGGTCGCAGGGCCGTCCATTCCCGTGGCGTCACGGCTGTAGGGTCAGACGTTCAGCTCTCTACCCCCGGGGACCCTCATGACGTTGGCGCCTATCCCGCTCATCAGCACACCTGAAGAAATCGACGATGCCTGGTTGTCCAAGGTGTTCAGAGCGAGCGGTTTCCTCGACCAGAGCCAGTCGGTGGTGTTCCACCACAAGCAGAGCCTTGGCGACGCGGCCGGGCTTCTCGGGATCCTCTACCGGGTCAACCCCGAGTACTCCGACGGCGCCGAGGGCCCGACGTCGGCGGTCATCAAGTTCCCAACGACAGATCCCGCGCAGAGGGGAATCTGCGATGTGTTGGGCTTCTACAAACGCGAAATCACGTTCTACAACGAACACACCGACGGCCTCCCCTTCGGGACCCCGAAGTGTTACGGCGCCGTACAGGACTCCGAGACGACCGACTTCGTGCTGGTCATGGAAGACATCGCCTACCTCGACCAGATCGATCAGGTTGCAGGGGCCAGCCTCGACCAGGCCCGAAGCGCAGTCCGCCAGATCGCCGGCCTGCACGCCAAGTGGTGGCAGCACGCCGACCTCGAATCGATGAAGGAGGTCTTTCGCCCCCTCCTGAACCCGATCCATCTGGCCGCGTTGCCTGACATCTTTCGCGCCGGTTGGCCCGCATGTGTCGAACACAACGCCGACACGCTGACGCCAGAGGTCAAGGCCTTCGGCGACCGCTTTCCCGATCTCGTCCCCTTCCTACTCGAAGAGCTCAATACGCCGGCTTCGCTCGTTCACGGCGACTTCCGCGGCGACAACCTTCTGTTCGACGACGACGGAAACCTCACGGTTCTCGACTTCCAGATCACGGGCATCGCGAACGGGCTCTTCGATGTCGCCTACTTCCTCTGCCAATCGATCGGCTCAGACACCAGGCGAGGTCACGACGAGGAGCTCGTCCAGCTGTACGTCGACAACCTGGCAGCCGGTGGTGTCGATTACCCAATCGAGGAAGCGATGCGCGCGTATCGCATCGCAACCGCGTACTGCCTGATCTACGCGGTGACGTCCTGGCAGGCCTACGACTCCTTCGAGGGACGTCAACACACACTCATGGCCGAGATACTCAGCCGCACGGTCCAGTCGATCATGGACAACAACAGCCTGGCGCTGCTCCCCGCCGAATAGGGCCTCACATGCCGGTGAAGTCGGGCTCGCGCCGCTCTCGGAATGCCGACACGGCTTCGCGGTTGGCCGGGCTGCCGAACATGCGGTCGAGCCCGGCGTTTTCGGTCCGCGAAGCGGCCAACATCTGATCCAGCTGCGGCCCTACGATCAGCTCCTTGGTCGCCACGAGCGACGACAGCGGCAGAGCCGCCAACGTTCGAGCGTGCCCCATCGCTGTGTCCATCAGCTCGTCGTCTGGGCAACACTTGAAGGCCAGACCCGCCTCGACACACTCGGCGGCACCGACCCACTGCGACGACATCAGGAACCAGGTAGCTCTCTGACGTCCCATCAATCGCTGGAACGTGTGGCTGCTCGCCAGCTCGGGAACAAGCCCGAGCGCCGAGAACGGACAGCGCAACCGCGCTCCTTCGGCTATGAACGTGAGGTCGGCCAGACCGGCGACGGTTGCCCCATACCCGGCGCCCACGCCATTGATCGCCACGATGAACGGCTTGGGGAAACAGATAATGGCGTCGATCATGGCCTGCAGGCCGTGGCGAGGTTCTGGCAGATCGGTTCCCATCTCGGCCAGATCTGCGCCTGCCGAGAACGCCCTGCCCGCCCCGGTGAGCACCAACACCTTCACGGCGTCGTCTGTGGCGGCTTCGAGAAAGGTTTCGGCCAGGTCGTCGATCATCGCTGCGTTCAGGGCGTTCAAGGCGTCGGGCCGGTTCATCTCGACGATCAGTACAGCGCCATCGGTTGTGGTGTTCAAGGTGTCCATCGCCCAACACTCGCACACGCGGCTCGGGCACACTCAGGCCCTCAGCGCCACCCTGGCAGCGTCGGCGACCTGGCTGACCGCCCTCGCTCCTCCACCCACGATGGGTCCGAGCTGGAAGAAGGCGTGTACCTGGCCCTCGTAGTTGGTGTGGGTCACGGGCACACCAGAGGCCTCGAGCCGCTTGGCGTAGGCAGCACCCTGGTCGCGCAAGGGGTCAAATTGGGCGGTGATGACCAGCGCCGGTGCCAGACCTTCGTGCGATTCGGCCCTGGCCGGTGAAGCTCGCCAGTCGGCGGGGTCCGGTGCGTATTGGGCCGTGAACCACTCCATGGTCTCGGCGGTGAGGACGTAGCCGGTGCCGTTGTCGGTCAACGATGGTGAGGCGTCTTCGACGTCGACAGCGGGGTAGATCAACAGCTGGGCCGCCAGGTCGACACCGGCGTCGCGTGCCATCAATGCGAGCACGGCCGAGAAGTTGCCACCCGCAGAGTCGCCACCGACGACGATGCGGGTGTTATCGCCGAACTCTGCGCGGTTCGCATCGAGCCACTCCAGAACAGCCCACGAGTCGTCGATGCCAGCTGGGAAGGGATGTTCCGGCGCCAGCCGATAGCCGATGGAAACAACGGTAGAGCCCGATTCGAGGGCCAGCTGACGACAGGGCTGATCGTGGGACTCGATGTCGCCGATCGTGTAGCCACCGCCATGCACGAACATGAAGACACCCCTGGCGCCATCATTGGCATAGATTCGGACCGGCACGCCCGCGATGTTGCTGTCCTCGACACGATCGAGGTCGGGTCCGGGTCCCGGTAGTGCCGACAACGCCAGGTAGGCCTCGCGGCGCTCCTGCACCGTCTGTTCCCAAACGGGTGGAGCCTCGGCGGAGGCGGCGTTGACGGCATCGACGATCGGTTGAATCTGCGGGTCGAGCGACATGTGAGCGACGGTACCCGCCCACCGACGCCCATCGGAAATTGCAGCATGGCTGCTGGTGCCAGGAGTCTTTGGCATTTGATGTCGAGGCGGTGACCGGCGTGTGAACTTGGGCACGAACCCAGATTCCTGGAAAACCCGGGAATTATGATCGACCTTGTCAGGTTTACCTCGGTGAACCACGCGGAAACCCGATAGCGGCCACGAGGGAGATCCATGAAACCCGGAAACACACCACTGGTCGAGCTAGCCGCCCTCGCCCCACCGGGCACCCGTCTGTTCGCCAAACTCGAGTGGTACAACCCGACGGGTTCGATCAAGGATCGCCCAGCGTGGTCGATGTTCTTCGACGCGAAGAAGAGGGGCCTTCTTCCCCCTCGCAAACCTCTCATCGAAGCGACGTCCGGCAACACCGGCATCGGTCTGGCCAGGGTCGCCCTGTTGCACGATCATCCGATTTCCATCTGCTTGCCCAGCAGGGCTACCGAGGAGCGAAAGCAGCTGCTGCGGGCCTATGGCGCCGACCTGATCGTTGTCGATGGCGGCCCGAACGATGCCATCGCCCACGCTCGCGAACTCGTCGCAGCCGGCGAGGGCCACATGGTCTATCAGTACGGCAACCCGGCCAACCCCGCCGCCCACGAGTTCGGGACCAGCCCCGAGATCGTCCGCGACTGGGCGCTCGAGGCACCGGCCGACCACCTGGTCGCCGCATATGGAACCGGCGGAACCCTTACCGGCAACAGTCGTGGCATCAAGAAGGCCTGGCCTTCGACAAGGGTCCATTCGGTTGAGCCGTTCGTCGAGGATCCCATCGGAGGCATGCGCAGCCAGCTCGATCCATTCCAACCACCCGTCGCCAACCTCACGCTCGTCGACGAGCGGTGGGAGGTCACCAAGGGCCTTGCCGAGAAGACGGTTCACGAACTGATGGCACACGAAGGTCACTTTGCAGGCACTTCTTCTGGTGCCGTGGTTCACGCTGCTCAGGCAGTGCTCGACAAGTACGGCGGCACGGCTGTCGCCCTTCTCCCCGACGCCGGTTGGAAGTACCTCTCGGGTGGACCCTGGGACCAGTTGTAGGTTTCGACC
>JAAETH010000016.1 GCA_024228575.1 Actinomycetes bacterium
GGATGGCGCCGACGAATACCACGTCCGGTCTGCTGCCCTGGGCGAGGGCAAGGATCCTCGAAGGGCCCGCAAGTTCACTGAGCGAGTGCTGGAGCCACAATTCGCCCGCCGTGAAGAGGGCAGTGTGATCCTGGGATATCGCTGCCGCAACAGTGGGATGACGCTGGCCGCTGGCTACTGGAATCAGGTCGAGGCGCGGTGCGAGACGCGTATCGAGACAACCCTGCACGACGACCTGGCGAACACGGTCGTCAGTGCCCACCCCGAGGCGGGTGAGACGGTACGGCTCACCAAGTTCGTGTCGTACCACACCTCCCGAGGAGTTCCGGCCGAAGAGCTCGCCGATCGCTGTGCCAGGACACTGGCGCGATCGACCGAAGAAGGGCCAGAGCGTCTCCTCGAGGAACAGGCTGACTGGCTGACCAGGTATTGGGAACGAGCTGACATCCAACTCCAAGGCGACGATTCGATCCAACAGGCATTGCGCTGGAACCTGTTCCAGCTGGCCCAGGCCTCGGCCCGAACCCATGCGCAAGGTGTGGCGGCCAAAGGGGTCACTGCCGGGGGCTA
>JAAETH010000017.1 GCA_024228575.1 Actinomycetes bacterium
GCAGGTGGGGCGGTCACGATGTCGTCGGCCTTCGCTGTGATGTTGCCCGATTTTCCACCGGCGCGACGAAGCACCGCCATCGGGTTCGCGGGCGCAACCGGATCGCTTGGAGCGCTCATGGGCCCCGCGCTCGGATCGATATTGATCGACCTGTTCAGCTGGCGCGCGATCTTCCTGATCAATGTTCCGTTGTGCCTGCTGGTTCTGGTTCTCGCACCCAGGTGGCTGCGCGAGTCGCGCGACCCTGACGCCACTGGCCGGATAGACCTGGTCGGTGTTGCGGTTGGAACGGCTGCGATCTTCTTGATGATGTTCGCCATCGTCCAGAGCGAGAGCTGGGGCATCAGCGATCCGCGTGTGGCCGGCCTGTTCGTTGTGGGAGCAGCCCTGTTGCCCGTCCTGATCCGTCGGTCCAGGACACACCCAGAACCGCTGATCAACCTCGACCTGTACCGCTACAAGTCGTTCCGAAGCGTCAACATCTCGGTCGTGTTCTACGGGCTCGCCTTCACGGCAGGCTTCCTGGTCAACTCGCTGTTCCTCCAGGATTTGTGGGGCCAATCGATCCGCACTACCGGCATGGCTCTCATACCCGGTCCGCTCATCGCAGCCGTCATCTCCCCCATCACTGGTGGGGCTGCAGACCGGTTCGGCCATCGCTGGGTCCTGGCCATCGGCACCAGCATGCTGGCCGTCTGCTACTTGCTCATGGCGACCCTGCTGACCGAAACACCACACGTGTTCGACCGCTTCGTGCCGCTGACTCTGATCTCGGGAGCCGGCGTCGGGTTGACCGTCGCCACCTGGTCGAGCGCCGGCATCTCCGATATTCCACCGTCGAAGTTCGGGGTCGCGGGTGCCACGTTCAACACCCTTCGCCAGGCGTCGTATGCGCTGGGCATCTCGGCCGTCATCACCCTCGTGGCGTCTGGTACGAGCGAACTCGACATCGTCGGCTACCGACGGGCATACGTGTTCGTGGCAGCCGCCTACCTCGTCAGCGCCGTGCTGGTGGCGGTGACATTCCCGTCGGGTTCGAGCCACGACCGGGCAACAAGCGACACATAGAGGCTTGGCGGGTAGCCGGTTTCGATGCGGCGGCGGTGCCCTCCCTTCTAGCTCTCAATCCGCAGGTTCTGGGTTCAAGTCCCAGGGGGCGTACGGCGTAGACACCCGGCCATCGGCAAGCACGTTCTCCAGGGCGAGGGAGCATCACCGTCACAACAGAGCAGACGCGCCGCGGTGATTGCGCGTTGATCAGTTGAAGGTCGTCAAGCCCTCTCCGCACAGGCGGGCGGTCTCGGAACCGGCGGTGTCCAGCTCAAGCTCAATCGTGCTCGGGCGGTTGAACACATCCATCTCGTCGAATCCACTCAGTCGTTCCTCGATGTCGAGAATGGCGGCTGCCTCGCGCTTCAGAGCCGGGGGTCGACTGGCTCACTCTCGAGGGCGAGCACGCCAAAGACGCACTCATGTGTTCTGAATAGGTGCTCTCGCGCTACGAAACGATCGAGTGCTTCGACGCCGAGCGTCGCCGACTCCGAGCTGAGCACTCTTCTGCAGCCGGTTGGCGGTCTGGTGCCACAGCTTGTCCCACACGATGACGCCGTCCGGTGAGTGCGTCACGTCCGGATCCGGGAAGTCCAGGCGGGTCCGCTAGGCGCCGCAGTGTCCACACGAGCGAAGGGTCCCGCCTGTGGCGGTAGCCGATACACGGCGGCATCTCGCTCGTTGAACGGGCCGTGCCATCTTCTGTCTGGGCTCGGCTTGCCGGTTCGACCTTCGCCGTTGCTGCAATGGCTGCACTGACCCAAGTGAAGAGTGGCCCGGCGTCCATGTTCGCGCCAGTTCTCGGAGACGAAGTAGGCCATGCCGGATAGGGGCAGTAGTCCAGCCCTCCCGATCGCAGACGAAGGCAATCTCCACTGGCGAGCCGGGTCGTGTTCCACGAGACTGTTCGAAGACGAGGCGTACCCGACCCTCGCTGTCGAACCATCTCAAAGTGCCAGGGTTCGATTGCAGTAGTCGTAGTTTCTGCCGCTTAGAGAATCAAAGTCCGGCACCACGCCGATGTTTGATACGCTAGACGGCATGATCAGGACAGGGGTCCCTCCAGGCGAATTCGCCGACTGGCTCATTGGCCAGGGCCGGCACTTCATCACCACAACCGAGGCGGCCAAGGTCCTCGGCGTTGCTCCCGCGACGGTGCCGAAGAGTCTCGAGCGAGCCCGTGAGGCAGGCAAACTCATTTCGGTGACGAAGGGTGGATGGGTCCCTGTACCGCCCGAACACCGCAGCGCGGGCGCTCCCCCTGCCAGCCACTACATCGACCAACTGATGAGCTACCTCGGCCATTCGTACTACGTCGGACTCCTGTCGGCAGCCGCTATCCACGGGGCATCTCATCAGTCGCCGATGGTCTTTCAAATCGTCACGCCCGCCAGGTTGCGAGAACGCAGGGTAGGCCGTAGCCGGATCCAGTTCCTGCAGCGAGAAGGCACCGCCGGTAGGCCTATGAGACAACACAAGGTCCCCACCGGCAGGATCTGGGTATCGACTCCCGAGGTCACCGTTTTCGACCTCATTGAGTCGCCCCGGGAAAGCGGGGGCCTCTCCAACGTCGCGACCATCATCGGGGACCTCCTCTACGACAACCGTCTCGACCCGCAGGCATTGGCTGACCTTGCGAGCCTGTACCCGACCGCTGTCGCGCAGCGGGCCGGGTATCTGGTCGACCTCATGTCCAAAGAGACTGATATGGACATGGACACCGAGGCTCTGCAGCGCGCCGTGCAAGGTTGTCGCTATCGGGAGCTGTCGCCGAGCCACGGCGGCGGCAAGCACGACGAGCGTTGGCACGTGATGGTCAACACGGCGATCGAACACGACCTGTGATCACCGAAGCCGACCTGGCTCACTGGCGTCGCGTCGTACCGTGGTCGACCGACGAACAGGTCGAACAAGACCTAGTGCTTTCGCGGCTCATTATCGAGGTCGCCAACAACCCGCTACTGGGTGATGAACTTGTCTTCCGTGGCGGCACGTGCTTCCACAAACTCTGGCTGACACGCCCGTGGCGGTACAGCGAAGACCTCGACTACGTCCGGCGAACCGGAGACGGTGTTGGCCCGGTCTTCGATGCCATCCGAAACGTCGCCGCAGCGGTCGGCTTCGACGACGTTCGCACTCAGATCGGCAAACATCCCAAGGCGCGCCTGCGGTCGACGTTCGTCGGTGGCGGCCGGCTACAGATCAAGATCGAGATGAACACATTCGAGCGCTCGCCCGCACTAGCGTCCGTGACGCGTGCCTACGAGGTCGACAGCCCCTGGTTCACCGGCCTGGCTCAGGTGCCGACGTTCGCCATCGAAGAACTGATCGCTACCAAGATTCGGGCACTTTTCCAGAGACGCAAGGGACGTGACCTGTTCGACATCTGGCTCGCAGTCGACCGGGGCGGGGCCACACCGGAACAGATCGCAGCCTGTTTCGGGCCCTATCGCCCCGACGGCTGGACACCCGCCAGGGCGCTCGACAACCTCGCAGCGAAGCTCGAAGATCTGGACTTCAGCACCGACCTTGACAAGCTCTCCACCAACTGGCCGGAGGGCTACACGATTGAGGATGGCGCACGCGTGGCGCGGACGATCATCGGGCGACTCACGTGACTGAATTCTATCGCCGCTTCGTAATCGGCCGCACTGGTAGCTTCGAGCCATGACCACCGACCTGCCCACCTACGGAGACCTCATGCTCCCCGTCGTGTTGGCCATACAGGCGCTCGGTGGGTCGGGCACTGGTCGGGAGATCTCGGCGAGCGTCGTGGAGACAGAAGGGTTCTCCGAAGAACTACTTGAGGTGACCTACGACGGTCGCGACAAGTCGGTCCTTCTCGATCGTCTCGACTGGGCTCGCAGCTACTGCAAGCTCGGAGGTGTACTTGAGAGCCCAAGAAGGGGGCTCTTCCTCATCTCCGATCTCGGCCAGGAGATTGCGGCGCAGCCGGCCGACGAGGCAACCGAGCGACTTCGCGAGGTGGATCGGAAGGTACGCCGCGACCGACACAGAAAGAAGACCTCCACAGCGGGCTCACAAGTCAACGATGACACCGTCGATGCTCCGGACGATGATGAGGAATGGCGCGAGACCATAGTCAGTCGACTCCACCGCCTATCGCCGGACGCGTTCGAGCACTTTGTGCTGTTCTTGTTGCGATCGAAAGGCATGGAGCTCAAGCGGGTCGGCGGATCGGGCGATGAGGGTGTCGACGGGATTGGGACTGCGCCCATCACCAGCGTCCTGTCCACCACAGTGGCCGTTCAAGCAAAGCGCTACGAGCCATCCAAGACTGTTGGGCGCGAGACTGTCGCCCTGTTTCAGAGCGACGCGACGGCAGCTGGAGCTGAACACGGAGTCCTAATCACCACCGCGAGATTCTCTGCACCCGCTCGCAAAGCCGCGATGGGACGCCACCCGACAATCGACTTGATCGACGGCGACAGACTCGCTGATCTGTGTCTTGAGGAGGAGATCGGGATCTCCCGTCGACCGGTCGTGGACGAGGAGTTCTTCGACAGGTTTGAGAAGCTGAGGTAGCCCCCAACAACGCGCAGCCGTGGTCACGAGGTGGTCACAGTAGATCCGTGACAGGGCGTTATCCACAGATACTTCCCCACGCGACCCACACCCAGAACGCAGCCGTTTCCCCAGCTCAGACGTTACTTCTGAGCACAATCCGGTAAGGGCCGAGCCTGGCCTTCCGCGGCTCTTAATCCGCAGGTTCATGTCGCCCAGTCTTCGAGGGCCACGGCGAGTTCCCTGACCAGGTCACCCATCAGCTCGGCAGCAGCGCGTGACGGTTCGCCCGGCGACACCCTGGCGACGGTGTGGAAGTCGGGTGTGGGCGCGAAGTCGGCGGAGCGAGGCCACTCGATCACGTTTCCCATCAACGCTCGACGGCTCAGGAGGGCCACGCCGAGACCCGCCTCGACCGCGGCCAACACACCAGCACTGCTGGGGCCAGAGAACGCCGTCCAGTGGTCGATGCCGGCGGCGTCGAGGGCCGCGCGGGCAAAGGGGCCGTAGAAGCCTTGACGGCCGAACGTGATGAGAGGCACATCACCTTCGGAGTACTGGGCCTCGGCCGCACACACCCAAACCAGCTCATCGTGGGCCAAGACGACATCTCCGTGGGAGACCTCGGCGCCGGCCTGGAATACGGCGATGTCGAGGTCGCCGCGCTGAACCATCTCTTCGAGGTCGTGGCCTCTGTCGACGAAGAACTCGACCCAGGTCTCGGGGTGGATGCGGTTGAAGCGGGCCAACACAACCTTGATGCACAGAGCCGAAACCTCCTCGGTCGCGCCGAGTCGCACACGCCCGGTGAGATCCGAGCTCGACAGGCGATCGATCATCAAGTCGTGTAGCTCGACAATCTGTCTCGCCTGCTCTACCACCTGGTGACCGTCGCGGGTTGGGCGCAACGAATGCCCCTCCCTGATGAGCAGTGGACGGCCGACCTTCTCTTCGAGACGCTTGATCTTCCAGCTGACAGCTGACTGGCTCATACCCAGACGCGACGCCGCCTTCGACATCCCTCCGTGCTCGAGAACGGCCAACAAGGTCCTCAGAGATTCGGTGTCCAACTGCATGTTCGAAGCCATATGGAAATCATGACAGATTTTGATGAAAACTAGAAGATCATGTTGGTTGTGTCATGGCTTCCGGGCGTCGACAATTGGGATATGACCAAGACCTTCAACAACACACCCCACACCTTTCAGGCCCTGGCTCGAGAGGCTCTCGGCCCCGGAGTCCAGTTCGCAGGCCCTCCTGAGAACGTGCTGGCTTCGGTCAGCCATGCCGTCCACGCAGGCCCGGTCCACGACCCCGTCCAGCGCGTCAGCTAACGACCGAACTGATAGATCGCGACCGCCAACCCGCTTGCGATCACGAACCCTCGAAGTAGCGGGACCGACAGCCGCCGCGCATATCTCGAAGCGACACGAGCCGAGACGGCGCTACCCACGAACACGGGCACAACGGCCAACCAGTCGATGTAGCCGGCAAACGTGTATGCCACGGCCGCCATCGTCGTCCCCATGGAAAGAGCAAGATTTTTTGCGGCGTTCGCGCTTAGGAACTCGCCGAAGCCACGAATTGTGAAAGCGGCAAGCATCAGGTTGCCGATCCCCGACCCGAAGTAGGTCAGGTACACGCCCAGAGCAAGGATCATCACCGCGCCCGCAGCGCCGTCGGTGAGGCTCGGCGCCGAATGGCCGGCCCAGACATGGATTCTGGGGCTCACGGCAAACAGGAGTGTTGCACCCAGCAACAACCACGGGACCAAGGTCTCGAACCCCTCTGCCCCGGTGGCGAACAACAGACCGATACCGATGGTCGCCCCGAGGAATACGATGGCGAAGTCACGCGGATAACGATGTTTGTTCTGCTTCACCTCTGGCCAATACTCGGGCACCGCGGCAAGGTTTGCCGGCGTCAGAGCAGCAAGTGTCGTCGTCGCTGCCTCGATTGGCGTCAACCCGATGTAGAGCATCGCCGGATACGTCAAGAAGCTGCCGCCAGAAGACACCGAGTTGACGACTCCGCCGACCAGTCCGGTCGCGAACAGAACCAGTACTTCGACGACCGACATCGGCGCAGAGAGTAGCCCCACCTCGCTCAGGGTCTGGTGAACGTCGACGTGCCGTCGGACAGGGTGTCTGTTTCGGGGTCGTAGCCAAGGGCCACCTCGAAGTCGCCGAGGGGTTCGTCGACCGTCGCCGTGTGACAGCTGAAGCTCACCGCTACCGGCAGCGAATCCCCGAGGCTGGTTGCAGCCGAATCTGATGTTGCCGGGTAGGCACCGCCAAACACCTGGCAGGCTGCGACCTCGTCGTCATGCCACCTAACTCTGTAGGTCCAGAGGGTCACACCGCCGCGCTCGACCCAGCCGGTGGCGTCGATCTCGATCGTCTGGGTGCTGTTGTCGTTGGCATCGATTCCCGTCCACGATCCGACCAGCCGCTCCGGCGAGGGGACGGGCTCTTGGGGGGTGAGGCCGACGATCGGGTGTGGCGGCGGATCGGCACCGAGGCTTCCGATGAACGGCCGGCTCGAGAAGTTGAACACCCCACCGTCGGAGGCGACCATCAAGTAGCCGTCGGCGAACGAGACCATGCCGTTGACCGGTTGAGCGAGCTTCGCCCCGGGTTCGAGAACACCTGGTACCGAACCCACAAACTGGGCGTCACCGAAGGCGAACACACCACCATCGGAAGCGACCAGCCAATAACCCGCCGCTTGGGTCGAGACAATGCCGACGACTGGGCCATCGAGCACCACGCCGGGCAGCACCTCGGGAACCGAACCGTGAAACTGGGCATCACCGAAGGCGAACACACCACCATCGGAACCGACCATGTAGTAGCCGTTGCCCGACGACGTCGCGACCGAGTTGATGATGACGCCCACGAGGTCGAGTTCCGCTGCATCACCGAAGTGTTTCGCCGATCCGAACGGCAACGCCCTGCCCCTGTCGGTGAACACCCAATAACCATCTCCCGTCGGCATCGTCGAGATCGCGGCGGGAACCTCACCGGGGTCGAGCACGCTGAGATCAACATCGCCATGATGTGCGGCAGTACCCAGTGGCCACACGCGCCCGCCACTGTCGAGGATCCAGTAGCCGTCACCGGTCGGAAGGGCCTCGAGGGCTATGGCATTGAGCACAGGGACGACCATCTCGTCGACCACGTCGCCGTAGGTGATGGCATCGCCGAACGAGAAGACGTGACCGTCGAGCTCGAGCATCCAGTAGCCCGAACCGACCGCCGGACGGACCACGTTCGACTCGCTCGACGAGAGACTCGAGCCTGCTGAGTTGACTCCCCTGACAGTGAATGCCAAATCGCCGTCGTGGGTCAGATCGGCGAAGACGGCATCGTTGCCGACAACCGCCTTCGTGACGAGCTCGGTTCGGCTTCCCGCCTCACCGGACCATGCGGTGATCTCGTAGTGCGATACCTCATCGACCGATGGCGCCCACCAGACAACGACACTCCCATCACCCGCAAGGGCATAGGGGGTCCCCGGTGGTTCGGGAATGATGATCGCCGCAGTCGGCGTGACCCAGTCCGAAGGAGTGGAGGTCTCCGAGGTGCCAACAGCGTTTGTGGCCGAGATGGTGAAGCGATACCTCCCCTCGTTCTCGAGGCCGTCGAACACGACGTCTGTCGCAGGTGCCACAACGTCGATGGTCGCCCCGCCCGGGAAGGCGGCGACGGTGAAATGGTCGATGGCCCTCCCCCCATCCGCTGGTGCATCCCAGGCCAGATGTGCCAAGCCATCGCCTGCGAACACGGTGGGGGCATCGGGCTGCGACGGTGCGGTTGCCGCCGGCAGTGGCGTGAACGTCGCCGACGGTTCTGATGCGGCGCCAGCCCCGCCCACCGTGACCAGATCGCTGTAGGCGCGCACCGTGAACGAGTACGCCGTGCCGTTGTCGAGCCCATCGATGATCGTCGTGGTGTTGCCGCCTTCGACGAGCTTCTCGATGTCGCCCGGGGTGACCACGATCTCGTAGTACGCGATCGGCCGGCCGTTCTCGGCGGCCGGCGTCCAGACAAGGCTGACCTGCCCATCACCGGAGGTGCCCTCGGGCGCACCGGGCGTGCCGGGCGACCCGAAGGGAGTGGCGACGGGCGACGCGGCGGAGGCCCGTGACAAACCGATGGCGTTCAATGCGGCGACCGTGAAGGTGTAGTCGGTGCCGTTCGTCAAGTCGTCGAAGGTGACGAGGCTGGTGTCGACCCCGATCTGCCTCACTTCATCTCCCGGAGTTCGGGTGACCCGATAGCCGGTGACGGCCGATCCTCCGTCGTCGGGGGGTGGGCTCCACCACACGACGACACTCTGGTCGCCCGCACTCGCCGAAGGAGCGGCGGGCTGGGCCGGAGCGACGGCTGGAATCAGCATCGCCATCACCTGGCTGGGCCCGCCCTCGTCGCACCCTTCGGACGTGTGCCACGACAGAACCCGCTTTCCGGCACCCGACACCGCTACGGCGGGTTCGAGTGCGGATCGAGCTGTGGGAACGTCGGTGACGCGCCGTTGATCTCCAACGAGTAGGCCATCTGCGGAGACGGAGCGGGTCCAGATGTTGGAGGCGCCCTCGGCGACGCTCTCGTCGCTGCCCTGCCACACAACCACGTACCGATCCTTGGCCGCGTCGTAGGCGACCGTCGGCGAGAACCCGCCCGAAGCGGTCGAACCATCGGTGCCCATTTCCGAGACACGAATGGGCTCACCGATCACCGCTCCGTCAGCTCCGATCAGGCGAGCCCAGATCTCGGATTCGGCTCCGTCGAGCCCCTCGGCGCCACCCTGGCCCGACCACACGACAAGCGCACCGGGCCGATCGGTGTTCGTTGCCACGTCCGGGCTGGTGACGTCGGAGTTCTGGGTACCCGACCCTGTCGAGACGAAGAGTCGGGCGAACGGGTCGGGTTCGGTTCCTTCGAGCACGTTCAGCACAATCGATGTGCCGGACTTGTTTGCTACAAGAATGAACCCGGTGAAGGGATCGACGGCGACCGCTGGTGGGTCTGTCGGATCGGCGTCGGGGTGAACAACAAACGTCTCACCACCAACAACGCCGGACCTGCCAAGTCGCCGACCCAGGATCTTTTGGGCGACCTCGTCGACCCAAACAGCGACGTACTCGTCGTGGCGCGCACCGTCGTACGTTATGTCGGGCAGGCTGAGGGTCTCGCCGTCTCCACTGACGAGCGTCGACGTGCCGGCAATCGGTTCACCCAGCGCCGACAACTGTTGAGCGACAATCTGGCTCTGAGTCGAACCGGCGACACCGGTCGAATACACGACGACGTACGAATCGGCGACATCGGCCCCAACACTGAATGGGTTGAACGCCAACTTCGGGTCGACAGCGTGTTCTGAAGGGCCGCCTGGCACCACGACGGACGAGACGAGATTGACCGAACCGGGAAGCGGAGCCTGACCCGACGAGCCGATGGAGATCGAGTTGATCTCGGTTCCGACCGATCGATGGCCCTCGTCGGACACGAAGGTGGCGACGACTTGATCTGAGTCCGGATCGGACGCCAGTGCCACGGACTGCCTGACGCCACAGCCCGGCGTGTCGATCTTCACTGCGTCGGCGGTTTCGCCACGAGATGGGCTGGCGCCAGACGCCACGACAGCGACGAGTACAAATCCGATGACTGATGCTCTGCTCAGCAATGACACCACTTCCGATTATGCCACCTCGAAGTGTGTGGATAGGGTCGGATTTGGTCGATTCACCGAGGAGGGAAACCAGGTGAAGGACAAAACAAGGCCCGGCAGCACGGCGGCGGAACACCAGCCTGGCTGGACTCCCAAGCCGAGCCCACCCGAAGATGCCCCCAACGTGATCGTCATCGTCTTCGACGACACCGGCTTCTCCCACCTCGGCTGTTTCGGGTCTGACATCAACACTCCGAACCTCGATCGCCTCGCCGGCGGTGGGCTGCGCTTCACCAACTTCCACACGACAGCGCTGTGTTCACCGACCCGGGCCTGCCTGCTGAGTGGCCGTAATCATCACTCGGTTGGCATGCGGTTCCTCTCAAATGTCGACACCGGCTTCTCGAACTGTCGCGGGGTGATCTCGAAGTCGGCCGCCACCTTTGCCGAGATTCTCAGCGCAAGTGGATACGCCACGTTCGCCCTCGGTAAGTGGCACCTTGCCAACCTCGACGACTGCGGGCCCGCGGGGCCCTTCGACCACTGGCCCCTCGGCCGCGGCTTCGACCGCTTCCACGGTTTCATCGGTGGCGCGACCGACCAGTTCTCGCCGGAACTTGTCGTCGACAACCACCCGATCGACCCACCGTCGCACGACGGATATCACCTGTCGGAGGACCTCGTCGACCAGGCGATCTCGATGATCGCAACCCAGCAGGCGACGGCCCCAGACCGCAAGTTCCTCACCTATTTGGCATTCGGAGCCACCCACTCCCCGCACCAGGCACCGCAGGCCTACCTCGACAAGTACAAGGGTCGCTACGACGATGGTTGGGACATCGCACGCGAACGCTGGTTCGACCGCCAGAAGCAGCTAGGAACCGTTCCCGCTCATGCCGAGCTGGCGCCACGAAATCGCGGCGTCGAGGCATGGGACGACCTCGACGACGACGCCAAGCGGTTGTACTGCCGGATGCAGGAGGCATTCGCCGCGTTCCTCGACCACACCGACGACCAGATTGGCCGGCTGATCGACTACCTCGAGGGCGGAAACCTGCTCGACGACACACTCATCGTCGTGATGTCCGACAACGGAGCCAGCCAGGAGGGTGGCAAACACGGATCGGCAAACGAGAACGCCTTCTTCAACCGCCGCCGCGAAGGGGTCAGCGATCTCCTCGAGCACATCGACGACATCGGTGGACCGAACCTATACAACAACTACCCATGGGGATGGGCCCAGGCCGGCAACACGCCGCTGCGCTACTACAAACAAAACACATACGAGGGTGGCATCCGCGACCCGCTCATCGTGCACTGGCCACGCCAGATCGACGATGCGGGCGCCCTGCGAGACCAGTACGTCCACGCCATCGACATAATGCCGACGATCCTCGACGCCGTCGGTGTCGAGGCGCCAGCAACATTCAAGGGCATCGAACAACAACCCGTCGAAGGGACCTCGTTCAGATCGGTCCTCGAATCACCCGACGCCCCGCCTACCCGAACGACCCAGTACTACGAGATGCTCGGCCACCGCGCTATCTGGCACGAGGGATGGAAGGCGGTGACACTTCACCGTCAGGGCACACCCTTCGAAGACGACGAGTGGGCGCTCTACGACACGGCTACCGACTTTGCCGAGATCCACGATCTCTCCGAAACACACCCCGACAGGTTGCGCGATCTGATCGACCTCTGGTGGGCCGAGGCTGACAAGTACAACGTTCTGCCGCTCGACGATCGTGGGGTCGAACTGTTCGTCTTCAAACGTCCCGGCTCGGCTTCCTCGATCCCCGTCCAGCGATTCCCTCGAGGTGTGCCCCACATCGAGCGCTTCAAGATCCCCGACATCCGCAACCGGTCCTTCGAGATCGGGGCCGCGCTCGACGGTGGTGGCGACGGTGTTCTCGTGGCGATCGGCTCGCGTACGGGGGGCCTTTCCCTCTACGTGAAGAACGGACATCTCCACTTCACCTACAACCACCTGGGACACCAATACACCGTCGGAGCGAACACCAGAATCCCTGCTGGCAGATGTGAACTCGGTGTCGACTACACGAAGAACGCAGAACATCGAGGGATCGCAACGCTCTACCACCAGACGGTTTCGGGCAGGGTTGCCGTCGGCTCGGTCGAGGTCGAGACCATGCCGTTCCGCCAGTCGTTGTATGGCATGGACATCGGCCGCGATTGTGGCCCAACCGTCACCCCGGACTACGAGGGCCAGTTCGAATTCACCGGATTGCTCGATTGGGTCGAGTTCCGACTCGAGAACGATCGCGACGATCTCGTCGCAGCTGCTGCTGTCGAAGCGGAGAACGCTCTGGCCGATCAGTAGCCCACAGCGCCGGACGGGGTTTCGACACCCGGCCGGGCCGGCTCAAACCGCGGTTCTCTCCCCGCGGAGTTGATTGGCGAGAATCGCTGCAAACGACTTCGGAGCAACGACCCGCGTACGGGTCACGTGCCGGCGAGGTCCCACGACCCTGGGGATGGCCGCATTCGGATCGACCTTGTCGAGATACCAATGCCGCCCGGCGATCGACCTTGTGTCGGGTCGTGCGTGAACGAGCGCGATCCGATGGGCCCAGTGTGCATCCACAAACGCACCGGCGTCGCCACCGGCGTCGGGATGGTGGACCTTGGCGGCCTTACGAAACGCCCCGTGCACTTCAGCGCGGGTCGCGTCGGCGTCTATGCCCAGCAATAGCCGAGCACGCTTGAGTTCATCCATGAACTTTGATCTCTCAATTCGGCGACCCCGTCCATGGAGTCACATACTCTCCCGATCGGTCCCGCGGCCGCGAAGCTAAGCACCACCAGAGCTTTTGTTCCAACACAATGTGTGGGCATTTCGTCGGAACTCGGGGCTGTGACCCTCAGCCGGGCGACGCCACCGCCGAATCGACGTGGTCGTACAACAGTTCAGCGAGGGCCTGGCCCGTCGGGCTGGTGTCCTCGATGACCAAGAACGCTCCGTAGCCATCCTCGAGATCGAGCCATGGCACACTTCCGTACGCTCCGCCGTCGCTGATGCGACCGGTGGTGCGATCGACCCACCAACCCATGCCATAACCGACGGACGGCGACCACGTGTCGCCGTCGTAGACCTCACCGATTCGGTCCTGGTGCATGCGATCGAGCGAGGACTGGGTCACAACCTGTTCGTCGCCACACATGCCGCCTCGCAGGTGCATCAACAGGAGTTTCCCGTAGTCGGAGGTGTTTGTGTAGACCCCACCCTCCATGTTCGGATTGTCGCTCGGTGACAGCAGCGACGGGTCGCTGTCGAAGTCTTCGGGATAGGCGAAACCCGAAGACATCTGGGCGAAGTGGTTGTTGTAGTCGAGGGTTTCGAGACCACACGGCTCGACGAGGATCGAACCGACCAGGTCACTCCACGAACGCCCGCTTGCGACCTCGGCCACACCACCCGCAACCTGCCATTGGGCACCCCCGTAGCGGAACTCGGTGTCGGGTGGAACGATGTCGTCATCGTCGGCCGCCGTCTCGAAGATCGATTCGGCGCAAGAGGCCAGATCCCCGATTGGGATGAACTGACAGAGGTATGGCGCGTACGTCGGGTCTGGGGTCAGGCCGACGAGGCCAGAACTGTTCGACAGCAGCTGGGCCACGGTGATCGTCTGGTTGTCGCCGTCCCATCCGGTGAGCTCGGAGACCGGTTGGTCGACGTCGAGCACCCCGTCGTCGTGCAATCGCATGAGGACCGTGGCGGTGATCATCTTGGACGACGAGGCGATCAGTGAAATCCGATCCTCGTCGAAGTCTCCCCAGTGGTCGTGATAGATGACGCCGTGCTCGCGGTGAACCACGATGAGACCCGCTCCGTTCAGGTTCTCCGCATCGACATAGTCCTGAACCACGGGTCCGATCGCAGAGAAGTCGAACCCGTCGGGCGACACATCTGGGACCGTCGTATCGGGAACAGTCGTATCTGGTGCCTCGGTATCTGGAATCGCTGTGATCAGCGGGCCCTTCGTCAACTCCGCCTCGGGCACGCCCTCACTTGTTGTGCTCGATATGCACGCCGTGGTGAACAGGCCAACGGTCGCCAACACGAACAAGAACCTTCGAGACATTCCACTCATTGTTGCAACGCTAGCGGCCTTCGAGTTGTCCTCGCGCTCACCGGTTCACCCCGGCTCGGTTCGGTCGAGTCGTGGGACACTGTTGACGAGAACATCGTCGAAACCGTCGGGAACAAACTTGTGCACCTGCCCAGAGTTCTGCTCACCTTCCTGCTGGCGATCTCGTCCATCGATCCCGGACCCCTGGGCCCCGAAGACCGGTACAAGAACAGGAAGACTCAGCGACGATGACAGTGGTCAGAACGGCTTCCCTCGATGATCTCGGCGAGATGAGCACCGTCCTCGGTGACGCGTTCTACGACGATCCGATCATGACCTGGGTGTTCCCTGACGCCGAGACGAGGCCTCGGCTGCTCGAAGCGATGTTCGGGTTCCTGGCCGAATACCGCTACCTTCCCGAAACCCTTTCGACCATCTGCCAGGACGCAGCCGCTCTCTGGAGCAGGCCACACACGATGCCCGACGATGGTTTCTGGGAGCAGCGAGGTGGCCAGTTCTCCGAAGCTCTGGAAGGTCAGGTCGAACGACTTGGCATGGTCAGCGACGCCATTTCCAGAAGACACCCCGGCGATCCGCACCGCTACCTGCTTTCCATCGGAGTGCGTTCCTCGGCGCAGGGCAGGGGCTTGGGTGGCCTCCTGATGGCCCATACCCTCGCCGAAATCGACGCCGCGGGAGAGTGTGCCTACCTCGAGGCCACGTCTCCGCGCAGCCGCATCCTCTACGAACGTCACGGATTTGAGGTCACGGACCAGATCGACATCGATGGGTGCCCGCCGATGTGGCCGATGTGGCGCGAGGCCCGTCGCAGCTGATCGGGCACCGACGAACAACACCACCAACCACATCTCGCCGTGAAGGGTGGCATCGACGCGAGTACGAGGGTCTCGATCCCCGAGATCTCCTGTCGATCGGTGCGGCAAGTTGGGTCGCGATCCTTCCATGACGTCGGCGTCGACGGCGATCGTCAACCGGGCGAATCCGGCGAGGGTGTTGAAACTGCGCTCGATCAGGGCGTCGCACACACCCGCCAGTCCAAACGTCTTGATCAGGCCATGTGTCGCCACCCACCTGGCATCTGCTGGTTGGGCGACAAGATGAGGCCGGCATGGATCTCATCGGCGGTGACAGATACATCGTGGGTGGCGCAGATCGACGCGACGTGTCGAATGGTCGAAGTCCATCGATGCTCCTCGTGCGACCTCGTCCCGCTGTAGGTGGAGCAGAGAGGTTCCAGAAACCAGCAGAGTTCACGGCATGCTGACGGTATGGCGAACCCCGACAACGTTCGAGCCCGGTCACCCATCGATCGCGCATTCCTGACCGATCAAGAGGGAACCGGCACCTTGATCCTGGTACGCCATGGTCAACAGCGGTGGCCCGATCCGACGACTTCGGTACCTGCCGACTGGGCCGACCCTCCCCTCTCCGAGAAAGGGGTCGCCCAGGCACAGTGTGTGGGTCGGTGGCTTGCCGATCGGCCGATCTCGGCCGTCTATTCGTCGCACCTGCTGCGAGCAAACGACACGGGCAAGGCGATCGCAGCACACCACGGCCTCGACGTCGAGGTGGTCGAGGATCTGGCCGAGATCCACCTGTACGGCGGCCTGGCATCCGACGAAAAACCGGTCGACTTGCTCGGCCACAAGGCGGTCGCCGGAGTGTGGGAACGGTTCGTCCAGACCCAGAAGTGGGATTCATATCCCTTCACCGAGAGTTCATCCGACTTCAGGCGCCGCGTGGGATGGGCTATCGAGTCGACGATCGTCGAACATCCGGGCGAGACGGTCGTGGTCGCATGTCATGGTGGTGTCATCAACGCCTATCTGGCCGAGTTGCTCGGAGTCCACGTCGACATGTTCTTCAGGCCGTTCCACGCATCGAGCCATCGCCTCCTGTACGGACAGGGTCGCCGGGTCATCGAGACCTTGAACGAGGACAGCTATCTCGCAGCAGAGGATCTCCTCACCCACTGACGCACCACCAGCCCCAAGAACCGTCGAACACGATCCGACTCGCACCAACTCGGAAACCCGATCCATCCACGATCTGCACCTGTTCATGACAGGAAGCGGCCACCGGGCGGCTATCATCAACATCCAACATCCCCTTGAAGAGATCAGGGCGGCTACGGAGCACCTCGTCACGGCAACGTGCGGGGCAAGCTCACAGTCGAGTGGGAGCGCAGCAAATGTGCGACGACTCGACTGTGCGAATCGGAATAGGGGCCGATACCGTGGGCGCCACGAGCGGCTCATACCGAGCCGCTCTTGCAATGAGAAGAGTCACGTTGACTACAGGTACAGTAAAGTTCTTCAACTCCGAGAAGGGCTTCGGCTTCATCTCGCGAGAAGGGGGCGACGACGTTTTCGTTCACTACTCCAACATCGACGGTGCGGGTTTCCGTTCCCTCGAAGAGGGTCAGGCCGTCGAATTCGAAATCGGCCCGGGCCGAAAGGGTGACGAGGCCCTGAACGTCCGCCCGATGTGAGTTCATCGGGTCGGTCACCGGCCCGATACTCAAACCAAACCGAACAATTGAACAGCACCCGCCAAGTGCGGGTGCTGTTCTCGTTTTGACTCGCCTCAGCTCCACCAGCGTTCCACTCGGGACCGGTGTGCACCCTCGACCAGCACTAGGGGCAGCGTGGCAACCATGCATCGGTCGTGCGGTATCGCTGAACACGACGCCAGGGCAGAAGGTCATCCCGGTACCTTCGGTCATCCACCACGATCGGCGGTTGTGACCTCGGCGAGGTCCTCGGCTATACGGGCGGTCCGAATCAGCCCGTGGGCACGAGCCCTGGAGGCGATGTCCCTGAGACCGAGAACCTCATCTGCCGATGCCACGCCAGAACGTTCACGGGCCCGCACCAGTTCGACCTCGGAAAGCAGCTGGTGGGGCAAGGACCGGGCCTTGCGATCGAACTCGACCGCCCTCTCCAGATGTCGAATCGCTTGTTCTGTATCCCCGGCCGTCAGAGTCAATCGGCCGAGGTGGTAGTCGACAGATGGGCCCGCGACGATGAACCACAGAGGAAGGCTGCGCCCCGAGTACGGCATCAGTTCCCGGACGATCGCGTCAACAGATTCGACCATGTCGCAGTTGACTACAGCCTCGCTGAGCGCGGCCATGGCCTGAGACCACGTCACATCGCGCGGGAGGGCCTTCAACCCGCCCTTGAGGATGTCGGAGGCGATTCGAGACGCCTCGACCTTCTCACCGCTCTCACTGAGCGCACAAGCCAGAGCACACCTCCACGCGAGTACCTCTGGGAAGGCGTCGACCATGTCGCGGATGACCGGCACTGCGTTTGCCGCCTGGTCCTGTGCACGGAGCAGCTGGAACATCTGGGCGCCGAAGACGCTCTCGGCCATGCTCGGCTCGTGGCGAATGCTGAGCCTGTGGACCTCCTCGATCAACGCCGATGTAGCGGCGAGGTCACCGGTCAACACCATTCGTGCAGCCCTCAGAGTCTCGACCTGTACACGCAGCGCAGGCACGGGCGCCAGCTCGAGAAGCTCTTCCAGGACCGCGAACTCGACATCGAGCTCACCAGCACGGCCTTCCTCCAGTAGGGCCGCACACCTCCACTCGCGCGCCATGAGTTCGAGTTCGGCACTCTCGGACAAGACGGCCGCGTCGATCATCTCGTCGATGACGGCAACACGTTCGTCGAAGTGGTCGGGATGATTGATCGTCCACGCCAGGCCCAACAACGCCTGAGCGTGCAGAGCTGGCTCTGAGTGTTCGCGGGCCCTTTCGACCGCGACCCTGGCGAGCTTGCGACCCGCGGGGTGGTCACCCCCGTGATGGATCTCCTGGGCCAACCTCGACGTGACCTGGGCGTCGAGACCGGGACGTTCGCAACCGTGAAGTGCTCGGGCGGCGCGCTCGAGCATAGACATCGCGTCGATGTCGACCGCGCCGAACCCCGAGCGAGGTCCGGCGTGTGTCATCGCCGCACCAGCGACCACATCCATATCGCCCTGCTCGACCGCTTGGTCGAGAGCTAGGGCCGCAGCAGTTCTGCGCCGGCCCACATCGCCGCATCGGTGTGCCGACTCCGCGATCCTGAGCAAGAGCCTGCCTCCATCACGCGACGAGCGACTCGCCCACTGGCGCGACTCGAGCGCCCTCTCGAAGTTGATGAGCGCCTCGTGATACGAGGCCTCGACGTAGGCGGCCTCACCCGCCGCAACGTTCGAATCGTGGCATCGAGCCGCATCGCCGAGTCGCCCCGACCGGTACCAGTGGAGTGCCGCCCAAGGTGTCCACTCCTTGCCTTGACGCCGCTCCAGGTCGTCACAAGCGATGGCCAGTTGATGATGCACACTCAGCCGCCGACCGGCGATCGCATCCGCCACGACAGCTTCGCGGTAGATCGCGTGAACGTAGTCGTACTCCGGCCCCATGCCACCGGTGAGCTCGATCACCAACCCCCGGTCGATCAGCTCCTCGAGCCCCTTGACGGTTGCGGCCTCCCCGGCAGGCGACCCACTCTGCAACAACACCAGAGGAGCCGGGTGGGCGTTCAACCCAATGGCCAGTAGCAGGTACGAAGATGTCTGCTCGAGTCCTTCGGTTCGGCGGTGCACCAGGCGATGGATGCCGTCAGGAAGCGAGAACCGCGCACTGGGGTCAATCGATCCGGCCAATTCGAGCACCAGGAACGGGTTTCCACCGGTGAGCTGCATCACGCGGTCGACCAGCTCGACGTCGACGGGACCACGCTCACGCTCCATCAGTTGGGCTACGGCCGCGGCGTCCAGACCGCCGAGCTGGTGTCTGCTGAAGCCGCCGACGTGCTCGGCAGCATCGACCACGAGGTCGAGGGCCGCCGGGTGCTCGACCTCGGCGTCACGCAGGGCGAGCACCACGGCGACCCTTGCCCGGCGCCGACGATCGACAATATGTGCGAGGACTGCAAGCGTTCCGGCGTCGGCCCAATGAACGTCATCGATGAGCAGGACAACCGGGACCTCATCGCTGCGGTTGAGAACCAGGTCCGAGACTCGATCGAATAGTGCTGCTTGGGCGCCGCGGTCGGTGCCGTCGACATGGACAACATCGCCGTTCAAGACCTCGATGAGCTCGTCGACAAACCGCATCGGGCTCTTCGCTTCCGCCCGGTGGCATCGACCAGCGATCACCATCGCGTCACTCTCGAGTTGTTCGCGGAGCCGCCTCAGCACCGATGTCTTCCCGATGCCGGCCTCTCCGGACACCAAGACCACACCCGGCCCTCCTTCGAACGCGTCCCTGATCTCGAGGTCGAGCAGTTCGACGAAGTCGTCACGACCAAAGAGGTCGCCGGACACAGATGATGTGTCTCGCCGATCCTGAATCGAGGTGGACCGCTCGTCGGGGAAAAGAGCGGGTAGCTGTTCTCCCCTGAGGATCGTCCCTTCGAGGTGGCGCAGCCGGTCACTCGGTTCAATGCCGAGCTCTCCGACCATCCGACGCCTCGCGTCGTGGAACGCCCGCACCGCCGCGGGGCGGTTCCGCTCGAGGTGACGAGCTCGCATCAGAAGCTCCCAGCGAAGCTCTCTCAGCGGTTCGGCCTCGACGAGCGCGACCACGCGACGGCATGCCTCGGCCGTGCGTCCATCCTCCAGGAGTGCAGCCACCATGTGTTCCTCGGCCTGGAGGTGTAACTCCTCTAGCCGCAGTCGCTCGCTCTCGGCTCGTGGCAGGTGACTCAGAAGTGGCCAAGGCTCACCCGACCACAGCTCGAGCGCCTCTCTGAGAGCGGCCGCGGCACCTTCGCGGTCATTGGTTCGCGCTCTCGCAACACCGCTCGTCGCAAGCGACTCGAAGCGCCAGACGTCGACGGCTGACGGGTCGGCATCGAGGCGGTACCCGGTGGGCCTGCGGACCACCAGGCCGTTGGGTAGCACTGAGCGCAGTCGCGAGATGTAGGTGCGCGTGGCGGCTCCAGGGTCGACGGGAAGCTCGTCAGGCCAAAGCGCGTCCCAGATCTCGGAATCGGCGACCGTCGCTCCGGCGTGAAGAGTCAGCAGCGAGAACAACTGCTCGTTGCGGCGCCCCGAAACGCGAACCGGGGCGCCCGGAGTAACCGCTACCTCCATCCCACCGAGCACGCGAATGTGCATCATCGATGCTCCGCCCTCGATCGACGCCATTCTGACACCAACGTGTCGCGGATGTTGAAACACCCGACCGTCACAATCAGATCGCCGGTCCTATCGCTCGGACCAGGGACCTTGTGGGAGCAAGGCCCGAAGCCATCGAGGGAGTCGACGGCAACACGGTCAGCGTGACCACTGCCGGGAGTTCGGTCGACAGCGCCGAAACCTCTTCCAGCTTCAGAGACCCACACCTTCAGAGACCCCGAGAGTGGAACCGCATTCGGTGCCGACTGACCAGCCATCGCCACGGTGACGGTCGAGGTGCTCGCCGATCGATCGGGCTGGCCCACCCGCGTCTTGGGGACATTCGACCGGCACCAAGCGGTACCTTCGGCCACTACTGCGTCAGGTAGATCTCGACCTCGACGAAGACATCGTCTCCAGAGCTCGGATCGTCGTATCTACCTGGAGTTGTCGTGCCGCTGGGCGAGGTACCCCAGACAAGGACCCGATCGTATTGCCAACGATCGTGATCGGTCAGCTGGATGTAGCCTGCGGGCCCGCTCTCGGTCCACCCGTCCTCGAGGTAGGGCTCAGCGATGAACCACTGCGACTGTCCCAGATTGCTCGCGTACACGACCTGGATCGAGGTGTCGTACACGTACGCCGCGCTGACGATGTGCTGCTTGGTCACGAACTCGACGTATGTCGACGGAACCGGGTCACGGGGGTAGCGGTCGGTGATGACCATGTCCCCGGCTCCAGGTACGCCGTCTCCATTGTCGACGAGTTTGGCGATCAGGACATCGGTCGCCGGGTCGTAGCCGGGTACACCGTCGACCTCGCCGTAGGCGATGGCGAAGATGACTTCGACCGCAACCAGGACACAATCGTCATCGAAGACGAACGCCCCATCCGTTCCGGGAACCTCTTCCCCCGGGAAGGAATCGCCGTGCCGCGCATGAGCGGTGATGGCGGGGGCGGGCAGTCTCAGCAGCTCGTATGTGTCGGCGTCGGCGTCGTAGTGGCAGACCGGCAGCCGTTCGACGGGCCTTGCTCCGGCGGCATCACTGCTGCCGACGATCAGGGCAACAAGTGCAACTGCAATCGTTGCTACGAGGAATTTGATCTTCATCTCCCGACCTCCTTTCTCGGGCCGAGCCGAAGATCCTTCGCCCACCACACTCGGCCGTGGACTGTCTCCAAGTCCACGTTGCCCACCACAGGCAAAATCCACCAGAGTCCTTGGGCCGTTCCACACCCCGTTGAGCCGGAGATGGATCGACGATCGAGTCATCGAGTTGGGGCGGCCGTTTCGGTCGGTCAACCAACGATCGCGAGATAGCGGGCCGCATCATCGGCGATTCCCCGCAGCATCGATGCGATATTCGGACTCCCAGCGGACAGACTCTCGATGCCGGCAGGATCGAAGCCGGCCGCCCACTCGCGGGGGTCCATCCACCGATGGTTTGTGTGTTCGTGGCTGGTCGCGAGCTCACCGCTGACGGACCCCCGGAATGTGAGCTGAAGAAAGTCGCTCCCATAGACGAAGATCGGGTAACAGCCCACCATCTGCGGTTGGCCGACGAAGCCGAGACCCGACTCCTCGCGCAGCTCTCGCTCGGCGGCATCCCACGGGGTCTCGCCGGGATCGACGATGCCGCCGGGCAGGAAAAAGGTGCCCGCCATCGCCGTTCCCTCGGCACGCTGCAACAACAAGATGTGGCCATCAGCTCGTTCCGCGTAGATCGCCGTGGACAACACATAGGTGTCCAGCTCGATCGGTGACTCGATTGGCGGGGACAGCGGGTCATCACTCACGTCGGCCACCGTAGTCGCGGCCCCGAAGCCCTCGATTGTTGTGCCCTCGATTCCCCATGAAGGCAGGTCAAGTGATATGTAGTGACTCATGAACACGCCCGACGCGATCGATCACGAAGCCCTGCGAGAGAGGTACCGAATCGAGCGGGACAAGCGGCTTCGACCCAACGGCGCCGACCAATACCTCAAACCGAGCGGCAGGTTCGCTCACCTGGCCGAAGATCCCTGGGTCGACCACATCGAACGCGAACCGGTCACCGACGAGGTCACCGTCGCACTCATCGGTGGTGGGTTCTCCGGCTTGTGCACCGGCGCCCACCTCCAGGAGGTGGGAATCACCGACGTTCGCATCGTCGACAGCGCAGGTGATGTGGGCGGCGTCTGGTATTGGAACCGTTATCCCGGCGCCATGTGTGACACGGCCGCGATGGTCTATCTGCCGCTCCTGGAGGAGACCGGCCACATGCCATCGATGAAGTACGTGTACGGGAACGAGATCTTCGAACACGCACAACGCATCGCCAAGGCCTTCAACCTCTACGAAAACGCTCTCTTCTCGACCGAGGTGACCAGCCTCGAATGGGAAACCGAGTCGTCGCGCTGGGTCATCGAGACCAACCGTGGCGACCGTTTCCGGGCCAGGTTCGTGGCCATGGGTACCGGACCCATGACACGGCCGAAGTTGCCAGGCATTCCCGGCATCGAACGCTTCGGTGGCCACACGTTCCACACCGCCCGCTGGGACTACGAGTACACCGGAGGTGATCGGGCTGGGGCACCGATGGAGAACCTGGCCGACAAACGGGTCGGAATCATCGGGACCGGAGCCACCGCCGTGCAGTGCATCCCGCCTCTCGCCAGAGACGCCAAGGAGCTGTTCGTGTTCCAGCGCACCCCATCATCGATCGACGTGCGCAACAACCATGCGATCGATCCTGACGAGTTCGCCGCCTTGGGGCCCGCCTGGCAACAGAAGTGGCTGACCAACTTCGCCACCCTCCAGATGGGTGGATTCGCCGACGAAGATCTCGTCAAGGACGGCTGGACCGACATCGCCCAGCGCATCCGCGACAGAGCCATCCTCGAGTTGGCCAAGGGTGACGGCGAGCTCACGCGAGAACTCATGGCCAAGGCCTACGAGGACTGCGACGACGAGAAGATGGAAGAGATCAGGGCTCGGGTCGACGAGATCGTGCAGGATCCTGCCACGGCCGAGGCCCTGAAACCCTGGTACCGCCAGCTCTGCAAACGTCCGTGTTTCCACGACGAGTACCTGCAGTCGTTCAACATTGCGACGAATCACCTCATCGACACCGATGGTCAGGGCGTCGAACGCATCGACGAAACCGGGGTTTGGGCGAACGGCGAACACTACGAGCTCGACTGCATCGTCTTCGCCTCGGGGTTCGAGGTGCACCTCGCTCACTCGGCCGACTACGAGACCGTGGGTCGCGACGGTTTGGCCTTGTCCGAGGCCTGGGCCGAGGGCATGCACAGCCTTCACGGTATTCATGTTCACGGCTTCCCGAACATGTTCATCGAGGGGCTCAGCCAAGGTGCCCGCCTGGTCTCGAACATAACCCACAACCTGAATGAGGTAGGCAAGAACATCGCAGCCATAGCGTCAAATGTCCTCGAAACCGGCGCGTCAGAGGTCGAGGTCTCAGAACAAGCCCAAGAGGCGTGGATGGAGCTGCTCGACACCAGCTCGGGGTCGTTGCTCGGCAGCGCCGACTGCACGCCGGGTTACTACAACAACGAGGGCCAGGAGCCCACAGCCTCCGATCTGCGAAACGCAGCCGGCTACCCGGCCGGCCCAGCAGCCTATTTCGACTACATCGCCGGTTGGCGTTCGTCCGGTGGTTTCGACGGTCTCGATTTCCGTCCCTGAACCCTCCGAGGGAGGCCGGGACACTTCGAAGCGAGGTGGTTTCCCATCGATACGGATTCCGTTCATCTGGGAAACCACCTTCCGGCATAACGTCCCACCCCACGTGTAGAACCTGCTGTATGACATCAAAAGGGATGTCGCGCTCGCCCGACTCGCGACCCAACAACACGGACTCATCAGCCGGGCCCAACTTCGAGAACTCGGGGCAAGCCCCGGCTGGATCACCCGCCGGCTCGACAACCGATCACTGGCCGAAGTAGCGCCGGCGGTCTACGCGGTGGCAGGTGTTCCCCACTCGTGGGAACGATCGGCACTGGCAGCGGTCTTGTCGACCCATCCTCGCGCCGTCGCGTCTCACTGGACGGCGGCTCATCTACACGGATTGGCCAGCCGACAACACCGCCTGTACGTCACGATGCCACGGGCGCGACGCCCAGAGCGATCCTGGGAGATACGCCACTCGACGAGGCCCCCCGAACCTGACATCAGGCTCCGGCGGATCCCGGTGACCGGCATCGTGCAGACACTGGTCGACATGGCATCCGAGGCTCCCGAACGTAGCGGCCAGTTGATGGATGAGGCCGGCCGCAAGCAGCTGCTCTCTGTCGACGCTCTGAGACGCCGCTGCGACAAGGGGGGCCGGGGTGTCGCTGGATTCGGTGAATTCCGCCGGCAGGTGGAGATGCGAGTCGACTGGTTGGGCAAGACCGAGAGTCAGTTGGAGAACCGGTTCGCCGAAATCCTCGCCCGAGCGGGGCTTCCACTTCCCGTCGCCCAGTTCTGGATCGTCGATGGCGACGGCAATCACCATCGCCTCGACTGGGCCTACCCCCAATCGAGGACGGCCATCGAGCTCGACGGCTACCGATTCCATTCGGACCCGACCGCCTTCAGCAAGGACCGGGCGACCCAGAACGCCCTGAACGAGATGGGCTGGACGACGTATCGCTACAGCTGGCCTCAACTCGACCAGAGGCCCGATGTCGTCGTTCGCCAGATGCTCGATGCCGCACCCGGCTGATGTTGAACCGGCGACGCTACCGACCTCAGATGCCGTAGCCGTCCAACCAGCCGCTGATTCGGTCGGCCACCTCGTCTCTGGCTCCGTCGGGCTCGGTCAGGTAGTGGTCGCCGGCCATGAACTCGAGTGACTTGTCGTGTGAACCCAGAGCATCGTGGATGGCATGGGCGTCGCTGGGGAACACACCGGTGTCCGAGGTCGATTGGACGACGAGCGAAGGCACGTCGATGCGTCTCAGGTGCGGCTCGCCCCGACAATGTGACTCGCGCAAACTCCACATCGAAAGCCAGCTGCGACAAGTGCTCGTCAGGCCGATGCCCCGCGGAGAATAGTTTGCCCGCCTCGGATCACCTGCGTAGCAGACGCCGACGGGACGATCGGATGGGTCGAGGGTGCCGTCGAGAAGCCTCAGATCGGCCCAGGTCCGATACATGTTGAATGCACGGTCCGACATTCCTGCAGCGTCGAGGCGTGCTAGTTCACCGATGCACCAGTCGGTCAGTCGTTCGTTGCGCGCGAACTGGGCGGTCCGGTAGCGGTCGACGAATTCGGGCGAGTAGGGCGGACCGTTCTCTGGGTTGAACATGCTGAGCGACCAGTCGGTCGATGCCGGATCCGTTTCATCGGTGATCGCCGGATCGAACCAGGCGGTCAGAACATCGGGGCGGCCGGCATGGGCGTTGAGCGACACGTAGTAGTCACACGACGGCAGGTCGAACACGGCTTCGGGCAGGCGCAGCCCGCGGGTGGCCGCGATATTCGGTTCGGTGGCCTGTGACTGGTAGGCACCCATCAGCGATCCCCCGCCGGAGTTGCCGACGATGACGACCTGTTCGACACCGGCACTCTCGTACAACCACCTGACCCCCGCGGCGATGTCGACGAGTGCGTGCTCGAGTACGAGAAAAGCTTCGTTGCCTCGAAACCGGGTGTTCCATCCCAGATAGCCATACCCCCGCTCGGCCAGGTAGGGCGCCAGGTAGTGTTCGCTGAAATCGACGTTGTAGTGGGTCGCGATGAAGGCGACCTTCGGGTTCGTGCCCGCCGGTGTGTGATAGAGCCCTTGGCACGGCATGAACCCGGCACCGTTGCGCACCGACGTGGCCGAGACCATCGAGACGAACTCGCGTTCAGTACTGTTTCCCACGCTCGCTCCCTACACCTCGCGACACTGACGATACGTCCACGTCTCGAATACAGCACAGCCTGGCACCGGGAGTATGGTCCCGGTACTGGACCACGGGAGATATGTGATGCCGGAAGAGACCATTCAACTCGGGGGCGTTCACCACCTGGCTCTGGTCTGCAGCGATATGCAGCAGACCGTCGACTTCTACACAAACGTGCTCGGAATGAAGCTCAAGAAGGGTTTCGACCTCGACGGTGGTTATGGGCAGCACTTCTTCTTCGACATGGGTGGTGGCAACGATCTGGCGTTCTTCTGGTTCAACGACGCCCCAGAAACGCAACCAGGGGTCTCCTCTGTCGCTGGGCTGATCGGCAGGGGCACGAACATCACGTCGGGCCATGGCTCGATGAACCATGTGGCGTTCGCCGTGTCGCCGGACAAGATCGATTCCTACCGCGAAAGCCTCGTTGCAAAAGGTGTCGACTGCAGCCCCGTCATCAACCACGCCGACGTGGTCACGGGAGCACACGCCAGAACCGACCGCGACATCACGGAACGCACGTGGGTCCGGTCGTTCTACTTCCTCGACCCCGACGGAATCATGCTCGAGTTCTGCGCCACGATTCAGGACGGGATTCCCGATGTCGACCTGCCGGTCGACCGCGACGGAATCAAGGCGAACGGCCAGCCGATCACCGGAGCCTGACTTCGGGTGCTCGGGATGCCCGCTCGAGAGCCTGGACGAGTCCGGTCAACGTAGCGTTGACCGGTGCGGTCATTCCCACCTTCTTCGCTTCGCGAGGGACGGCCCCATTGATCACACCGACCTCGCTGGTGCGTCCCGCCTCGATATCGAGCAGCACTGAGGGTTTGGCCAGAGGCATACGGTCTGCGAAATCCCTGACCTGCTGGACCGGATCGTCGAAGTCGAGCGCGACGTTCAGCGCCTGCGCTACCTCCCAGGCTTCGAGTGCCGCAGCCCGACTTGTGGATCCCATCTCGGGATGGTCGACCACCTCACCGAGTGTCATCCCTGTCAGTGCACACTGAGCGCTGAAGGCAACGTTGCAGATGAGTTTGCCCCACTGCATTGAGGCGATATCGGCGACGGCCACCGCATCAAACCCTGCCGATGACCAGATCGACGCGATGTGTTGGGCCGGCTCGATCGCCGTACCCGAGTAGGCACCCATACGAATGGCCTTCATGTCGTTGTGGTGTGCGTGTCCGTCGGCCGGCAAAGAAGCCCCGAACCCCTGGGCGACCCCGACCAGCAGACGCTCCGGTCCGACCATGTCGGCGACGATCTCTGCGCTCCCCAGCCCGTTCTGGATGGTCAGGACCAGGGTGTCGGGACCGCTGAGCCGCAGAGCGGCCACAGCAGCGTCGGCGACGTGGGCGGCCTTCACAGCGATGACGACCAGGTCCACCAGCATCTCTGGAGGTTCGGTGTAGGCCACCATGTCGACCACGCGATCGCCGCTCGCCCCAGACACGCGCAGCCCGTGTTCGTTGATGGCCGCAACGTGGCGGGTGTTGTGATCGACAGCACACACCACATTTCCCGACGACGCGAGCAACGCCGCGTAGATCGATCCCATCGCTCCGCAACCGACCACGGCTGTCTTCACAGACCCACACTCCCCGCCTCGGTGTTCACGCGCACAACCCTTCGAGGTACCCCGAAAGACCCGGGTTCAACTCGAGCCCGAAGCCCGGTGCAGGCGGAGGGCTGATGCGACCGTTCTCGACCGAACACACCGGTGGGAATCCACCGACCGGCTGGAACACGCCGGGGTAGGCCTCACATCCCCCGAGTCCGAGACCAGCGACCAGGTGCAGATTGATCACGTGACCACCGTGTGGGTGGCATTGGCTGCGATCGAACCCCGCGTTTTCCAGCAAGGCGATCTGCTCGACGTACTCGGTCAACCCATAGCTGAGCCCGGGATCCATCTGGAAGATGTCGAGCCCTGGGCGCATTCCGCCGTAGCGCGCCAGGTTTGCGACATCCACAACACTGAACAGGTTCTCACCGGTAGCGACCGACCCTGGGTAGCGGGCCGTCACCTCGGCGTTGAGCGCATAGTCGAGCGGATCGCCGGGCTCCTCGAACCAGCGCAATCCATAGGGTTCGATAGCGCCCAATAAGCTGACGGCTTCGACGAAGCCGAAGCGGCCGTGCGCGTCGACCGCAACCTGCGAGCCGGTTCCGACAACGTCGATCGTTTGCTCGATCCTGCGCAGGTCGTCCGCTACCGAGGCTCCGCCGACCTTGATCTTGAACTGATCGAACCCCATGTCGCGGTGACGTTTCAGCTCCTCCCGCAACTGCCGGGCGGAGCCGTCTCCGTCAGCGTCGCACGGGTAGTAGTACCCACCCGCCGCGTACACCGATACCGAATCGTTCGCCGCGGTGCCATGACGGCGGGCGATCGTTGCGTAGGTCGGTTCGTCTGCGAGCTTGGCATTCAGATCCCAGGCAGCCAATTCAAGCGCGGCGACCGCACCGGCACGGTCGCCGTGTCCGCCGGGTTTCTCGTCTTGCATGGCGACGTCCCTGATCGCTTCGGGGTCGAGACCATCGTCGCCGAGGAGCGCTTCGGGATCGGCCTCGAGCAGGCGGGGGATCATGCGGTCACGAAGAATGCCTCCCTGAGCGAAACGTCCGATCGAGTTGAATGCAAGACCTACCACCGGCCTGCCGACTCTAGGCGAGTGGCTCGGGCTCAGATGTTGTCCTCGCCGAATCGGGGGTTGCATTCTGAACGAAAACACCTACCATCAACCCTTCGTTCGGCCGCGAAAAGTAGCCAACTGGCCACTCTCCGCTGCTCGACCCTGACGATGGGGAGCTTTCCCAAGATGATCAAGCGCAAGTCGAATACCAAGGCCGACCAGGTCACGGTGACCTTCAGTCTCGACGAGACCCGTCCCGTCTCGGTCGTTGGTGACTTCAACGAGTGGGATCCCCTGGTGACACCTCTGAAGAAGCGCTCGAACGGTCTTCGCTCTGCAGCGGTCAAGGTGCCCACCGGTTCCGAGCTGCGCTTCCGCTACCTCGTCGACGGCGGCGAGTTCCAGGACGAACCCGAAGCCGACCGCATCGAACCCAACGGCTATGGCCAGAGCCACAGCGTGGTACTCACCTCGGCCTGATCCGGCCCGTGGGCACACTCCTCGGCATCTGAGGGGTTGCAGCGCCCACCCTCGACAAAGTTGTTGCGGACACCGATGCCATCCGTGACCACCGTGCGGGTCAATATCTCTGCCGACAGTACGATCTCGGATGGGACGCGGTTGCGTTTGGACCTGTCCGATCGCATGGAGGCGACATGGCATACAGAAGCCGACGAAAGCTCGACGCCATCTTGTTGGTGCTGAGCGCTGTTTTGGTCGGGATCATTTCGTTGATCGGTGCTGCCGTCGGCGATGGCGAGCGCATCGTCGGCTACTGGGCGATGGCCATGGTCGAACCCGGAGGGGGCCAGATTACCGAGGTCATCGACTACGACTTCGGCCCGTCGAGCCGACACGGCATCTTCCGCGATGTACCAGGACTGGCCCCGACCGCAGCGGTGACCGTCGAGTCGACAACCGCACCGGATCGGTTCGTACTCGAACCCAGCTACGCCGAGACCCGCATTCGCATCGGTGACCCGCATTCCACGATTCGAGACAGGCACCGCTACAACATCACCTATCCACTCTTGTTCGACTCATTCGACGGGCGCATCTCGTGGAACGCCATCGGCGCGGCATGGCCGGTGAGCATCGCCGATGTCGAGGTTCACCTGCTCAGCGACCGCGAGTTGACAAGCCCGTTGTGCTCGAAGGGCGAGGCCGGAGCTTGGGACGGCTGCACGGTTGAGTCGATCGGTCCCGGTCATCTGATGGTGAACGTGGACAGGTTGGGTGCGTTCGAGGGTGTGACGGTCTCGGCGGTGCCCGGAGCCACCCTCGCGGTTCTGCCGGCAGCGCCAGTAGCACCAACAGGCGAGGCCGACGATCCGGGTTCGGGGCTCCTGCGCCCAGCCTTGACGGCCGTCGTATTCGCTCTTTTTGCCGCTGCGGTGGCCTCGAGATGGGTCAGGAGCAGGGGTCGCGAGTGGGTGTGGATCGGAGGCAGTGCCGACGCGGCGTTTGGTCCACAACTCGGCGAGCAGTATCGGGCACGACTGGTCGACCACGAGGAGCTGGATCTGTTGGCCAGCACCGAGTTCGTCCCGCCCGGTGGGCTGACCGCATGGCAGGGAGGTGTCCTCTACACCGAGAAGGCGACGATGGACCACTGTGTCGCCTGGCTTCTCGAGCGGGCTATCGACGGCGAGATAGAGATCACGGGAACGGGTAGGGACGTGACCCTTCACCGGCTGGCTGTCGACTCGAACGAGAGCGAAGCCCTCGACAGATTGTTCGGTGGACGCAAACGTGTGGCACTCGGCAAATACGACCAGCAGTTCGCGAGCGGGTGGTCTGCACTGGGAATCAGGCTGGGTAAGTGGTACGACGACTCGGCGCTCTGGGACCCCTCTGGCGATCGCCGCAAGACGGTGGTCAGGGTGTCCGGCGTGATCGCCCTGGTTCTCGGCGCGATCGTCGTGGCTGTGTCGGCTGCGATGGCGAACCGTTGGGGACTTGTGTGGCTCGCCGGTGTTGGTATCGGAGCCACGGCGGTCGGAGCTGGATGGTCACTGCTGATCCGCAGCTGGGAGCTGAGGATTCGCACCCCAGAGGGCAGCGGGCTGTGGATTCGAACCGAATCGTTCCGGCGGTTCATCGAGGGCTCCGATGCCCAACACGTCGAGGAAGCCGCCCAGCGCGGCCTTCTGCGCGAGTACACGGCATGGGCCGTGGCACTCGGCGAGGTGGGCGCCTGGTCAGATGCCGTCGAGCAGGCCGAGAGGTCAGGACGCATAAGCGGCCTGGATTCGACCGGCCTCTATTTCGCAGCGACGGCCCTGAATCTAGGGAGCGCCGCCGCAGCCGCGGCCAAGGCCCCATCGAGCAGTGGAAGCGGCGGAGGTTCTGTCGGTGGCGGGTCTGGCGGCGGAGGCGGCGGCTCTTGGTAGTCCGAGCCCTCCTGATCGTTCTGCTTGGCGCTGTCGCCCTGTCCTGCATCTGGATCCTCTACTGGATCACCCGCAAGACGGCGGCGATGCCAAGAGATCCGCTGCCTGCCGACGTGGATTGGCGCACACCGAGGCTTGCCATCCGCCGGGCCACGGCTGGCGACGCCGATGCCCTGGCCGCGTCGATCGATCCCGACGTCATGCGGGCCCACGGCTGGTTCCCCAAACACCGGGCCCGGATGGTGCGCCAGCTTCGGCAGAACCGCAGCCGCACAGCGGTGTTCGTTGCCTGTGACCACGGAACCGACGATGTTGTGGTCTTCTTCGACCTCAGTTTCGCGCCCCAGGAGCTCGCCGGGTGGCACCTCGGATTCTGGACAACCCCCGATCACCGTGGCCGGGGTTACGCAACCGAAGCGCTCGGCGCAATGGCCCAGGTCACTCATCGGGCCGGGGTCGAAACGCTCCATCTCGGAACCATCGAAGACAACACGGCGATGCAGTCGGTGATCGTCAACGCGGGTGGGGTTCCGCTCGAGCCACGACAGGTACGCCTCCCGAACGGCACAACAACCAGCTCGCTCTGGTTCGTGCTCTAGGGATCCGGCTGGGACCGGTCCGGCGGGATGCGCAACACTGCCGTCACAGCGCCGAGCACGACAAGACCGCCCAAGGCCTGGATCCACGTGACCGATTCGCCGTGGACCGGCCAGGCGAGCCCTACCGCCACGATGTTCATCGCGAGCAGCGCCAGCGACGATCGCGATGCCTCGACGTATCCGTGGGTCCAGCTCATCAAGATGTGCCCGACGACGCCGGTGATGTAGGCCAGCACCAGAAGCCAGAACCAATCACGACCATCGACGAGACCGAAGTCTGCGGGCTCGGCGAGAAAGAGGGCCGGCGGGATGATCGCGATGAACGACCACATGTTTATCGCCGCCATCCACTCGACGGGATCGACGTCGGTTCGAGATCGCGCCACCCGGGTGAGCACGAAGTACACGGTGAATGTCGCCATCGCCGAAAGAGCGAACACGACGCCAAGCGCTGAACTTCTCAGCTCACCTCCGGCACCGAGGATGACCGTGGCCGCGCCGACGATTCCTACGACCGTGCCGACCACGTGAGCCGGGGTTGCCCGCTCGCCGAAAAGGGGCCCAGCGATGAGAAGGATGACCGCCGGCTGGAGCGTGACAGCAACAGCCAGGACGGCAACGGTTGCTTCCTGCACCGTCTCGAACACGAAGAGGAGGTTGATCCCGAACGCCAGGCCGGCGGGCGCCGCGGTGCGGATCGTCTGGAGGGACACGCGCCGCCCCCGGAGGTGGACGATCGCAAAAAGGACCGGAATGCTGATACCGAAACGGATGGAGGCACCGACCACGGGCGGAGCCGTTATCAGCTTGGCGACGACCGGGCCCGCTCCCCAGACGAAGACGACGACCAGCAACACCAGGTACGGAAGCCGAGGATCGACCCTCGGGTCGCCTTCGTTGGCCGATACGGCAGATGTCACCCGGAGGACCCTAGGCCCCGATCGACCCGACGGCACACGGCCTATCGGGGTGGGCCATCGAGTTGCCGGTCGAGACCTCACTCCCGTCGATGACCACCGATCCCCACCTGACAAACGCCGGCGACTCAGAATCGGCCCACGAACGTCTCGGCCAGTCCCGGCCAACCGCTGACGCGGTCTAGATTGTGGCCGTGTTGATCCTGGGTCTCGGCGTAGCAGTATGCGGTCTCGCCATCGGGGCATTGTGGTGGGCGCGCCGTCGACGAAAGCGATCTGGGCTGCGCCGGGTTGTCACGATCCTCGGCACATCTGTACTCGTCGTCGGCCTCACCACGATCGGAACATACCTGTGGGCCCTGACCGCCACGGACACCTCACAGTTCGCCCGCTCTCTGGTGTGGGGTGGTTCGGCATTCGGCGACCAGGATCGTTTCCCCTCACGAACGATCGAGGCCTCGGAAGATCCGGTCATCTTCGAACCGGTGGCCGATTCGCCCGTCGCCGCATACGAAGCCGATGGGTCGGGCCGTTCGCTCGACCAGTTCCTCGAGGACGGCGACACGACAGCGTTCATCGTTCTTCACGGCGACCGCCTGCTGTACGAGGGCTACTTCAACGGATCGAGCCACAATTCGACACAGACGTCGTTCTCGGTGGCCAAGTCATTCACTGCGACCCTGCTCGGGATAGCACTCGACGACGGACACATCACCAGCCTCGAAGATCCGGTGACAACGTATGTCCCCGAGCTGACCGACCGCGACGAACGGTTCACCGAGATCACGCTGCGCCACCTGCTCACGATGTCATCGGGCCTGTCGTTCGAGGACGGGGCATCGCCGTGGGCCGACCCCGCAAACACCTACCACGGCACCGATCTGCGATCGGCGGTCCTGTCCGAGCCGACGATCGAGCAACCTCCCGGCACACGATTCCACTACAACGACTGGAACGTCATCCTTCTGGGCTTGGTGCTCGAGAGGGCAACGGGCATGTCGGTCAGCGACTACATGCAACAGCGGCTGTGGCAACCGATGGGCGCAGAGGCCGACGGATCGTGGAGTCTCGACAGTGATCGCCACGGCTTCGAGAAGACATTTGTCGGCGTCAATGGCCGCGCAATCGACCTTGCCAAACTCGGCTGGATCTACCTGAACGAGGGCTACAACGGCGAACACCAGGTTGTTTCGTCGGCGTACATCGCCGAGGCGACCAGCGTCGACACCACAACGGACCCTGCCTCGCACTACCAGTACCTCTGGTGGATCGACGAGGATCGGGACTCGTACTACGCCAACGGGGACCATGGCCAGTTCATCTATGTAGATCCCGGTGCAGATCTGGTCATCGCACACAACGGTCGGTCCGGAGATATCGATTGGATCGGCTTCATGGGTGAGCTCGCCGATTGGCTCGAACCACAACTCGTCAACCCCGAAACCTGACCTGCCTGCGGGTTTGCCCACGTTCCACGCCGAGTAGGTTTGGTTTCAACATCCCCAAGGGACAGAGGCGCCGATGTCGACTTCACCTGTTGCCCGTCCGCTCACGGCACTCGTCGCCCCAACGTTGCTCGAGCGTGTGTTCGAACACCCCGAAAGGATCGTCGATCTGGTCGATCGTGGTGCGCCGTACAAGACGTTGGCTGCGGTCCACAAGGACCCGCCAACCGTTCCCGCCGCGCCGTGGTTCCGGAACTTCTGGGCGTTGGGCGGAAAGGCCACCTTCCCCGGCGCCGAGGAAGTGTTCCACAACCCCCTCTACATCGAGGCGGCAAAGGAGCTGTTCGGCGCCAAGGTCGTCACTCCCCTGGCGATGATGACCAATCTGAACGCGCCCAGCCCTGCTGCTCCGCCCCACCTCGACCTGCCGTTCTTCCGTGGGGCTCACAAGCGAGAGGTTCCCAGCTGGCTGCTGGCGCCGATGGGCTACTCGGGTTTGTTCCATCGGTGGGCGATCCCCATGGCGTCTGCTCTCACATGGATCTACGCGGGCCCCGGTGGCGAGTTCGAGTACTGGCCCGCCGGTCTTGACGAGCCGAGTCTCGAGATCTCGGCGATGTCATCGAACCAGGGGGTGATGGCCGACAACGAGTACACCTACCACCGCGTCTGCCAGGTCGGGTCCCGCGACGATTTCGTGGCGGACAACACGGTGCCCTACGACGCGACCCTCGAACTCGATGGCGACGAATGGTCGATACGACGCGGCACCGACGAGCTGGCGCGCTACGCGCGGGGAGCGATCCGCATCTCGGTGTTGTGGAAGGCCTACTGCTTCGCCGATGAGTCCGAAGCCCACGCCTTCACGAGTGGGGTCGACGACCTGACGCCGTCGACGATCGTCGAGATGTTCCAGGATGACCTGAAGCGAAGGGGAGTCGCTGTCGATGCGCCTGCCGATCTCGGCGGTGGCGACCTCTGGGGTGAGACGATTCGGGCAACCTACGGGATCTCCGGGTACTGACCTCCGAGGCGACGGGTGTCGACACCAGGGTGGGCTGGTTCCGACCGCACCTGCACAAGTTGGGCATAATACGTCGGTGCAGCTGACGAAGGCCCTCACCGCAATACTGGTCATTGCCCTGGCCGCGACAGCATGTTCGGGGTCGAGCGACACAACCCAGAGCACGACCCCCCGGACAGGCACCCCGACCACCACCGTAGATGCACGGGTCGAAACGACCGACGTCACGGCGGTCGATGCACCGGTGCCTCCAGTCCTCGACCCGGCCTGGGACATCGCCGGCAGCGACGCCCTATTTGATTCCGGCGAGATACTGACCTTCGAGTTGACGCTCGACCCCGAAGACCTGGCCTTCCTGGACGCCGATCCAACCGCCGAGGAATACGTCGAAGGTTCGTTTGTGTTCAACGGCCAGACGGTCGGCCCTGTCGGCATCCGGTACAAGGGTTCGCTCGGATCATTCATCGAATGTGTGGACGGACCCAACCTGTTCGAGCCCTCGGGTGCCAAGAGCTGCTCGAAGTTGTCGATGAAGATCAAGATCAACTGGGACGACCCCGGCGCCGAGTTCTTCGGGCAACGCAAGCTGCAGTTCCACGCCATGAACCGCGACGAGTCGATGATGCGAGAACGGCTCGCCTATCTCATGTTCGCCGAGATGGGTAGCGCGTCGCCTCGAACCGCACCCACAAGACTCATCATCAACGGTGAGTACGCCGGACTCTTCCTACTCGTCGAGAACATCGACGGCAGGTTCACCCGCGACCGCTTCGACGACGGCACGGGCAACCTCTACAAGGAAGCCTGGCCGTTCACCCACGAAGGTGAGATCACCGGCGAAGAAGTGTTCATCGACTCGCTGCGAACCAACGAGGACGAGGATCCTTCGGCAGACCTCATCCGACAGTTTGCGCGCGACATAGAGGACATATCGGGCAGCGACGATGTCACTGCGGTGCTCGAGGTCCTGAACCGGTCGACCGACCTCGATGACCTGCTCGGTTTCGCAGCGGTCGACCGCGCGATCATCAACGATGACGGGCCATTCCACTGGTATTGCGGCGAAGGCGATTGCGCACCTCACAACTACTTCTGGTACGAGGAGCCGGCCAGCGGGAAGATCCACCTCATCCCTTGGGACCTCGACAACTCGCTTCTGCCCGAAACCGCTCGGCCCATGGCAGTCATCAGGATCGCCGACGAGTGGGGCCAGACGAGCAGCGACTGTCGGCCATTCGCATTCGGACCGCTGGGAGTACGGCAACGTTCAGCCTCGTGCGATCCCCTGGTCGCCGCCCTGGTATTGCTCGAGGACGAGTACAAACAACGCCGAGCCGAATTCCTCGCGGGCCCATTCGATCCCGGGAGGGTTGCCGGGTTGCTCGACGAATGGTCCAGCCAGCTCGCCCCCTATGTCGACGAACAAGCCGCGGCGCTTCCAGGTGAACCGACACTCACCCGATTCGAAGCTGCAATCGCCGAACTGCTGACCATCGTCAGCGCCCAACAGGAGGTCTGACGGTGTCACAGTCGTCCCTGCTCATCACCGACGCAGTCGCCGTAGTCTTGCTCGTCTTCGTCCTGTACTTCCCTCGGTATCGGCGCCGCGACATGGTCGTCGCCCTGCTCGGTATCAACGTCAGTGTCCTGTCGGTGACCACCGTGCTGGGCAAGTCCACGATCTCGGCTGGCCTCGGGCTGGGCCTGTTCGGGGTGCTCTCGATCATCCGGCTGCGCTCGAACGAGCTGGACCAGGAGGAAGTGGTCTACTACTTCTCCGCCCTCGCGGTCGGGCTCGTCTGCGGCATCTCGATCGACCCGGCCTGGGCGAGTCCGGCATTGATCGGGGCGATTCTCGCCGCCCTGTACGTCGGCGACCACCCGATGTTGTTCCGGCGTGCTCGGAGCCAGACCCTCACCCTCGACTCGGCATTTACCGACGAGGGTGCTCTCATCGAACGACTCGAGCAACTTCTCGGAGGGCGGGTTCGCCGCATCAAGGTCAGGCGGGTCAACCTGGTGAACGACACGACGGTCGTCGATGTGAGGTACGACCTGATCACAGACGACACACGCTCGACCGACGACTCGACCCAGGCCCGTTGAGGTGCCCCACCGACCGATCGAGCGCTCTGTCGCCGGGCTCACACCAATCGATCTCAACACCCTCAACACCCTCGCGTACCTACAAACACGCACCGACCGCAAATACCTGTTGACCATCGATGAAGCCGAAGAGCTGGTCGACCGTTTCAGCGGCAGTTGTGCGGCGCTCGAGATCGAGCGGACTCGCTCGTTTCGTTACGAGACCACCTACTTCGACACCCCCGACTACATGTTTCACAAGGCGACGGCATATCGACGTCCGCTGCGCTACAAGCTGCGGGTGAGGCGTTATCTCGACACCGATCTCAACATGTTCGAGATCAAGGCAAAGGACCGGCGCAACCGAACCGACAAGCGACGTACCGAGATCGCGTCACCGGTGCAGCCTCTCACCGACCCGGCCGTGCGGTCCCTTCTCTCCGTCCATCGACCCGACGCGCCGACCGCCGATCTTGTCGCGAGCCTGACCACCCGATTCCGCAGGGCGACACTGGTGGGCCGCGACGCGTCCGCGTTCGATCCCACAACCGACACCGAAGCCGACTTCCGCGTCACCATCGATTCTGACGTGCACTTCGATTCGGCGGATGGGCGAACCATCGATTTTGGCCGTGTCGTACTCGAGTCGAAGTCGTCGACGAAGGCCTGCACCGTCGATCGCTGGTTGTGGTCGCGCGGCATCCGCGAGACCCCCATCAGCAAGTACTGCACACCGATGGCCGCATTTCACCCGAACCTGCCATCGAACCACTGGCATCGCACCCTGGCCCGTTTCTTCTGAACACCGAGGCTGCGCGAGGCTGGTCGTCGTGGCAAATGCACCCGAGAAGTTCAGCTATCCGATCAGCGATTCCATCCGCGAGATGGCGATGGCCCTCCCCGACACGACCGAGGGAACGTCCTGCGTCAATCGTGCCTTCAAGGCGGGGGGCAAGAACTTCGCGTTCCTCGGTGAGAAGCCCGAGGGGTGCGGACTGCGCCTGAAGTTGAGTGATTCGGTGCCAGAGATCGAGAAGCGTTCGGAGCGCCAGCCCGACCGCTACGAGGTTGGCAAGGGTGGATGGGTGATGCTGCGGTTCCCCGCAGACGCTGCTCCGGACAACGCCGATCTCGAATCGTGGATAGTCGAGAGTTTCTGCCTCCTGGCACCCAAGAAGACTTCCGCGAAGCTCGAGAACCGATGACACGACCGACGATCCTGTTCCTCCACGCCCATCCAGACGACGAGTGCATCCTCACCGGAGCGACGATCGCCGGCGCCGTCGATGCGGGTTGGCGGGTGTTGGTCGCATATGGGACCCGCGGCGACGCAGGCGAAACAAACAAGGACCTCACCGGCGACACACTCGGCGAACGCAGGACACGAGAGGCCCTGAGCGCCTGTGCCGAGCTTGGTGTAGACCGTGTCGAATGGCTCGGCTACGACGACTCGGGCATGGCGGGCACCGAGACGACCGGCAACGCTGAGGCGTTCAGCAATGCCAGCCTTTCCGAGGTTGCCGCACGGATCGGGCGCACCTTCTCCGACGAACGGATCGATGCGGTTGTGGGCTATGACCGCCATGGCACCTACGGCCACCCCGATCACGTCCAGGTCCACGCGATCACAAGGCCGACCGCTCACGAGGTTGGTGCTTCGTGGGTCTTGGAAGCAACGTACAACCGCGACTACCTCGAGTCGCTCGACGAACACCCCTACAGTGGGACCGTTGCCGACGACCCGACGGCCTTTGGTGCGTCGTTCGACGAGGTGACGCACTTCGTCGAAGGGCACGAACTGTTCGCGCGCAAGGATGCGGCGATCGCTCACCACCACTCGCAGGTTCCCGATGATTGGGATCCCGACAACCGTGGCATTGAACAGCTGGACGGCTTCGCCCGCGTGTTCGGCACGGAGTGGTACATCACCCACCGGATCCGTGGCGGCGCCGACTGGTCTCCCTTCGCCTCCCTGTTCTGCGACAAGTTGTTGTGGTCGGGCGCACCGCCTTCGATGCGCGAGTATGTGCCCGATGTTTGACATCTCACAGGTCAGCGCTTCCGACATCGACGCCTACCACCGCGACGGTGTAGTCCTCGTCAAGGGACTGTTCGGAGATTGGGTCGACATCATCTCCGCCGGGATCGAACGAAACATGGCCGACCCAGGACCGTCCGCTGCCGAGAACACGGTCGGTTCGGAGACCGGACGGTTCTTCGACGATTACTGCAACTGGAATCGGATCCCCGAATTCGAGCGCGTTGTTCGCCACTCGGCGGCAGCCGAGGTGGCGGGGTTGTTGATGCAGTCGCCGACGGTTCAGATCTTCCACGATCACATCCTCGTGAAAGAGCCGGGAACGTCGACACCGACGCCCTGGCATCAGGACGGTCCCTACTACTTCGTCGAAGGTGAACAGACGCTCAGCCTGTGGTCGCCCATGGACCCCGTCAGCGAGGCGACCCTGCGCTTCGTCGCCGGATCTCACCGATGGGAGAAGCCGGTCGTTCCTACACGCTGGGTTTCGGGTGACGAGTCCTTCCCTGGCGAGGACGTGTACCAGCCCGTTCCCGATCCCGATGCCGAACCCGGCAGGTACCACATCCTCGAATGGGACATGGAGCCAGGCGACGCCGTTGCATTCGACTACCGAACACTGCACGGCGCCCGCGAGAACCAGAGCACCGAGCGCAGACGGGCCTTCGCCCTGCGCTTCGTGGGCGAGGATGCCCGCTTCACACAGCGTCCAGGGCCCACCTCCCCACCATTCCACGGACACGGCATGACCGAGGGCCAGCGGCTTCGCGAGGACTGGTTCCCCACCATCTATTCCAGCCGCTGACGGTCGCCACCGTCGTCGACAAGTCGGCAATTCAATCGACCAGAGCTGCGTACGTACGTTCGATGACGCTAGTATCGTCGGACGTGTTCGACCAACACATGACCTTCGTGGCAGCAGACCCACCACACACGTCGTGGTTCGCGTGCTGGGATCCCCACGAGAGGGGTGGCCTGCTCGACAGCGCCGACCCAATCGACGAACACGTCGACATCGAAGTGGTCGTGCCCACATCTCGAGGCACTCGGCGCGCGGTGGTTTCGGCCCAGCAGCTGACCATGACCGACGCCATCGACGCGCTGGCACAGCTTCGTCATTCCGACTCAGCGAGCGCTTCGGCGCACGTGTGGGCTGCGGTCGTACGAGCAGCACTCGCGCTGGTCGCCGCCGGCAAGGTGCTTCCTTGGGTGAGCCCGGCCGGGTACGACACATGGCGCGTCGATCCCCTGGCCCAGTCCGATATCGATCACCTCGGCGTACTTTCGGCGGCGCTTCCGGCCGAAGCCCACGCCCGGCCGGTAGACACCGCCGCCGGCACGACCGGCCTCATCGCCGATCCGACCTACACCATTCGGGCCGTGTTCGATGCGGTCGCCGACCGGCTCATCAGAACCGCCGCTGCACCCGACGTCGGGTCGATGTCGATGTTCGCCCAGCTGCAACCCACGAAGGTTCCGCATCTGCGGCCGTGGGTGAACGATGTTGCGGTCGCCCATTGTGCAAGCGCTCGCCTCGTTCTTCGCGTATCACCGCCGGACGACGAACCGCCAGCAGACGGCCTGGCCGATTGGCAGGTCACGTTCCAGCTCCAGAGTCGCACCGATCCGTCGCTGCTGGTCGATGCAGCAGACTTCTGGCAGACACCCGCCGAGGTTGCCCAGCGACTGGGCGAACAGGCCGAGGTCATCCTGCTCGAAGGATTGAGACGCGTCGGCAACCTGTGCCCGCGGTTCGCATCGGTACTCGACCGCGCCACACCGACATCGATCGATCTCGACGACGACGACATCGACAACCTGCTCGACCATCTGGAAGAACTGACCACAGCGGGAATCGACCTGCGGTGGCCTTCCGAAATGGTCACACCCAACGTCGAGCGGCGCCTCGTGGTGGGGGCCTCGGCCCCAGGTGGCTCTCTGCGGTCGGTCACCGATCTCGAGTCGCTGTTGAACGTCGACTGGGAGTTCCTCATCGAAGGTGTCGCACTAACAGTCGCCGAGCTGAAGGTGCTGGGTGCGGCCAAACGTGCGATCGTCCCCTTGCGCGGCAAGTGGGTTCGCCTCGATGCTGCGACTCGCCGACGGCTGCAGGAACGCCCACCCACCATCACAACAAACATGGCGCTCGCTGCGGCTCTCGGTGCCGAGCTGACACTCGACGGCGACTCCGAGCCGACGCCCGTTCGTGTCGCGGGAGTGGTCGAGGACCTCATCGAACGGCTGGCGAACCTGAGCGGCGAACGCGAGCAGGCCGAACCCATCGGATTGCACGCAGTTCTGCGTCCATATCAACGAAGAGGCCTGGCATGGATGTCCGACCTGTGCTCACTCGGACTCGGCGGCTGCCTGGCCGACGACATGGGGCTCGGCAAGACGGTGCAGCTACTCGCACTACATGCGATGCGAACCGGTCCGACGCTTGTGGTCTGCCCGACTTCACTGGTCGGCAACTGGTGTCGTGAGGCTGCCAGATTCCTCCCAGATGTGACCGTTCACACCTTCCACGGTGCCACTCGCTCGCTGGCGGGAATCGGGTCGGGCGACATCGTCATCACCACGTACGGCGTCGTCCGCTCCGACGCCGATGCCCTCGACACGATCGACTGGGATCTCGTGGTCGCAGATGAGGCCCAAGCCGCGAAGAACCCACGCTCTCGCACGGCCAAGGCCCTGCGCCAAATCGGCTCAACAGCACGCATCGCCTTGACCGGCACACCTGTCGAGAACCGGCTGAGCGAGTTGTGGTCGATTCTCGACTGGGCGGTTCCCGGCCTGCTCGGTCCACTCGAGACGTTCCGCCGCCAGACGGCCGCCCCGATCGAACGCGACGGCGACCGTGAGGCAACCCGGCGCCTCGCCCGCCTCATCGGGCCATTCCTCTTGCGGCGCAAGAAGACCGATCCTGGCATCGCACCCGAACTGCCACCGAAGATCGAACGCGACCTCACCGTTGTGTTGTCGCCCGAGCAGGCCACCCTGTACAAGGCCACCGTCGATGTCGCCCTCCACGAGGTAGCGGAGGCCAGCGGGATAGAACGGCGGGGTCTGGTACTGAAACTTCTGACCGGACTCAAGCAGATCACCAACCACCCGGCCCAGTTCCTGAAAGAGTCTGGCCCACTCGAACATCGGTCCGGCAAACTCGAAGCACTCGACGAACTACTGGCGTCCACAACCAGCAACGGTGAAGCGACGCTGGTCTTCACGCAGTATGTCCAGATGGGCCGGCTGATCACCTCCTTCCTGTCCGAACGTTCCCATCGGGTCGAGATACTGCACGGCTCGATGACCATCGCTGCCCGTCAAAGCCTGGTCGATCGTTTCCAGGCCGGCGAGATCGACGTCCTGATTCTGTCGCTGAGGGCGGGTGGAACCGGGCTGAATCTGACTGCCGCCACCAGCGTTGTTCACTACGACCGTTGGTGGAACCCGGCGGTCGAGGATCAGGCGACCGATCGTGCCTACCGAATCGGGCAGGACAAGACGGTAACCGTCTACCGCATCATCACCGAGGGGACCGTCGAGGATCGCGTCGCCGAGCTGCTTCGGCTGAAGCGCCAGCTCGCCGATCGTGTGGTCGGCACCGGCGAGGGATGGATAGGCGACTTGTCCGACGCCGAGCTGGGTGAACTCGTCTCATTGGATACGACATGACAACGCCGAACGGTCCCGCCTGGGGTGAAGCATGGTTGGTGGCGCTGGTCGACGAGGTGGGCTTCGATTCGTCCCGGCTGGCGCGCGGTCGCGGACCCGAGCGGCGCGGGCTGGTGGAGAACATCGAACTCAGCCCTGGTCTCGTCCGCGCAGACGTCGGAGGTGGTGGGCTGCCCGAGGCAACACAGTTGGGGGTGAGCCGTCTCAGCGACGACCGTTGGGACAAATTGCTCGACGCCGTCGCCGCACGACCCTCCGACAGTGCCGCGGTGCTGTCTGGTGATGTCCCCGACGAACTCGCCCAGGCCGCATTGCCCGGCAGTGGCGACATCTCGCCAGGTTGCTCCTGTGGCAGCTGGGACGAACTCTGCCCTCATTCGGCGGCGTTGTGCCATCGTGTGGCCGGCCTCGTCGACGACGATCCGTTCGCCCTGCTCCTCCTGCGCGGGCGGCGCCGCGATCAGATTCTCGCCGTGCTGCGGGCCAGAAGGGCTGCGACTCGGGGCGTTGCAGCAGCGACCACCGCCGAACACCCTCGTGGCCTCGATCCCGGCGTCTCGGGGGCGGGGGCGTACCGACGAACCCCAACGCCCATCACCCAGTCCGCCCGCCTGCCTTCCCGCCCGGGCCGGATGCCCGACATCAACGCCGTTCCCCCAGCGGGGTCGGGTGTCGAGCGGTCCGAATTGAGCGAACTCGTCGCCGATGCGGCCAGGCGGGCTTTCGAGATGTTTGGCGGCGATGCCGACAGTGAGATCCAACTCGATGTCGAAGCCGACATCGCTCGGCGCGCTCACAGCGGCGATGCTTCGGCCATCAGCAGCCACACCAATATCCCAGAAGCCGAGTTGACGACCGCAGCAATCGCTTGGGGTTGGGGCAGGGCGGCCGGGCTCAAGATCAGCAGCGACAGATGGGATCCACGACCCGACCAGGTAGCGCCGGCCGTGTCTGCCCTCGGCACCGGCGCGAAGGCCAGGCGCAACTGGGTCAGCCGCGGCCGAACCCAGCTGCGCCTCGACAGTGCGGGCGTTTGGTGGCGCTTCGAGGCCGACGACAACCTGGGTTGGGTGCTGGCCTCCGAGGGTGCGTCCGACCCAACCGAACTGGTCGAACACACCGAACCGTAGGCAGGATCCCCACTGGGTTCGTTATCCGGTCCACAATGTCCTCATGAACCTCGACGACGCTGTTGCCGCGGCCCGCAGAAACTACGCGCGGCAGAGACCGACAAGCCGCGACTGGGGTGACCGGGCCCGCACCGTGCAGCCCGGCGGGAACACGCGCTCGGTCCTCGACTTCGCACCGTTCCCCTTCCGGGTCGCCAGAGCAGACGGACGCGAACTCGTCGATGTCGACGGGCATCGGTACATCGACCTTCTGGGGAACTACACGGCCGGGCTCCTGGGCCACAACCCGGGCCCCGTGCTCGACGCAATCCACGCAGCACTCGCAAACGGTTGGTCACTCGGCTCGGTCCACGTGAACGAGGTTCGTTTTGCGGAGCTGTTGGTTCAGCGGTTCGAGGCGATGGAGCAGGTTCGCTTCACGAACTCCGGTACGGAAGCAAACCTCATGGCGTTGGCCGCAGCGACCCATCACACCGGGCGAAGCAAGATCGTCGTGTTCGCCAACGGGTACCACGGTGGTGTCCTCTCCTTCGCTCAAGAGTCGAGTCCCGTCAACGTGCCACACGACTGGCAGATCTGTCGGTACAACGATCTTCGCGACGTCGAGTCAGCATTCGAGGACTGTGGGCGCGACATTGCCGCTGTCCTGGTCGAGCCGATGCAGGGTTCTGGCGGATGCATCGCCGGTACGCCCACCTTCCTGGCCGGGCTTCGCCAACTATGTGATTCCTACGGGTCGATGCTCGTGTTCGACGAGGTGATGACGTCTCGATTCCCCGGTGGCGGCGCGCAGGGGCTTCTCGGAATCGACCCAGACCTGACAACACTCGGGAAGTACCTCGCAGGTGGGATGACGTTCGGCGCCTTCGGTGGGCGAACCGAAGTGATGAGCCACTTCGACCCCGCAGCCGGAGGCCGATTGGGCCACGCCGGAACCTTCAACAACAACACGATGTCGATGGCGGCGGGAGTGGCGACCCTGACCGATGTTCTGACCGAGGAGGTCTTGAGCGCTACACACGATCGTGGGGAGCAGCTTCGCGCATCGTTGAACAACGTATTTGCCCAAAGCGGGCTGGGTATGTGTGCGACGGGTGTCGGCTCACTGCTCGGCGTGCACGGAACCGCCGGCCCGGTCACATCGGCCGACGACCTGGCCGACTCCGATCACCGGCTCGCGGAGCTGTTCTTCTTCCATTGCCTCGACGCCGGCTTCTACCTGGCCCGGCGCGGCTTCATCGCACTGAGCATCGAGGTGACCGATGCCGATCTCGAGGCCTTTGTCGAAGTGGTCGAGGGGTTCGACCCGACGGCGTAGCCCGTGTTTGGTGAGGTCAGGAAACCGAACGGAGCACCTGGAGATGGTCGGCCAGGCTCGGGTCGGCGAGGCGTTTCCTCGTCGACGCGAGCGCCGAGTTGGTCGTGACCTCGCCGCGACGGGCATCCATCGGATTACGGCCCATGGCGACCAGGTCTGAAGACGTAGGTTCAATGGTCAACACGGCGAGACCCACATCCTCCAGCCGGCGGACCTCGCGGGACAACTGGGCCGAGTGAAGGGCGCGGGTACCAACTCTCGACGAGCGGCGACCGGCACGGGCAGCCGACATCGGCGACACCACCACGACGAGATCGGCTCGGCTGTTCCTCAGAAGATCGGCGTTTGTGGGCGAGTGGACTCCCCCGTCGACGTAGCGGCGACCCTCGTGCTGAACTGGACGGAAGAAGCCGGGAATGGACGATGAAGCCTGAACCGCTATCCCCACCGGGGTGCTCAACTCATCGCGTCCGAACACCACCCTGTCGCCACGATCGAGATCGACAGCGCAGATCCACAGACGTTCCTCCGGCCAGATTCTGCCGCTGTAGATCGCGCCGATACGCTCGCCGATTGCGTCGGTGGAGATGGTCCCCTGCGGCAGCAGACCCGCCAGCGCCTTGGCAGGGTGACGACCAGCGTGAAGGAGCAGTCTGGGTGATGCCGGAACCGGCGGCCTCGAGAATGGTCGGGGTCGGAAGTCAAAAACCGGCGGCCCTTTGGCGCGACCAACAATGGCGGCTGCCTCGCGGGACAGGGGGCGGCCGGTGTTGCGCGCCGCCAGGTCGAGAGGGGGGAAACCGGCTCGCAGCACGGCTGCCACCCCAGACCCGGCAGAGGTCCCGACCAGGAGGTCGGCGCAGCGGGCGTCGAAGCCCGCCTCGGCCAGGGCGGTGAGAACACCGGCGTGGAATGCACCTCCGACGATGCCCCCGGCACCCAACACGACTGCAACCGACGGCATCACCAACTATTACATGCCAGATCTGGCGCTGTAGGGAGTCGCGCGAATGGGGAGGCGCGCCGGCGATGACGGGATCGGAGGGGGACCGAACGGCCTGGCGAAGTACGAGCCATCAGCGGAGAGGTCATGGTTGAAGGTGTTGTGACCTCGGTGTTCGCGCCCGACTGGTTCTACGTCATGGAAGAGGACTTCGAGGTCGACGCCGATCCGTCGACTCCGGAGAACACCCTTGTGTCCTGTGGTGCTGCGTGCCCACTCGCTGCCGGTGATCTGGTCACGGTGACCGGTCAAGCCGAGATCCACCTCGGGATTCCTCGTATCGATGCCTCGGCGCGAACGATCGTCGTCGTTTCCGCCGGGAACCCGCTTCCCACTTTGCGGATCCCCGACTGCACCGTCGGGCGGGTTCGTCCCGACAACCGGGCCCGCCGCAACGAAGACTTGTGCTGCTGGCACATACCAACCGGCCGCCGGCCAGCCTGCCAGCAGACGTAGACCATGTCGTCGATATCCAAGGCTCGACGATCCAAACCCCGTGCCCAGCCGGCACATCTCAGCCACGACCTGGCCAGACATCGTGCATCGTCGACCAACCCGACGAGCCGTTGGCACCGCAATCGGTACTGGGCCGACTCCAGTGGTGTGTTCGGCAAACCCAACGGCCAGGCCTCGCGCTTCGACGTGACCGATACCGGCGGATGTTCACGAGAGGTGCGCTGAGAGTTTGGGTACGAACCCACTAGCGGAAGTGATGTGGGTTGATGGGTTGATCGTGTGGTTGTGGACCGAGATGATGTGCTCGACGCCCAGGGGCCGGCCAGTTGTCTCCCGAGCGGCGTGGGGCCCGTGTGTTGATGCCAGGTCTCACCGCGTGAACCCGACATCCACACCATTTCAGCGCGTGACCATTTGTACATCGCCGAACCGGGTCCAGCACGTGCCGGAGTTTGCGCAGTCCTCGCGTCCGCGGAGGCGTGAGTGCAACCGGCTGCAGGTCTGTCACCGCCGATAGTGGTGCAGAGCTCGGTCCGTGTCCGCTGTGGTCGGTATGGTTGTCCCACCGCCTGAGTAGGCATTCGAACGCCCAGAGCGATCGTCGATCGACGGGGAGCGTACGAGCCAACCTGGCTCATCGTTGTCAGGCCTGCAGTCGAGGAGTTCCTCAGCACCCACCACCTGTGTTCCTTCGCCGCACCCGAACCCGACAGCCACACCACTTCCGCGAGTGGCCACTAGTCCACCGGTCGGGCGCCCGCGCTCGAGTGCGACCCGCTGCCATACTGGCCGCACGGCCGACGACGGGAGCATGTAATAGATGAGTCGAACAGTGGGGTCCCGAAAGGGACTCATCGTGGGGCTCGCTGGTCTGTGCGCAGCGCTGGCTCTCGCTGCTCTCGTGACGTTCGTGTTGACGAGTACTGATGACGAGGTCGAACAGGCCGCCGACGATCGAGCCGCTTCGACCCCGGCACCGGCCGTTGCTCCGGCAACTGCTCCCGCCACAACTGCTCCCACCACCACGCTTCCCACCACAACCGCTTCCACCACCACGATCACGACTCTCCCCCCAACGACGGCTACCACAACAACAACTCTGCCGGTTCCGCCTGCAGCACCCGAGACCTATGTCGTGGCCCACAACGAGTCGTTGCAACAGGCCAAACAGGTCGGCGTCGACGTCGTGGCGGCGATTACCAACTACGAGGTGGGCGAGAGCACAGCAGAGATAGCTGCTCGCATCACCGACGACACCTCCCTTCAAGCGGTGGTCGCAGAACACGCCGAGCCACTCGTTCACGCCGACATGTGGTCGCGGGGAACCGTCGAGTACGCACAACTCGGCGGGCACAGGAACTCCCGTGCCTCGATCATGGTGGTCGTGCGTCAAGACATCGGAGTCGGGTCCGAAGTCGAGCGGTCCGAGACCAGAACCGTCGATGTCCGCGTCGACCTCGTCGACGGGACATGGGTGTTCGTCGACCTGCCAGACGTCGGTGGAGAACGACTCGAGCGGCCCCCCGATCTGGCAAACGTGGCCGCGGCCGTTGTCGACGATCCACGGATCGAGCTGGCCGATTCGGCCCACTGGGATATCTACGCCGGCCGGATATCACCCACGCTGCTCAGGTTGCTGACCGACCTCGCCGACCAGACCTCGTTCGCCGCAGTGGTCTTGAAGACCGGTCACCCTCACAACGTGTTCGAGACCGATCGCATCAGCAACCACACCGTCGGCCGCGCCATCGACATCTACCGGGTTGGTGATACCCGCGTCATCGACAACAGCGGGCCAGACTCGTACATCCACGACATAGTCGAGTGGATCTATGCGAACCCTCTGGTCACCGAGGTGGGCAGTCCCTGGGCGCTCGACGGAAGCGGCGGCCGCTCGTTCACCAACGACGTCCACCTCGACCACATCCACATGGGAACCACCGGCTGAGATCTGCTCACATTGGAGCCGCGCGAGCTGCGAGGCGCGAAAGCGACGACAGGAGTGGGCGACGATCCCGGACATCGTTCCAACGCACCCATCCGCTAGCCCCCCTAGTCTTCGGGCATGAGGACGATTGTTCAGAACGGCACACTGCTCGACACGTCGACGATGACCTTCACCGATGGGGTGGTGGTCATCGACGACGGCCAGATCGTCGAGGTGTCCGAGAGGTACGCGGGCCCGGCCGACGTCACCATCGATGCCGCAGGGCGTTATGTGCTCCCCGGCCTCATCGATGGCCACGTTCACTTCCGCCTCTCCACATTCGACTTCGGCTCACTGGTGCAGTGGAGCGAGGTCGAATTCGGCATCGTCATGGCCGACCTTGCTCGAGCGACGGTCCAGCGGGGCTTCACCACGGTCCGCGACCTGGGCGGCGATGTCACCGGGCTCATCCGGGCCATCCAGCGCGGATCGACCGTCGGGCCACGGATCGTGCGGGCCGGCCTCATGTTGACCCAGACCGGTGGCCACGGCGACGCGATGAGCGGCGAACGCGACGTGCCGCTGTGTGGCTGCGCACTCGGGTCCGACCGCCTTTCGATCATCGCCGACGGAGCCGAAGCCGTGCGCAAGGGTGCCCGCCATCTTCTGCGCGACGGCAGCGACTTCTTGAAGATCCATGTTTCTGGCGGGGTGGCGTCGCCCTCCGACCCACTCGATTCGATCCAGTACACCCATGACGAGATCGATGCAGCCGTCACCGAGGCGTCACATCGTGGAACCTACGTGACGTGCCACGGATACACCTCCGAGGCCGTGCAGATGGCGGTCAGGGCGGGCGTCGGATGTGTCGAACACGGCAACCTCGTCGACGCCGATACCGCAAAGCTGATGGCCGACTCCGACGTCACGCTCGTTCCGACCCTGGTCACCTACAAGGCAATGAACGATCTCGGAGCCACCATGGGTCTGCCCCAGGCCAACCTCGACAAGAACGCCGTCATCTTCGCTTCGGGATTGTCATCGCTCGAAACCGCTCGATCCGCTGGTGTGACGATGGGGTTTGGCACCGACCTCATCGGTGAGAGCCAGCCGATGCAGAACCTGGAGCTGGCGATCCGGGCAGAGGTCCAGCCGGCCGAAGAGGTGTTGCACTCGATGTGGACGGTCAACGCCAAGTTGTGCCACATGGAAGGTCAGATCGGGGTGATAACACCAGAAGCTCGGGGCGATCTCGTGATCTCGAACGTGAATCCGCTGGACGATCTCGTCGCGTTTGCCGATCACGAAACGGCATTGAGTCACGTTGTGCAGGGCGGCCGGGTGGTAGTAGACCGCACGTGATGGCCGGTCATCGGACGTCGCCGCTGTCCGACAGAGGCCGTCACCATCTCCGCGGCTTGTCCTTGTCGAGGAGCCTGAGGATCTCGTCGGCCACCGCCGACACGGTCAGTTCCTCGGTCGAGATCCGATCCGGGGTGTCGACAGCGGACAGGGCAGCCACACATCGGTCGATCTGTGCGAGGCGCCAATCGCGGACCTCCGCATCGCGGTGTGTGTTGTCGGGTATCAGAACCTGTTCCCTGATCCGGCGGTCCAGTTCGCCGGTGCCGGCCTCGAGAATGAACTCGCGCACATGATGTCGGTAGTCGAGCCGCTCGAGGATCTCGCGACGGTAGGCGTCGACCACAAGTGTCATGGGGACGATCAGATCGCACTGGTGGTGCTCGATCAGGGCATCGGCCGTCGCCACGACCATGGTTCGCCAGATCGGGAGATCTTGGAGGTCGTCGACCTCTGACGCCATGGTGGGCACGAGGTGTTTCACGAAGTCGCCAACGATCTCGGGGTCGTACATCATCGCTTCGGGGAGACGCTCGACGAGCACCTTGGCGACACTCGTCTTCCCGGCCCCGAACGCCCCATTGATCCAGATGATCATCGTCGAAGGGTAGTTCGGTTGCCGAGCCATGGTTGAAGCAGGCTGTCGGTTCGTAGCCTGTGTTCATGAGCCTGTTCGACACCATCAAAGACACACAGCTCCAGACGATGAATCTTCTCCACCAGACCGTGTTGTGTGTTTCCAGAGGCAGGATCGGAAACACGCTGGGCAATATGCCCGTCTACAAGGTCACGACCACGGGCCGCACCTCTGGCAAGAAACGAACCGTCATGTTGACCAGCCCACTGCGAGTCGACGACGCGTATGTGTTCGTCGCTTCGAAGGGAGGCGACGACCGCGATCCGGACTGGTACCGCAACATGGTCGCCAATCCCGAGATCGTCATCGAACCCGCCGACGGCGGCGCCCCGATCGCACTCCTCGCACGCACGATCTCGGAGGACGAAAAGGCCGAGTTGTGGCCCCAGATCGTCGGCGCGTACAAGGGATATGCCGACTACCAGTCCAAGACCGACCGCGACATTCCTGTGGTCGTCGCCTCACCCTGAATTGGCTCGGATCGCGGATCGAACACCGAGCGATGTTCCTTGATGCTGTTGAGCATGGCCTCGGTGCGGTCGGTCATTCCGAGCCCGTCCGTTGTGGGCCATGTGGCGATCTCGGCCTTGGCGAAGTCGACCCACCTGGCCATGAGGTCGAAGAGCTCTAACTGGAACGTGGCGAAGAGCACCGACAGGTGTGTCCGTTGCGGAAACGGGTGTTCGCCATCGAGGTAGCCGGCGTTGATCGTTGTGACCTGTTCGTGGAGAGCACGAGCATCGTCTGCCATCGTTTCGAGCGCCGCCACCAGATCGTCGGTGCTGCCATTCTCGGCGAACAGCAACCGGAGCAAGGCCTCGGCTTCGAGCGTTGGAGGTTGCGGCGAGGAAGTGGTCCATGCTCTCAACGCTGACCGCCCTTCGTCCGTGATCGTGTAGACGGTACGACCGCGCCTGCCAACAGATTCTTGGCGGGCCGTGGCCAGGCCGTGTTCGACGAGCTTCTTCGGCTCCGAGTACAACAACCGCTCGGACTTGGGCCATGCGAAGCGCAGGCTTCGTGTGGCCTGTCGGGTGAGTTCGTATCCGGTCCAGGGCTGGATACCCAGCAGGCCGAGCACAGCGTAGGAGGAGGTGGTGAGGCGGGAGGTCACATTCCCGACAATACTGCATCGTGCAGTATGTCCAAGACTGAACTCTTGACCTGACACATTCTGTTCAGCCCTGGCTCCGAGCCGGAGACCAACCAGACTCGTTCACCTTCGGAGCCACAACTCAATTCTGAATGTCAACTCACTTCTGTGGGTGATGTTCCGATTGAAATGTGTGTCTAGTTCTGAATTGGCCGAAGCGGTAGATGTTTCTCCATATCTGAACTGTGCCGCGCTCGTGTCCGATCGGTCGGCCTACACGGTTGCTCTGCTTGAACTACTCGACGATCCCGACGCCGACCGTCACCAGATCTCCGAGTTGGTCTCTGCAGACCCTGTGCTTGTCAGCAAGCTCCTCGTGCTCGCGAACAGTGCATGGATAGCGGCTAGGGCACCGTCGACGAACGTCTGGGACGCCTCACGCGTGCTCGGGCTCACGATGGTGCGAAACCTTGCAGCAGCAACCCTCGTCGACTTGAGCAGCTCCAACCCCCACCTCCCAACGGGCTACCTCGAACACGCGATCGCCTCCGCAGCTGGAGCGGCTGCTGTCGCCGAGCGTGTCGGCGGCAAGGTCAGGGATGCTTGGAGCGTGGCGCTCCTCCACGATCTGGGTGTTGTGCTGCTCGCCTCGGCCCACGGACGCGAAGCGGTCTCTTCGGCCGGACGGTCGATCCTCAGCGAGGAGCAACGGTTCGGGCTCGATCACGCCACACTCGGCGCTGCGGTACTGGGCGAGATGCGCATGCCGAATCTGGTGTGCGAAACCATTCGAGAACACATCGAGCCGCCGGATCTCGGAGGATCGCCGATGTCGTTGACGGTCCGAGCCGGAATCGCCATGGCGGAGTCGGCCGGAGTCACTGGAAGTTCGGCCCCCGTCGGAGAGCCGGAACCCTTCCTGCGCCGGCTCGGTCTCGAACGCGAGCAGGCCGAGATCGCCACCGACCTCGAAACCCACGCCGACCGCCTCACCGATCTCCTCAAGTAGCCGACCGTGCGGGCAACATCAGACTCCACACGGCCCTGAGAGCCGCGTCGCACGGCAGCTACACCACGAACTACTCGAGGTGGGTCCAGCTCGTGTGGCCTTCGTCGAGCAGCCGGGCACTCGATCGATAACACGACTTCGAGACGAACGGCTGGATCTCGCCGGCACGGGTGAGACACAACTCGGCCTTGAATGCGCGGGCCTCGACGACCTCGGGCTCGTCGCCGTGACCCAACGCGAGCAGGTCGATGACGTGGAGTGCAAGCTGTGTGTCGCCCGCTGCGGCCAGAGCGCGGGCGCGTTCGATGACCACCTGCGGATTCTCGATCGCCGACAACACGGCAGCCGCAACATCGGTGGGCGGCGCGGGGTGGAGTGTGGTCGGGTTGCGGTCCCACCAGCCGTTCTCCTCTCGGTACAGGTCGCGCACGATGTATTCGGGTGCCCCGTAGAGCGGGCGCATCCACGGCTGGCCGAAGTGTTCGTCTGGGTAGGTCATGTCGGCCAGGATCTCGGCTTCGTCCATTCCGGCGTTCATCCGACCCACGACCTCGTCGCGCAACCAGCGGAGCGCACCGGCCATCGACAGGAGTTGGCTTCGCACGTCGTCGGTACCTTCGACGATCGGACCGAACTCGGTCATCAACCGCTCCGCATCGAGCGCGGTGAGCCGTTCCAACGACTCGGCCCAACGGATGGTCAGCCGCTGGGTGCGCAGCGGAGTGCCGATGTTGGGGATCGTGAACCCTGGCGTGGCCGCACCTCCACACAACAGGCCGTCGTCGGGGAGCCACAACGCGACTGCATCGTCGACCTCCGAAGGAACCCAGATCAGTTCGACCCGGCGGGTGCCTTCGACCAGCGTCATCGTGTCGGTAAACGTCTCGGTTGGGTCGTGCAGGGTGAAGCCGGTTGCGAGCACATCGAGCGGGATCGGGGTGCGGCTCGGGAACTGGATTGAAGCCATCCGCTGCTGGAGTCCGGCGGTCTCGCGGTACCTGGCGTACCGCCGCACCACGTTCCTGTGGGCGACCAGCCGTGGTGGTGGGTCGCCCCGATGATCGTTGTGGCGCTGCCACACGTCGACAGCGGCGTTGTAGCCGTGGTGGCCGTGGCTGTAGACGATCGCATGCACAGGTGCGTCGAAGTGTTCGCGCAGGGTGGTGATCATCGCGTCGGCGTGTAGGTAGCCGCCGGCGTCGATCACCACAACCCCGGCGTCGGTCTCGATCGCAAGCGAGTTGCCCTGGCCGGGCAACACGACCATGCCCGGCCCGAGGACCTGGCCGGCCAGTGCCCCAGCGAGCACACCTCTACGCTTCTTTGGTTCGTTCATGTGTTTCTGCCTAATCCGGTGGGTTGGATGGGTCGGGTTGTCGGTGTTCTCCCAGGAGACTCTCCGCCACTTCACATTCTTGTCGTGTAGCTATTGGGAGACCAACCGGACGAAGACATGAAGGACACACCCATGAGACCTACTCGACCCCGGCTCATCGTTCTGGGCCTTGTGCTTGGGCTCGTCGCCGCAGCGTGCGGGAGCGACAGCAGCACCACTGATGACTCCGACGCTGTGACGACCACAAGCGCGACGAGTCAAGCGAGCACCACGAGCACGGCGAACACAGGAAGCGCGGCGAACACGAGAAGCTACGCCTTGGTCGATAGCGGCCAGGTGACGTGCTACGACACGACGGCCATCATCGATTGCCCAGCCGAAGGTGAGGCCTTCTTCGGCCAGGACGCCGAGTATCTCGGCAACAGCCCCTCCTATACCAACAACGGCGACGGCACGATCACCGACAACGTCACCGGCCTGATGTGGCAACAAGACCCGGGCGACAGGATGGAATACGCCGACGCCGCCGAAGGTCTGGATTCCTTCAGCCTCGCCGGCTACGACGATTGGCGCCTCCCGACGGTCAAGGAGCTGTACTCGCTCTACCTCGGCTACGGAACCGACCCCCTCGGCCCCGACATCGACGAAACAGCGTTGACTCCATTCATCGACGATGACCATTTCGTATTCGCATATGGAGACACGAGCAGCGGTTTTGGGCGCCTCATCGACTCACAGTGGGCGACGAGCTCGATCTATGAGTCCACCGTCATGGGCGACCAGGAGTGTTTCTTCGGCGTCAACTTCGCCGACGGTCGCATCAAGTGTTACCCGACCATGCCCGGCCCCAGTCAGTACTTCACCATCTATGTGAGGGGTTCATCCGACTATGGGGTGAACGCCTTCTCAGATGGTGGTGATGGCACAATCGTCGACGCGGCAACAGGGCTGACCTGGCAACAACACGACAACGGCGAGGGTGTCGATTGGGAGACCGCCCTCTCCTACTGCAGCACCCTCGATCTCGGTGGGTCGACCGACTGGCGTCTACCGAACGTCAAGGAACTCCAGAGCATCGTCGACTACTCGCGATCGCCCGACACGACCGATTCGCCCGCGATCGACGCTCTGTTCGACACGACCTCGATAACCAATGAGGCGGGTGAGGCCGACTACCCCTTCTTCTGGAGCAGCACAACACATGTCGGATACCCCACGAACCTGACCACCGCCGACTACGTCGCCTTCGGACGCGCTCTGGGCGACTTGGGTGATGGATGGATCGATGTTCATGGTGCCGGCGCACAGAGGAGCGACCCCAAGGCCGGCGACCCAGCCGCCGTCTACGACGATTTCGGCGAGGCACAAGGCACGATGGTGTTGGACGCAATGCGCATCGAGAACTATGTGAGGTGTGTCCAGGGTTAGTCGTCACGACCTGGCTGCCTCTCGGCCCTCGGGCAGGTCGCAGTACCGAACCGGGTGCGAGATCGGGGTCTATCCGTTCTGGAGTTTCTCGGCAAATGACTCGTAGTAGTCCTCGATGGGCTTGAACGCAGGGTTTCCTTCAAAGGCCCTTCGTGTCTCGGCAGCGACCTCATCGTTCGATTTGCCGATGTCCCAGAGGTCCGCCTGTGGCTGGGCGGCATGCCAGGGAGTGTCACAGAAGATCTCGAGGGTGTTCCCCTCGGGGTCATCAAAGTAGATCGACCAGGCATTGCCGTGGGTCAGGGGAAGGCGGTTGCCGATCCGGTCGTCGGCAGCTAGGCGGGCGTCCATCTCCTTGACTTCGTCGAGAGTGTTGACCCTGAAGGCGAAATGGTGCACCGAGTTTGGTGGGCTGTCATCTCGATGTTCGTCGACGAAGGCGAGCTGATGGTGATCGGTGTCGACCTGGCTCAAGAACACGATCTCCCCGCCACCGGGGCCGGGGAACGGGCCGCGGTCGGTGATCTTGAAGCCGAGGACCCCTGTGTAGAAGTCGAGCATGTTCTCCATGTCTCGAACGAGGACGCCTGCATGTGACCAGCGCAACTGCATGTTCAATTCCTTTCTGGAGGGGTCTGGATGATCTGGCTAGCGAGCGCTCTGAGGGCTCCTTGAAGAAGGAGAAACAGCGCACCCGTGTCGGTGGTTTCGGGATCGATGTGGTTGGCGATGAAGACGCCGTCGGCAAGTGCCAGAAAGAACTCGGTGAACTGCTCGAGGGTCTCAGCGGGAAGTTCATCGGCGACCGTCCCGATCAACGCCACCACAAACCCGCGAAGGTCGCGTCGCGCCCTCGTGCGCACGCGACGAATCGCGGCCAACGACACAGCGTCCACCTCGCGGCGCTCGAGCGCGATCAGCAACAGCAAGCGCAGGAATTCCGGATGTTCCTCGAACAGCGTCGCCGGCGTGTCGGTCGATGCCTCGGGGCCAGGCAACGAGTCGTGCCACACACGAGCACCCTCTTCCA
>JAAETH010000018.1 GCA_024228575.1 Actinomycetes bacterium
GAGGATACGCCCGAGGCAACGCCCTCGGTGACCTGTCCGAGACCGACGGTGATCTCAGTGCCATCGTGCGCAACACCGACGACTTCAAGGCCCGCTTCGCCAACTTCTAGCGGTGTGGCACCTCGTTGGAGGGATCATCGAGGCCTTCCACACCGCCACCGGACGGTAGCGACCTGGTACGACAGCGGCTCCCCGAGGTAGCGTCGAACCTATGGAAGAGGCCGGATGAGCTGGTTGGTCGACGGTGCCCAGTCCCGAGACGAGGTGTTGGCTCTACACCCGTCGCTAGCTGCTGACCATCAGCGGGTACTTGACGAGGTGTGGCAGGGATCGGTCGACGCTCGCATTCTCGAGCTCTGCCGGCTGCGGACCGCCACCATCCTGAGCAACAGCAGGGCATGGGATGAGCCCCGATCACCAGCAGCGATAGCTGCCGGCCTCGACGAGTCGCTGGTGGCTGATCTGGCCCAGTGGCCCACCCACCCCGGCTTCGATGCACCAGCCAAGGCCTGCCTAGGCTTGGCTGAGCAGTACATCATCGACGTGCATGGCATCACTGAC
>JAAETH010000019.1 GCA_024228575.1 Actinomycetes bacterium
AAGTGGTCGACGGCCAAGACATCACAGCCGGGGAAGCCATCGTCGATGGTCCTCGCGATCCGAAAGAGCTCCTGGAGCTCCGGGGCATCCGCGAGACCCAGCAGTATCTCGTCGAGGAAGTCCAGAAGGTCTACCGAGACCAGGGCGTGTCCATCCACGACAAGCACATCGAACTGATCGTGCGTCAGATGACCCGCCGTGTCGCCATCCAGGAACCGGGTGATTCGGACTTCCTACCTGGTGAGCGGTGTGACCAGTGGCGGTTCGCGGATGTGAATCGACGCCTGGTGACCGAAGGTCAACAACCGGCCGAAGGTCGCCCGGAGATCATGGGTATCACCAAGGCATCGCTGGCGACCGACTCCTGGTTGTCGGCAGCCTCGTTCCAGGAGACCACCCGGGTACTGACAGAGGCCGCCATCGAGGGTCGTTCTGACTCCATGATCGGGCTCAAGGAAAACATCATCATCGGCAAGTTGATCCCGGCCGGAACCGGCCTCATGCGCCACCGGGAGCTCGAAACCCGAGCCCCCGACTACCAGCCGATGCC
>JAAETH010000020.1 GCA_024228575.1 Actinomycetes bacterium
CACAAGATGGGTGTCAACCTCCAACCCGGCGACCAGCCAGGCCAATGGAAACTCGTCCAGAAACACACCGGCAAGATCGTCAACACCTGGACCAACCACCTACCACCATGGAGATGAGCCCGTCGGGCCTGAAGGCCCGGGACGCCTTTCGCCGGCACCGAAGGCACCGGCGAAACGCTTCACAACGCGCGGGACTGTTCATCCGACCGGCAAACGCTTCACAGTGTGTGGGACTGTTCAGGCGAAGCAGTACTCCCGATCGCGTCATCGCAGCGGACGCTGGACGTGTTGGGTCCTGCTCCTCATTTACGATGAAGACGACGTCGTCGAAGCTGCACCCCGTGTGGCCGGAGCGACGGACGGCGCTTGGAGATGGAAGGGGCATCGATGATGTTTGAACCTGGGTTGCTCGAGGCTGTCAGGGACCGGTTCCACCACGCCGACTGCTGCCCCTTCCAGGGGCCTCGCGCCTTCTTCGAGAACGCGGGCGGTTCGCTCACTCTGAAGGCTGCCGTCGAACGCACGGCCGAGCTGATGGCGTTGCCGGACAACCAGGGTCGTTCGAATCCGGCCTCGCAGGCGCTCATGGAGGTCATCGCCCAGGGGCGTCGAGACATGAAGCTGTTGCTCGGAGCGTCGTCCGGCGAGGTATTCATCGGCGAGACAGGCACCGAACTCTTGGGACGGCTGATTCGTAATGCGATCCTCGCCTCGGACGGGTCGCGGGTGGTGGGCAGCCACCTCGAACATCCGGCCACTTTCAGCGCCTGTCGCCGCTGGGCCGAGGTTGCCGGGCTCGACTACGAGCAAGTTCCCTTCGACAAGACGACGACGGTGGTGGGTGTGGAGCAATACAGGCCCGCACTCACCCCCGACACCGTTGTGGCGACCATCATCCATGCCAGCCCGGTCACCGGGATGCACGTCGACGTCGGTGCGATTGCTTCCGAGATCCGGGCGGTTGCGCCGGAGTGTTTCATCATCGTCGACGGCATCCAACATGCCGCCCACGGACGGATCGACATCGATGACTATGGCGTCGACGGCTACGTCGTCAGCGGCTACAAGCTGTTCTCTCGTCACAACTTCGGGGTCGCCTGGGTGTCTGACCGGCTGGCTACAGCACCCCACGATCAGCTCGACGGTGTTGCCGCCAACGTCTGGGAGTTGGGAACGCGCGACGCCTCGGCGTACGCGGCATTTTCCGAGGTGGTCCGCTACCTCGAGTGGCTCGGCGCCGAGGTCACAACCGATACCGACACCATGGCACCGCGAGGTTTGATAGAGCAAGCTGCCGCCGCGATCCGTGCCCAGGAACAGGACCTCGTCGACGCCATGATGTGGGGCACCGGTGGATTGCCCGGACTCGGGCAGCTCGACAAGGTGAGCGTCATCGGCCCAGCCACCAGTGAACACCGGTCGGGGATGGTCTCGTTCATGATCGACGGAATGGACAGCCTGGTCGTGGTCGACGAGCTGAACGCCGACGGGGTGCGGACCCACGCCCGCAAGCGCGATCACTACTCGGCGGGTGTGCTCGAACCTCTCGGCATCGAGAACTGCGTCCGCGCCTCGCTCAGCCACTACAACTCGCGGGCCGAGGTCGAGCAGATGCTGGCCACCGTGAACAGGCTCGCCGGTTCATAGGCGGCGACGAAGCCGGTCCAGGCTCCTCGGGGAAACGAGACCCGCGCCCAGAGCGACCTCGGTATCCTCTGGCTCATGCAGGATGAATGGTCCAAACCGGTGACGGTCGACGAGATGTATGGCGGCTGGGACTACGAGACCGCAGTGGCGACGCTCGACCGCTCGCTCTCTCCGCGACCGACGGAATCCATCTTCGACGAGGTTGGTCGGCTCGGTGTGGGTCCCGGCGACACCGTGCTCGACATCGGTGGCAGGGATGGCCGGCATGCGCTGTTGATGGCCGAACGTTTTGGTTGCCGCGCTGTGTCGGTCGATCCGGTTGCTGAGAACATCAGCAGCGGCCGGGAACTCGTCGCAGGACACGAGTGTGGCCACCTGGTCGAGTTGCGGACGGGATCGATCGAACAGATTCCGGCAGAGGACGGAAGTTTTCAGCTTGTCTTTTCTCGCGACATGTTGGGCCATATCGAAGACCTGGCGCTGGCGTTGAACGAATGCCGGCGTGTGCTCACACCGGGCGGGTTCATGGTCATCTTCGAGTTGTTCGCTACTGCGTTGTTGCATCCAGAGGAGCAGCGGAGCCTCTGTGCGGACACGGCCACGGTGCCAGAACGGTTCTCGGTGTCCAACTTCGAGGCGGCCGTCGCAGCCAGCGGCCTAACGGTCGAGAGCCTCGAGATCCTCGGATCCGAATATGTCGAGGCCTCGCAGGAATCTGGCACGGCGCCCAACTACCTGCTCCAGATCTCGCGGCTCCGGCGAGCCAAGGAGAGTCTCCTCGAAGAGCTGGGCGAGGTTCCCTACAGGGCGATGTATGGCAATGCCCTGTGGAGCATCTACCGCATGATCGGCAAGCTGGAGAGCCGCATCTACGTCTTGCGCCGCGACGACACCTAGTCGGAGGGATCGAGAGCCATGGCCTCGTCGATCGCTCGGAACAGGCCTTTGCCCAACACGAGAAGCGAGCCGACGACCGCCGCGGCCATGACCCACACCCACTCGGCACCCCAACGTTCCGCGATGATGCCGCCCACGAGAGCTCCGACGGGGTTCATGCTCCAGGCGATGAAGAGGTAGGCGGTCATCATGCGACCGAAGACCTCGTCGGGGACGAGGCGCTGGCGAACCGTGCTGGACACGACGTTCCACGCGGGATCGGACAGACCGTTGATCAACGAGGCCACCACGGCCAGGATCGCTGCCGTTGCCAGGCCGAACAACAGCGAAGCTGCGGTGAAGGCCACGACGGCAAATCGCATGCTCATGCCGTGACCGGCGCGGCGGATGAAGCGGGCCACCCCGAACGACATGGCCAACGACGTCGTACCCCGGACAGCGATCAGTGCTCCGAACCCCAGCCCGCCCAACCCGAAGCGTTCGGTGACGAGGATTACGAACACGGCATTTGTGGCTTGGCCTGCGAAGGAGAAAGCCAGCACGGTGAAGGCCAACGGTCGCAGGATCTGGTGACCCCAGACATACCTCAGGCCGACCGAGACCTCGTCGATCAAACGTCGAAGCCCACCTCGCTCACCCTCCGCGTCTTGGCGTGGTCCGACGACCGAGCCGATGCCAGCTTCGGGTGAGGCGCGAAACGAACCCGGAATACGTGCCAGGACCCCTGTTGCCACAACAAACAACAGCAGGGAGGCCGCGAAGGGAGCCGAGGTTTCGATCTCGAACAAGAGGGCTCCGAGAGGTGGCCCGATGAACACATTGCTCACCGTCTGGGTCGCTGAGAAGCGCGAGTTTGCAACCTCCAACTGATCGGGCCGCACCAGGTCGCGGACCAGTGCAGGGAGGCCGCCGTCGGTGAGTACCTCGCCGACGCCGATCACGAACGCAGCGGCAACAACCAGTGGTATCGAGGCTCGGTCGGCGAGTACGATTGCGGCCAGCAAGCCCGCCGTCGCGGCCCTTCCGACCTGGGCCAACATCGCGATGAGGCGACGGTCGTACCTGTCGAGAAGTACTCCTGCAGGAAGCCCGACAAGCACGAACGGGATGAACCGAAACACGGTGACAAGTGCAATCTGTCTGGCGTCGTCTGTGAGCCCGATGGCCAGCAGGGGAAAGGCAACGAGGGTCAGCCCATCGGCCAGGTTGGCGGCGGTGAATGCAGTCCAGAGGCGCCAGAACCGTCGACCGAGCGAGGAGTCTTGACCCTCACGGGCAGCATCGGTCATCGCAAGAACCTAGCCGTATCGAGTCCGGCCGGGGCAGACGCCCGTGGGCCGGACTGCCCAACCACTACGAAGGACCCTGGACCCGGCAACCCTCACGGCCGTACGGTCGAAGTGAGCTGTCAGCGGAGGTCGTTGCCATGAAGTCGGCGGAGATGAATCCGATTGTGGGGAAGCCCTCACGAGACGAGACGAGGACCGTGCTCGACCGGTTCTGGGAGCGGGTTGAACAGCAACCCGAACGAACAGCGCTCAGGTTCCGCGACGGTGATCGTTGGAGCACGATCTCTTGGGGTGACTACGGGACGGCGGTCGAGGAGACGGCTGGGGGTTTGATCACACTCGGACTCGAGTCCGGCGATCGTGTCGGACTGCTGTCCGCGAACCGGCCCGAGTGGCACATCGCCGACCTGGCCGTTCTGTCGGCTGGTGGAGTGACCGTGCCCGTCTACCCGACGAGCTCGTCGTCGCAAGTTGCCTACGTTCTCGAGAATGCCGGGTGTCGTGTCTGTTTCGTCGATGACCACGAACAACTCGCCAAGGTGTTGTTGCACAGGGACGAACTGCCGGATCTGGAGCGAGTCGTCGTCTTCGCAGGGGCCGCAGGGCTCGACCGCACCGAGCTGCTGTCGACACTCGACCAGCTGCGCTCGAACGGCGGAGATGCCGGAGCGGTGGCCGACCGGGTCGCAGCCCTGTCCGGCGACGACCTCGCAACCCTCGTCTACACGAGTGGTACCACCGGGCCACCCAAGGGCACCATGCTCACCCATGGCAACATCGAATGGACGATCGAGTCGGTGGAGTCGATGATCGGGCTTTCGCCCGACGATCGGCTCTTGTCGTATCTGCCCCTCAGCCACATCGCCGAGCGTGTCACCAGTCATCTCGGGCAGATCGCATCGGGTGGTGAAACATGGTTCGCGCGCAGTCTGGTTACGGTGCCCGACGACTTGAGGGCGTGTCGGCCGACCATCTTTCTCGCCGTGCCGCGGGTTTGGCAGAAGTTGCACGATGTAATCCTCGACGAACTCGACTCCAAACCGGTCCACCTCTCTGGTGCACTGGATCATGCCGCCACCTCTGCGAGCCGCGACACGGGCGATTGGTCGGTGCGATCGATCGCCGACCGGGCGAGTACTCTCGTCATCGAGCAGACGCTGGCGCGTGCCGTGAGGCACAAGCTGGGACTCGATCGGGCGAGATTCATCGCGTCGGCGGCGGCGCCCATCCACCCCGACCTCGTTCGGTGGTTCCACGGGATCGGGTTGCCGATCGCAGAGGTCTACGGGCAGACCGAGGATTGTGGGCCCGCCACGATGAACCCGCCGGACGCTATCCGGATCGGTTCGGTCGGCAAGGCGATCCCCGGTCTCGAGGTGACGATCGCCGACGATGGCGAGGTGCTCGTACGTGGTGGCAGCGTCTGCGCCGGCTACTACCGAATGCCCGACGCGACCGCCGAACTCATCGATGACGACTCGTGGATGTACACGGGCGATCTGGGGCGTATCGACGACGATGGATACCTCTGGCTCACCGGACGCAAGAAGGACCTGATCATCAACTCGGCAGGCAAGAACATCGCCCCAGCCGAGATCGAGTCGCGCTTGGGGATGGAGCCCCTCATCGGGCAGGCGGTCGTCGTTGGTGACGGGCGCAAGTATCTGACCGCCTTGTTCACCCTCGACGCAGATGCCGTGGCCGACTGGGCCGAGGACAACGATGCCTGCGTCGACCCCTCGGTGCTCGCCCGCGATCCGCGGCTTCACGACGAGGTTGCCGAGTCGGTGGAGAGGGCGAACAGGGCCCACGCACCCGTCGAGCAGATCAAGTACTGGCGGATTCTTCCGGAGGCGCTGACGGTCGAGAACGGCGAGATGACCCCTACCTTCAAGGTCAAGCGCAACGTCGTGCAAGCCAACTTCGCCGACCTCATCGAAGCGATGTACATCGAAGGCGGTTGAGCGGGTCAGCCGAACGCCGTCATGGGTTCGATTGCGGCAGCGGGTTTTGCCGATCGTTCAGGGCCCGTCGAAGACGGGTTCGGTGCGGCCCCTGACGCCTAGACCTTCGATCACGAGTGTGGCACCGGGTGTGAATCCGTCGCGGCCGCTGTCCGATGAGGTGTTGCCGTCGGCGCCGATGGTGGTAACGAACATGATGTCGAGGTTCGGTCCTCCGAAACACGGCATCGAGGGCTTCTGGAGTGGCAGTTGTACAGCTCGGTCGATTCCACCGTTCGGCGTGATTCGCAGCAGCTGCCACCCGTACACCGAGGCCGACCAGTAGCAGCCATCGTCGTCGAGGCAGGCTCCGTCGGGTTTGCCGGGAACAGCGGTGTAGTCGAAGAACAGGCGCTCGTCACTCACTGCACCGGTGGATGGGTCGTAGTCGAATACCAGGACCTGCTCGGTGGGACTGTCGGCGAAGTACATGAGACGTCTATCTGGATCGAACGCAAGACCGTTGGCAACGCCGATGTTCGCGCGCAGCTCGGCGACGGTGGATGTGTTTGTGAATTGATGCAGGAGACCCGTCGCGTTTCCTGCCGCGGTATTGGCGTACATGGAGCCGACGACAAACCGGCCGGCCGGATCACACTTGCCGTCGTTCAGGCGGTTGCCCGTACCGGCTGACTCGAGCTCGGCGAACGGCTCGACCGTTCCGCTCGGCCAGTCGAGCGTTACCAGCTTGTGTTCGATCGCGACCAGGAGTGTCGAGGCTTGCTGCGTCAATGTGAACGATCCGGGTCGGCCGCCCATCTGTCGGGTGGTCGTGTCGCCGGAATCGAGATGATGGCGGTGAATGGCATGGCCCTCGATGTCGACCCAGTAGAGCGCGCCCTCGACAGCAGACCAGACCGGGCACTCGCCTAGAGCGGCGACCGGGGCATCGAGTTCTGTGATCGTCGGCAACATCTGGCTCTCCGCGGTTGTTGTTGCCCGCGAGCGTAGAACCTGCCGAGATTGTGGGGGAACGGTCAGTTCGAGCCGGGGAAAGGTCGGCACTCGGGATGTGCAGGTATCTGGAGCACGTTGCACATGCTCGACACCGTTCTGTACCAGCCGACCAGAACGATGAACTCGACGATCTGTTTGTCGTCGTAGCGTTCGCGAAGGAACTGCCACGCCTCGTCTCCCAGATCGGCGGTTTCGGCGAGTTCGTCGACGACCTCCATCAGGCGTAGTTCGTCTGGGTCCCAGAGATCGCGCGACTCGGCCGGTCCGGTCACGGTCGAATCGAGCTGCTCGGTGCTCAACCCCACACCAGCACCGAAGATCGTGGCGTGCAGGCTCCATTCGTGTTCGGCGCCGTGTTTGCCTGTGACACGGTCGATGACGATCTCGCGGTCGCGCGTCTTCATCAGGTTGTGGCCGAGGAACCCGGCGCCCAACACGCCCGTGCGCGAAGCGAGGTCCGGGTGGATGTGGAACGCCTCGAAGATCTCGGGTGTCGCGAGTTCGGATCCTGCCTTCCAACGGTCGATCTGCGCTTCCACCCCGGGCTCATAGGGCTGTTTGGGGATGTTCAGTCGCACTGGCTACCTCGTCTGTCGATTACACAGAAGCCATTCGTAGCACCTCGAACACACCGCTTTCGATTCGTTCGGCGCGTGGGCGAGTGTGGGATCTAGCATGCGCCGATGCCCTCGCTGCTCTCGTCGATGTCACCCCGCGCTCGGGGTATCGGGTTGGCCGCCGGAGGCATGTTCATCGTCAGTACCGATTCGCTGATCACCCGGGCGGCCGAGGTCTCGGGGTTCACCGTCACATTCTGGTTCGGGGTGTTCGTCGCTCCCGCGATGTTCGCCGCGATGTTGGCGATGGGGCACCGGCCGCGAGGCATCGTCGAACAGGTGGACGGGCCCTTGTTCGCCTCTGCGCTGTGTCAGGCGGGCAGCTCGGGGTGTTTCATCTTCGCGATCAAGAACACATCGATCGCGAACGCGGTGGTGATCGTTGCGGCGGCCCCGATCATGGCCGCGTTCGTTGCATGGGTCGCGCTTCGCGAGCGCACCACGCCGCGGGTCTCGGCTGGCATCGTGTTGTCGATTTGCGGCATCGTGATCGTGGTCAGTGGATCGTTCGGTGATGGCGGTGTGTGGGGTGACCTACTGGCGGTCGCTGCGATCACCTTCTGGTCGTTCAACCTGATCATCTGGCGCAAACACCGCGAGATGAATCGTTTTCTGGCGGTGGGGGTTGCCGGTGTGATCATCGCGGCGATCTCGGTGGTGCCCGCCGAGCTGTTCGGTCACCCGTTCATGACCTACTTGCTCCTCTTTGTGATGGGGGCGCTCTGCGGTCCGCTGGGCCGCGTGGCCATGGCCAGCTCGACGAGGTACCTGCCCGCGGCCGAGGTGAGCTTGTTCGCACCTATCGAAACACTCGCCGCGATCATGTGGGGCTGGATCTTCTTCGACGAGTCACCGACCGCCCGAACCTACATAGGCGGAGCCGTCGTGGCGATCGCATTTGTCGTGGCCACGGTGCCCATGCGTTCTCGCCGACTGGTAATTCCGCCGACCGACTGACGATGGGCTGGGCCTTCACCGACCTGGGGTCACCTGCAGCATCTGGCTGTGTCGGCTGAGGAATTGTCAGAGCGACAGGGAATCAACAGCTGTGACCTGCACACTGGTGCTCATGAACTCACCGTCCTCCATGGGCCCGCGGCCGTCGATGAACCCGATGAGGCGTGTTGTACTCGTCTTTGCCCTGTTGGTAGCCATCGCGTTGTTGACCGCTGCCTGCGGATCATCGAGCGACGAGCCTGAAACAGCCGAAACGGGCGATGCCGCCGCCGAGACAACGGGTACGGCCGGTGTGTCCGAGGGTGATTCGACATTCCAGATCGAGGTGTGGGCCGACAACTGGATGGCGGTCCACGTCGATGGTGTG
>JAAETH010000021.1 GCA_024228575.1 Actinomycetes bacterium
GGAGGCCGGCGACCCGCTCGGTTAGTGCCAGAGCCCGATCATCCAGGGACGAACGCCACACGGCCGGCAGAAGCGCGCCGCCGCGTTCGAGCGGTCAGCTAGGCCGCGCGGTGGCGGGTTACGACGCGAACTCGCTCGTTGGGTGGCCGCGGCGTGCGTGCGCCGCGGTCGCGCGCTGAACAGCGGCCGAGTCTACGAGGACCGCAGGCGACGATGCCTAGTGGGCGACGCAAGCCACCGGTCGTGGTTAGAGAGTGTCGGCTGGATCTGGAGGCACGTATTCGATCGGGTAGGGAGTGTTTTCGAGCGCTGCGTCGAAGTACCAGCCCTCGGTGTCGAACTCGAGGCCGCACGCCGCTGTTGCGTTTTCGAGCTGTTGCCGGATGCCGTCTCGAAACCCGGTGTCTTCGCCTTCGCGGGCGTGTGTCGACTGCACTGCTCCGCCGATATTGATGTAGGTGCCGAACTCGATAACGGTGCCGTTGAAGTCGATCCCCGCGCCGCCAGGTGTGACAGCGACGTATATGTCGCCGAAGGTCCCGAATCTGACCGGCAGGCGCCAGTGCGTTCCGGGCTCGCCGGTAAGGCCGATGCATCCATCGATGTTCACCAGGAAACCGACGGTTGCTGACTCGAACCCACTTGATTGGCCGGTCCAAAGATGTGCACCGGACGCGTTCAGCAAATCGGCCGCGAACAGGGAACCAGCCCCCGTTGTGGTCGGCGCTGGGGTTGATGTTGTGCTGGGCGCCGTCGATGTGGTCGCTTCCTGAACGGTTGTGGTGGCCTCAACCTCTGCCGCCGCTGGATTGGCGCCCACGGCTGCTTCCTCATCGCGAGAGGTCGACGCGGTGCAGCCCACCACCAGCGCGAGGCTGGCGACTGCTAGGGGTAGAAGGTCAGGTTTGAGTACCACAAGGGAGTTCCTACCGGGGTGAACGCCGAGTTGCCGTTCGATTTGCCGTGGTGAACACCGTAGGCGGTCGTCCAGTAGAACCACGGCGCACCGCTGTCTCCTTGTTGGCTGATGTCGGCATCCATGCGCATCAGCCGGCTCACGTTGCCGTTGCTCGCGGTCCTGTGCTCGATGTCGGCGCATCGTTGGTAGTTGGTGGCTGGACCCATGACGCAAACCTCTTCACCGATGTACATCTGATTGCGTGACTTGTAGCCAACGAAGGCTCGCACCGTTGTGTTGTGCACGTAGACGCGCCCATCTGCGGTCTGATTCGGCGCGATCATCTGCCAGTCGCCCCAGTAGCCGACATACCTCGTGCCCGCGACAGTGGGATCACCGATCGTGTGGACCGTGCCCCACCAATGGCGCATCTCAGTAATCCCCGGGGTACCTCCACCACTGCCGAAGTTGCAGTGCCCGGCGGTGAGATAGCCGACTGTCGATCCCTTCTTCACACGAAAGCCTGTCGTGCACGCGGCAGTCGTTCCGTTGTAGGTCTCAAGCTGGAGACCGCCGTACGTCGTCTCTTCGCCATCCACGAGCGTCTCACGAGGCGCAGTACTGAAGTCGATAGCGATCGGCGGACCAGAAAGTGCAACGGCCGCGGCAGTGACCGAGTTGACCTCAGCCCGGTCAACGAACGGTTTGCCTGGGCGGTTCGGTCCGTCCGGGTCCGCTTGTTCGACGACCACCACGATCCGATCAAACTGCTCCTCAGCGGCAACAAAGAAGGCCGGGACCTGACCCTGGCCGCGGCCAACCCCGGCCCGGTCTCTCATCTCCGCGACAACCCGATCGGTGATCTCGTCGAGCTCGTCGCGCGACCGAGGCGCGTCGAAACTGACATCGAGTTCGAAACCTGCGTCGGCAAGGATCTGCTCAGTGCGCTCGTCTCGTCTGGTGAACCGCAACGTCGGCGGTTCACCAAGTCCGTTGTAGACCGCGGCACCGAGAATGTCGTGGATGCCGCTATCGACGAGTTTCCCCATCAGCTCGGAGAAGCGGCGGTGCTCTTCCATACTCTGCCGGGCCTGAGCCATCGTCGTGATCTCTTCGTTCGATGCAACAATCGTCTCCAGGTGCAGCTGCAGATCCTCTTCTGCGGAGAGCTCTTCACCCTCGGGATGAGAGTGGCCGTGATCCTCGTCCCCAGCGTGTGAATGATCTGAGTCCGGACCATGGGAGTGAGCATCGTCATCTCCATGGGCGTGCGACGCCTCCTGGTCACTCGCTGGCGACGACGTTGCCGTCATCGCCACAATTACGAGGGCTGACAACAGCCCCAGCAAGGCCCGCTTCTTCATGGTTCCCGCCCACATCAACGCGAACTCATGCACTTTACACCGCCGCGCAAGGACGCTGGCGGGCGTACAAGGTCAGGCAGCAGCTGTCAACGACACCCACGGTGGGTGGCGAAAAGGGGCGTCGAGGGGCCGCTGCGGTGGCTCTACGTCGACGACGAGCTCAACGACGTCGAGGTCCGCGCGAGAGGTCGGTTTTGCGGCACGGGCGGTATCTCGAGGCCGACGACGGGTCGGTCGATACCGCCCCTACGAGTCAGACTTCTGCTGCTGCCGGTGCGGGTCAATGCCGTTGAAGGGTCGCGTGGAGATCGAAGTCAAGGCCTTCTGCACCCCGTATCGGTGGCGACCGGCATCGCGTGCTGACCCCTTGAGCGACGAGGTCCTTCACAGGGTTCCGGCCCTTCTTCACCCGCCCGACATCGGAACTTATGTGGGTAATCGAGTCAAGGGATTTCTGCATATGGGGGTAATCGAACATCAGGTCTGAGCTTGCTGGGTGTTGCGGTCGAGGAGCATCTGGAACAGGTCAACACGATGGTGTTGATCTCGTTCGGTGGCGTGATCTCGTTGGGCTCGCAGTACCGGTTCGAAGCCGGTGTCGGTGGAGAAGTGGGCGCACGATTCGCAGATCGATTCGAACTGGCAGTCGAGCTGGGCGGGTCGTTCGCAGTGACCGTTGCCGAGCATTCGTTGATCTTGGTCGGCACCGAGTTCGCGCATCGATGCAGACCCGCCGCCGTTGGACCGTAGGCCGGCTGGTTTGGCGTAGAGGGCGTCGACTTGGTCGGCCACTTTGTCGTAGGCGTCGGCGACGGTCTGGTCAGCGACCCGGGCGTAGACCAGGGTCATGCGCAACGTTTTGTGGCCGAGCATCGCTGCGATGGCTTCGAGGCTCATCCCGCGGTTGATGGCTTGGGTCGCGAGGGTGTGGCGTAGCTGGTGGGGGTGAACGTGACCGATCCCGGCGGCCTTCGCGACACGGCGCAGCATCCGGGCAACCATGTGCCGGTCGAGGCGACGGCCGTCAAAGGTGATGAGCCGGTCGAGGTCATCGTCACGACTGGCCTGATGAGTCTCGAGCAGTTCGACGAGTTGTGGATGCAGCGGGACGTAGCGGTCGTTGTGGAGTTTCCCGACCGGGATCCGGAGCCAGTGACGGCCCGACATGACCACGACCGCGTCGAGCGGGAGAGCACAAAGCTCCCCGACGCGTAGCCCGGTTCGGGCCAGCATCTCGACAACCAGGCGGCGGGTTGGGTGAGCGTCGGCTGCAGCCCGCATGAGTTTGCCGGCATCGACATCGGAGAGGAACTTGGGCAGCGGGTCATCGGGGGTGGGGAGGTCACCGTTGAAGATCAAGACCTTGGTCGGGGCGTCGTCGTAACCCCATTCAGAGGTGCGTTCGAAGAACGTTCGTAGCGTCCCGAGCTTGATCCTGACTGTCTGGGGCGACAGCGGAGGGACGCCGTTCTTTCCGGGCCTCGTCGGTAGGTAGATCTTGTAGGCCTCGATGTGGTGCCGTTCGACATCAGCCAGACCGGTCACTTCGGGGTGGTTGGCTGCGATCCAACCACCAAACCCTCGAAGGATCCCGTTGGCTGCGGTCACACTCGCGGGTCGTAGTGAGAGCGCGATCTGGTCGAGATAGCGGAGCATCGTGGCCGCCATGATCGGCGCTGTTGCGGCGATCTGGTGCCAGTCATGTTCACGGGTTCCAGGTTTGCCCGGGCCGTTGTAGGCGTCGGCGAACGGCGTCGGGATCTCGACGATGGGTTCGGTGACGGTCATTGTCCGATCCCCTTTGCTGCGTAGAGAAACAGGTCAGCGTCGATCGCCGCCGATGCTTTGTCGTATTCCTCAGCCAGCCAACTGTTCGCTAGGTGGATGTAGAGGCGTGTGGTGTCCAACGATCGGTGCCCGGCTTGGGCCTGCAACGCTTCGAGTTCCATGCCTGCTTCTCGGAGTCGGGTGAAGCAGGTGTGACGCAACTCGTGGCATGTGATGCGGCGGAGCTCGGCACGCTCTCGAGCCGAGACGAAGATCTGCTTCAGCCCTTCATCGGACAGCGGCTTCCCACGGCGGCGGCCTTTGAGCACCACGAAGACCCGGTCAGTTTCGGTCTCGACTGGTCGTTCGTGGCGTAGATAGTGCGAGACGGTGTCGAACCAGCGGCCTGAGATCGGGATCTGACGTTGGTGGCCTCCCTTGCCCTCGACGATGAACACCTGCCTGCGGGCGCCGTCCAAATCTTCGAGGCGCAGGCCAAGGACTTCGCAGCGGCGCAGCCCGCCGAACACCATTGCTTCGAACATGGCCCGGTCCCGATGGCGGCGACACGCCGCCAACAAGGCGTCGATCTCGGCTGGCTCTGCGATCCGAGGCAACGTGCGCGGTGTGCGGATCAGCGGCACGCCCCGGCCGCCCCGGTCACGAGCTCGACGCGTCGATAGTCCACGCGGGACCGGGTTGTGCTCAAGGTCGCCCCGAACAACAAGGAACGCATAGAACGACGACAGCGACGACAACCGGCGTTGGATCGTCCGAGACGACAAACCCGACTCGCCGTCGGCAAGGCGCACCACCTTCGGATCACCAGCAGAGCGCTGCGCCCCGATGAACTCGAGCACATCGCTTCCCGTCACCTCGACCGGGTCCTTCGCAATGACCGAGAAGAAGACCTTCAAATCAAACCCCTCTGCGAGCACCGTGTTCGGTCGACACCGCGCATCAGCGAAGGCCAGGAAGTCATCGACCAACGGATGACCGAGCCGGAGATCAACCCTGCCTTCCGGCGCGGCAGAGCGAATCAGGCATGGGGACCACGACATACAGGCATCCTTTTCCGGCCCCGGCGGGACCATCACCAACAGTCCCTTGCCGGTCACCCAGCGTCCACCAAAGACGCCGAGGATTACCCCCATATCTTCACTTCTGCTCGCCGGACTACCGCCCGCCGGTTCGCGGCATTGCCCGCGCGGCGAGACAGATTGCCCGATCTTGGTCGGGTCGGCGAGATGTGTCCCGTCGGGTAGCCGCCACGATTGTCGAGCACTTGGGAAGTGCCGGATTGTTGTGGTGTGGGGCGGTTCGGCGCGGGCCTTCCGTCGGACGGGTCTGGCGCTGAGAGGATCCGATCGCCGTCCCCGCAGCGCCGCGAGGCGTGGGGCCGACGGCGATGAGCCGCTGGTATGAAGGCGCTACCCGCTCAGGCGGTCGCCCGAGCCTGAGCGGCGATTTCCAGGTCGTCGATGAACCCGTTGAACCCCTTCTTGTACACCCGATCGAGCAGTGGCCCGTAGATGAAGGTCAACAGCCCACCCTTGGCTTCGTAGTCGTAACTCATCGTGTACGGCGTCGTCTCGCCGCCGTCGGAGAGGGTGATCGTCATCGTGCCTTGTTTGAGAGGTTGTTTCTCGGTCTGGTCGACTGCGATGACCATCTTGTGTTCGGGTGCCCACTCGGTGACGGTCTCTCTCATCTTGATCGATCCCTTCGACCCGAACTCGCATCGCCGGGCAGCCCCGACCCCTTCGACTGCGTCACCGAGCGCGTAGCTGTTTGCCATGGCCTCGTTCCACTCGGAGATGTTGGGGTAGTCGGCCAACACCGCCCACACGCTGGAACGTGGTGCGGCCACTGTTCGCTCTTGTTTGACGCTTCTCATCGAGTCCCTCTTTCGTCTTGATCTGGGTTGAAGCGTAGACATGATTAGTGCCAGAAGGTGGCACCTATGTGCTCTACTGTGCTGCACATGGACATCCGCGAACGTGAGGAGCGGCTACTGCGGCTACTTCGGCATCGGGCCCGATGCACCGCAGATGGACTCGCCCACGAACTCGGCGTCTCGCGCCGCACGGTCCTGCGGGATCTACAGCGCCTCCGCGACCGAGGGTTCGACATCTCTTCGATGACCGGACCAGGAGGGGGCGTACGCCTTGAACCAACATCGGTCATGGTCACGTCCCAACTCGAAGGACGAGAGGTCGTGGCATTGCTTCTCGCCGTCGCGATCGCGAGCGCGACTCCAGGGGTTCCGTTCCTTGCCGCAGCCGACAACGCCCTCGCGAAAATCGAAGCCTCCCTCCCCAAGGCCAGAGCAGCCGAACTCCAACGGTTCATGCACCGCGTGATGATCGACACACCTCAAACAAAGACCGCGGACGTACCGGGATCTGTCGTCCCCGACCTCGTCGATGAGTTTGAGAAAGCCTTCACCGCCAACCGTATGCTCGAGTTCTCCTACACCGATAGGGCCGGTCGCCGCACCAAACGATCCGTGGAACCGCACGGACTTCTGGTCGCGTGGCCCAACTGGTACGTCATTGCCTGGGACCCGCACCCCGACGCAACCAGGCTCTTCAGAGCAGACCGCATCACCAGACCCAGGATGACCGAACAAGAATTCGTCCCCCGCCCTCATGACCTCATCATGAAACCCCACCCCGACGCCTTCCCCGCAAGAGCAGTCCCACGCGAGTAGCTCCGAGCCTCTGATGAACGACACCGGTCATCGAGTGACAGGGATGTGATCCGGGCAGCATCCGCCTGCACCACGTACCCGGTGGAATAGCGCGCTGACGTCAGTCTCAAGGGATGTGGCGTAGTCGGCCGCGCTGGCTTGGGTCGTCAACGCAGGCGGTGTTCTGATAAGACGAGGTGAGCAGTTTGTCGTGATGGCCACATTCCGTTCCTCGTGGAGACCTGGGTCTCGCGGCAGATGCAGAATCTGCTCGGCGTCGCTCCTGGCCCTGGCGATACTGCTGGGCGCTTGTGGTGGCGACACCGATGAGTCGTCGACGACAGCTGAGACGACGGCAGCGACGACGACTGAAACCACCGAACTGTTGACGACAACCGCAGCCCCTTCGACACCAGTCCCCGCCGGCGAGATGGTTCTGCTGTACGACTTGGGGAACTCGGCCGGAATCCATCCGGGCCCACCGGCGGCAGAGTCGTTCGTCAGTCTCGACACGCCGGTGCTCCTCACCCGAATCCGTACCTATCACTGGAATGGTTCCGATGGAGCTCCCGCTGGAACCGTCAGCTTGGTCGGGCCGCACGGGGATACGTACGGCCCATGGCAGGCTCACGGCTGTGGCCAATCGGTGGGGTTCGATGATCCGTGTGGCGTCGATGGTGACTTGTATTGGCTCGTGGACCTAGAGCTGCACCAGGCGCAGGGCACCTACCAGGTAGTCGACTCGGACCCAGCGACCTGGGCGAACAACCCCGACAGCGGCGACGCCGGCCATGTGCTCGTATGGGGCTACGTGCTTGATGACCCGCATGAAGGGGACGGTTGATCCACCCCTCGGCACAGCCTGGCCACCTCCGCCGCCGCGTGCCCTCCGACTCGTCCGATATCGACACGTCCCCGTCCGGTCGGCTGCGCTGGCAGCGGGTGTGAACATCAACGAAACTGGCGGTTCTATGCTTCAGCGTTCAGCTCCGCGGTTCCCCAGGTGAGTCGGTTGACACTGCTACGGGTTGTGGGAGTGGTGGTGCTTGTCGTTGTTGGTGGGGCGTGTAAGGGCGCCGAGGATAGGTCTGTGGAAGGTGGTCGCGTGGTGGAAGCTGGGGACACGAGGTGTGGGTCGGCGAGCCGTCGGGATCGCTGGATCTGATTGTTCTTCACTATCGGGACGCGTCGATGCTCGAGTTGAGGTTCGGGGGTGGCGGGACCCGTCTTCGGAGTATCGCCGACTTCGTTGCCAGCGTGTTGGGCGATCTGGTGTGGAACCAAGAGCCGGCATTTGCCTGTCCGGCGGGCCAGATCAACGAGGCTGTGCTTCGGTCTGGTCTTAGGAGTGAGCCTGTGATCGTCGAGCCGGGCCCGACGGTGGAGGAGTTGGCTTTGTTGGGGACGCCTGTTGTTTCGTTGGGTGAGATCGCGATCGATCTTGACGTCGAAGGTGTCATGACTCCTGCGATGGCCAACGCCCTCCGGTCACAGATCGCGGCATGGCTGCGCGACGCCGGAGTCACCTCCGCGGTCCTTGCTGATCGCTGAGCAAACATCACCGAGAACTCGGCTGGATGTCGTCAGCATCGAGGCGCCGTCGAGCTTGGGGTTTGGTCTGGGCATTGCCTGACTGGTCAGGAATTGCTGGAGGACTTGAGACATGAGGGTCCTGGTCAGCAACCGAGCGCGGGCACCACGGGCACATCTGAGCGACGGCGACTACCGGACGGGGCGACGTAGACGTGTTCGTTGATGGTGGTGGCATCGGGCAGGTCGATGCTCACGGTTCCCATACGTGTCCAACCCTGTCGTTCGTAGAGGGCAATTGCGGGAGCGAACTGGTCAACAACATCGAGAATCGGAGTGAGGCCTCGATCGATCGCAGCTTGCTCGGCGGTGTCGAGGAGTGCCCGGGCGACACCTGCTCGACGTCTTGAGGGGTCGACGATGAGACGGGCAACCACGCCGAGTCGGTCTTCGGTGAGACCAAGCTGGTCGACGATGAATGCGTTGACTTCCGGCGAGGAGCATGAATGGAGTGAGACTTGTCCGATCAGGTCGCCATTGGCGACTGCAACCCAGGCGGCGATCGCATCGGGTGAGTCAAGAAGACCACGGAAGTCGTCATCGGGCATGTACAACGGGTATCCGTCCGAATTATGAACCGCTCGGGCAATCGTTTCGAGGTGGCCGAAGTCGTGCTCCTCTCGAGGCCTGATGTGCATGAGGCCAGTATGCATCGACGCTGACCCCGGCCCGTCGGTGCTGTTGCCGATGCTGACAGAGCGCGCCCACCCCACCCGATTTGTGGTCGGCCCAGTTCCCTGGAGTTGCCCTATAGTCGTCGACCGTGTCCTCCCATCGAGCGGAACGATTCGAGGAGTTCACCGATCCCGTGGATGGCACACGCTGGCGAATCGACGTGGCATTCACGGATTCGAACTGGCAGTGCCTGTGGGGCAACGGATGCCAGGGGATTCTCGATGTTGCGGCGCCCGAACTGGCGCAAGGATGCTGCAGCGAGGGCGCTCATCTGCTCGGCGAAGACGAGGCGATGCTGATCGAGGCGTTGGGTCTCATGCTCGATCCAGCTCGATTCGAGAACCATGCCGAGGCGGAGACGAATGGTGTCTTGCAGGACGCGCCTACAAACCTCGATGGTGGCAAGGCCACCCGGGTCGTCAACGATGCATGCATCTTCCACAATCGTCCCGGCTTCAGCGGAGGCGAAGGATGTGCTCTGTATCTAGGGGCGCTTGACGAGGACGAGTCGCCTCTGGACTGGCGTCCCACCATCTGCTGGCAGGTACCGATCCGCGTTGACGAGGATCACGATGGCATCAAGACGCTGCGACGATGGCGGCGGTCTGACTGGGGCGAGACGGCGGACGAACTCGCATGGTGCTGCACTGAGCATTCCCAGCCCGACGGCCTGCCCTCGGCGTATGTTGGCGAGGTGCCCGTGGCGGTCAGTTTGTGTTCTGAGATCCGTGGGATCGTTGGCCCTGAGATAGCGCAGGCTCTCCATGACCGGGCAATTCCCGAGGCCGATGATCAGCGCTGAGGGGGAGACATCGCGGAATCGCACCGGCTGATTCGATCGTGTCGTGGCGCGGTGGTTGTGAGGCTCGACTCGTTCGATCATCGCATCGTCGTGGCTGTCGCCTTTCGATGTAGCTGATGCGACGACGCCGTTGTCGGCGAGGTGCTGGGAATACCGAACGCTGCGGTAGGGCACTCCCATATCGCTGTGATGCACGAGCCGGGACAGATCAGCGCCGGCTCGGCGGCGGTTGAACGCCGCCATCTCCAACGCGTCGATGATGAACGCGACGTACACCCACCCGGCGTGGGCCTTGACGTGGGTGAGATCGGCCAGCCAGAGCCGGTTCGGGGCCTCAGCAGTGAAGTCCCGATCAACCAGATCAGCCGGTCGTTCAGCACCGTCATCGGTGATCGCTGTCTTGACCCAGGATCGGCCCCGACGCACTCCGGACAGGCCCATCTCGCGCATCGGGCGTTCGACGGCGAAGCGGGCGACGCGGATGCCGTCAACGCTGTTGAGGTGGTGCTGACTCTTCTCACCGCCATGGGCGACGAAGTTCTCGTCGTAGATCCGCTGGATTACCGGGCACAGCTCGGCATCGCGAACCGCACGCGCTGACGGCGGTCGCTTCTTCGCGGCGTGATACGTCGAGGGGGCGATGCCGAGCACTCTTGCGATCGGCTCGATTCCCCACCGCAGCGTGCCGCTGCGCCAGCCCTTGTGTTCGTCGACGAACACCGATCTGACACTGCTCCATCCTTCTCGAGGATCGGAGCCTCCACCAGACCCGGCGAGATTCAGGGCGCGAAGGCAGCGCCGTAGAGCACTACTCCACGGAGCTCACCTCGATGCGTGTCGCGTTCCGCGGCGTGCTGTCTGGCGGGCTGGGTGACGGCGGGTGGTGGTTCGGTCACGGTTGGTCGACCAGACGCGCCCGCGGGCGCGTTTCGCCACGCTCTGTCACTTGCTCGGTCACACTGAGTCGACGAGACGCGTCCGCGGACAGCCCCACCCCACCCCAGATCGCCACGATCGAGCCTTTCATCGGTGCCGTCTCATCCATACGAAGGGAACCTCAGACCCCAACCCGTGGAACCAATCATCTAGGTGCCACGAAGAGCTGGTGGTGGCCTGGGCCGGGCTGTCGCACTGGGGGATTGGGATGATCGTATGAGCGAGGATCGGATCTGGACCGCCGCAGAGATGGAGCTGATGTCGCCCGATGAGCGCGCTCGCACCGTAAGGGCCGGGTTTCGTGATTCGCTCGACGGGCTCGACCCGGAGTTCCGTGCGCGAGCTGAGGCAAAGAGTCGCCGCATCGTTGCGGAGTACGGTCTGGTCGACCCCGAGCGTTCATGACGCGCCGACGCGAGGTTCGTGTCGCGGACTCCTTCTTCGAAGAGTTGGATGTTGAGCTTCAGCTGTTCTGAATCGATCCAAGCGCCTGCGCGGATTCCGGTTGCCAAATGGTCCCTCGGCGCCGACTCGTCGTTGTCGAAACGACAACGGGCGGGTGATGAATCCCTGGTCAGGGGCGGGGTCTGAGATAGTGCGATTCGGTCGGGCAGCCGAGCACATTTGGGACCGACGAGCCTGTCGAGGCCATGCGGCAACTGGCCAGCGCTGCGCTACACGCCGCGATGTGCGCCGGGTGGTGTCAGCTGGTGTGAGCCTGAAGGCCATGGAGTCTTGCCGGTTCAGCGTTGGATGCGCGTCGGTGTCGTCGGTGCGGATGGGGCCGTCGTCGTAATGCATGGTCAGGCCTCCCGTCGTTTCGGGCTTGGCCAACGGTTAGTGGCGCCGGTCGGTCGCTGTTCGCGATCGCGTCGGATCATCGAGCCGCCGAACACGACCACGGCCAACGCGATCGCGGGTTCGAGGCGGAGTCGGCGTGGCAGGGCTGCGGTGATCGCGCCGAGCAGGGCGCGGTCGTCGTCGTTGATCGTGGGCTTGTCGAGTTGGCGGCGCAGCACGGTGAGCTGGTGGCGTGGCACGATGATCTCAAGGTCCTTGGAGCGGCCGGAGCGCACGGCGAGACGGGTGAGCAGCGCAAAGAACCGGTACGGGATGCGAAACGTGGCCTGCCAGGATGGAGGACAAACGGCCTGGTCAGACACCCTGACCTGATTTCGGGCACGCACAGGACGAACAGCAGACGAAACAGCCACGAGAACAGCGATAGCACCCACCGCAGGTTAGAGACCGAAAACCGCCTCCCACCTGCTGCGACGCGTTTCCGGCATGATCAAGGTTCCCTCCCACCAGTCACCGGGGTGAAATGGGCGTCGGGTACGGCGTCTGTCAGGCGCGGTAGATGTTGACGCTGTTGGCGTGGGCGGCCAGTGCGCGTAGATCTTTGAGGTCGCTGGTGAGAACCGCACCGCCAGGTTCAGCGAGAGCGACGACGATGGCATCAACCGCGGAGCCCTGCCGGGCGAGCGCGCGTAGAGCACCGGCTCGGCGGGTGAGGTGTACCGGTAGTTCCTCGATGATGTCGCAAGTCTTGAGGAACCGGTTGATGTTGGCATCGCTTCGTTGGCGTCCTGTAGTCGACTCGGCGAGCACAACAGAGGGGACCGCGGGCGGCCACAGGCCGTCTCGTTTGAACACCGCGATCAGGGCGGCAGAATCCTGTCGTCGTCGGGCGAGACGGCTCACACCGCCAGAGTCGAGAACGAGCAAGGCTCAGCAGGTCGCGGCGGGGGAGTTGGTTTGGATTCGCCGCGACAGTGCTTCTGCCTTGGCGAGCGCTTCGTCGGAAGGTTCACCGATGTCGTCGATGAGCTCGGTGAGGTAGCGGTCGGTCTCTTCGAGCAGGGCCTGGTGTCGTAGCTTGGCTCGTACTGCATCTTGGAGGAGCTCTGAGGGTGACAGCTCGCGTTCCTTGACGGCGTCGTAGAGCTCGTCGGGGAGATAGACCTGCATCCGGGGCATACGTCTACTATACACACTCTGAGTGTCATGGAGGAGTCGAGGTGGGTGTGTCGGTTTGTTAACGGGAAGACACGAGCCCGCTCGGGAACATTGGGCCTCGAATGTGACCGAGACCCAAACGTCTCGGTGACGTGACTCAGCCAGCCGGGCACCATCACCAACGGTGGCCTTCCGTCGTTTCGGGCTTGGCCAACGGTTGGTGGCGTCGGTCGGTTGCTGTTCGCGGTCGTGTCGCGACGCGTCGGATCATCGAGCCGCCGAAGACGACCATGGCTAGGGCGATCGCGGGTTCGAGGACGAACAGCGTCGATCCGATCGCGAGCGACAGGGGATCTCCGAGGTGGTCCTGTCCGGCCAGGAAGGAATGTCCGCCGAGGCCGTCACCAGCGAGCACGCCTCCCCACGCTTGAAGAAGTTCCCATGCATCGAAGTACTCGGCGGATTCTCCGAGTCGGTGGTCGATCCAGACCATCAAGGTCATTCCGGCCGGAAGCAGCCGCAGCACCCATCGGTAGGGAGTGGGTCCAGGCGCATGGTGTCGTTGGATCGGCACGGTCGCGCTGGTGGCTGGCGTGGTCATCTGCTTCTCCTGCGGTGAGGCCGGCGTAGTGAGGTCCACGGTGTCGGGTATCGCCCCGGCGGGCTTGGATCAGCACGCCACGGTGTTGAACAATCACGCCAACCGCGAGAGAGTGATGTGTGTGGTCGACGTGGTGCTGCACCCCGCGATCGTCGCGATTGTGGCAGCGGCGATCGATACTGGCTTCGGACCCGCGCCTGAGGGTGCAGTGGATCGAGGGATCCAGGCCCGATTCCTCAGTGAGCTGCTCCAGCGGGGTGGGCCCGAGGCCGTGCTTGCTGCGGGGCGCCGGCTCGACGTCGTGGCCACCGAGCCGCTGGTGCTGACACTGCTCAACAGCGACAGCCCTGGCCTCTTGCTGCAGAAGATCGATCGCCTGAACCGGTTCATGCATTCCCACCACCGCCACGTGGTCCATCACCTCCATGCGCACGGTGTCGATCTCGAGCACCGGTCGATGGCGGGGACGCCGCCATCTTCGGCGGAGAGCCTCTTTGTCTGTGGGCTCTACCTCGAGATGCTCGCACGGATCGGTTGCCGCGAGATGAGCTGTGCTTTCCCGGATGCTTCGACCGGCACTCGCGACGTGTATCGCAACGGAACGCCTGCTGGTGTCCCCGCCGATCGCACAGGGCGATGGCGTATCGAATGGGCGGCGTTCGACCCGACGCGCCCACTCCCCGGGCTTGACGAGGTACTCCTGCGTGAGCTTCCCGTTGATCTCACGGACCTGTCGACTGCTCGACGCGTCGAGGCCATCGTCCGAAGTGATCTCGCGCGGTCCTGGAAGCTCGCAACCGTCGCCGCCGAACTCGCCGTATCGCCACGAACGCTGCAGCGGCGCCTGCGGACCGAAGGGCGACCGTTCACAGAGATCGTCCGCAACGCCCGGATTGCTGCAGCCAAGGAGCTGATCTGTGACCCGGATCGCACGCTGACCGACATCGGCTACGTGACCGGCTTCGCCGACTCCGCTCACTTCACGCGCACCTTCAAGGCGGCAACCGGTTCGACCCCCAGTCACTGGCGAGTTCGCGCGGTGGAGTCCTCAAACGATCCCTCGTGATGGTCGCTTCGATCGCGGGCAATTCGCCTGACCCGCCATCACGATCGGACATCTGATCTCAGCGCACCAGGATGCCACCGCCAGCCGGGGCTGCTGATTCCCGGCGACCAGCTATGGTCAGGCCGTCGCTCTAACCGCGATTCTCAGAATCCGAAACGTGCGCTGAGCCCCTGGAATCGGTCCAGTAGCTGTTCGATCTCGTTGGAGCGATGCGGTCGTCGACCGGCGGGCACCATCGCCTAGAGAGGCGGGTGGAGAGCTTCCATGCTCGATCGTCGTCGGCAGTGACCAGGTCGCTGCCGAGCGTTCGGGCGGTGGTGACGCCACTCAACACGGCACCATCGACGAACGACATCGGGTGGGTGTAGTCCCCTGTGAAGTGGATGCTTCCCAGTGGTTCGGGGATGTGCGGCAGCAGTTCGGTGTAGTACTCGGGCGACAGTTCGATCTCGCCGACCGGAAAGCGCGTCACCTTGGTGTCCCGCAGGAAGTCGCTGGCCCTCTCGGCGCCCGGGACCACTTGGGCGAGGTCGGCGATGGCTTGTTGTGCGATCTCGTCGTCGGGCGTCGCGGCGAGGCGCTCGATTTCGGCCGTCTCGTCGGGGTACTGGGAGATGATGCAGTTGCACACGACCGGGTTGTTGGGGTTGTCGTCGTCCCGAGCTTCGATCAGGGGCTGGTCAGCTGCCGGTCTTGCGCTCGATGAGGCGTTTCATGTGGGCAGCCGAGTCCATCTCGATGATTGCTCCGGGCATCGAGCGCGCCCTGCTGAAGTTGGGCCGGGTGCTGACCGCGAGCGGTACTTCGAGCCTCAGCGTCCGGCTGCGAGGTATGAAGCACTGGTTGTCGTCGCAAGCCTGGTAGCGGACGGTGACGTCGACCGCGATCGACTCGGTGCCGTCTGCGATGGCCTTCGCGATCGTGCTGTCGGCCCACACGTTCATGACGAAGTCGACCGTGCCGTCCCAGACCTGGAGCGGGTCGGCGACGCCCGGCAGTTCGAAGGCACGCGTCGGCGGTGCATCGGCCGGGTCGTGTCGGAAGCCCTCGGGGCCGTCGATCGTGATCGAAGTGGCGACCATGCCGGTCGGGACTGGTTCGCCGTAGATGTGAAGACCGTCGGGCATCTGGACCCTTACGACGAGCCGGCGTCGGGGGCCCACGCGCAGCACGCCGCCACCGCCGCGCAGGAAAGCGGTCACTGAGATGCCGTCGTCTTCGGAGGCCGCCGCGGTCGGCTCGTTCGCTCCGGGAGCGACCCTTCCAGCGAAACTGTCGAGGATTGCCTCGACCCCGTCGCGGTGCGCGAAGTGACGGTTGAAGAGCCTGTCGACGATGACACCGTCTTCGTTCAGAAGGAAGAAGCCCGGGAACGGGACACCGTAGAACGGCACGTCTTCAGGCTGCACGATCGTGTTGAACACCTCGTAGCGCTTGATGACCTCTGAGTCGACATCGGACAAGAGCGTGAACTCGACGCCAGACGCCGCGACATAGTCGCGGAGGGCTTGCGAATCGTCATAGCTCACGGCGTAGAGCTTGATCCCCTCAGCAGCGAGCTCGGGGAGACCGTTGTGCAGCTCGACCAGCTGCGTGAGACACGGCGGTCACCACACCGCCGATCGGTAGAACAGCAGAGCGGCCCGAGAGCCGTCGCGATCGGCGTGGAAAGAGACGGGCTCGCCGAGGTGGTTCGGAAGCTCGAAGTCGGGCGCGGGTTCGCCGATCGGCAGGCCGGGATGGAAGTCGCCCGTTGGGATCATCCGCTGCGTGCTGGTGAGCGGGAGGGGCCCGGTGAAGCCGTAGGAGTCGGTGAACTCGTCGCGCATGGAGCGGACGATAGCTCGTTCTTGTGTGATTGATCGCATCGCCTATGCTCCTAGGCGATCGACCTAGGAGTGAGATGCCCACAGCAGTCGAGTGCGAGAC
>JAAETH010000022.1 GCA_024228575.1 Actinomycetes bacterium
CTTCTCGGCGATCGTGCCATCGAGTCGATGCGACTGTCGTTCATCGTCAGCCAGGTCAGAGAGTGGTTCTGGGCCAAGCGCGACCTTGCCATCGAGGTGTCGGATTCGATCCGTGACAGGCTGCCCGACTTCCCAGCCGTGACACAGGTGACGTCCGGTGAGATCGCCGACTACTTGAGGGACCACGCGGATCGGTTCCAATACGACCACGAGTCCCAGGAGGCAACAGGCATCGCCGGCATCGTCAGGTCGGCCGGTGGACTCCCCGAGCAGGTGATCTGGGGTGCAGGCCCGCCCGAGATGCTGGGACCAGATCCTGCCGATGAACACGGGCCGCGCCGCCTCGGCGCGGACGTGATCGTCGATGGCCACATCTTGGAACAAGCGTTCGTGGCGGATGTTCCCAATCTGGTGCGGGTCACGATCGGGAGAACGGCAACGCACCAGACCGGAGAGGGATTGCCCGAACCCGACTTCGAGGACAAGGACGAGGTTGAACTACCCGTATGGGCCAGGGCCGGTGGTTCAGTCCACGACGGGTCGATCACGCTGCCTCGCGATCGTCGACGTGAGGCCACAAGACCTTTCGAGTTTGAGGTGACGCCGACGGCCGGCGAGCGCGTGGAGATCGAGATCGTCGTCTACCAACCTGACGCACATAACGTCCTACAAGCCGCTCTGCTCTGCGGTGACGTCGCGGACTCGTTAACGGATGAGGCGAATGCCCTCGAGTCGATCTCGATCGTCGTTGTCGACGTGCAGTCTTTCACGGCTGCACCCTCGGCAGCACCGAGGGGTAGCATCGTCCACTCGTCCTCGGGTGGTTTGGTCACGGGTGCGAGCGATCCGGTTCCTATCGCCATCGATGCCGCTGCGGCACGACAATGGACGACCGACACCGTCGCCGACATCGAAAAGGGTGCAGCGGGTGAGGAGATGCTCGACATTCCCATCGAGGAGCTCCTTGTCCAGCTCGCCGGCCGGGGTGCGGTGCGCCTCTCGAAACTCTCCGAGCTGCACCCCTTCATCGACTTCCCCCGGATCCAAGTTGTTTCACTGGTCAAGCACGATGTCTTCCCAATCGAGTTCCTATATTCGGGTCCGAAACCGGTCAACGGAGCGCAGCTCTGCTCGAACTGGCGGGAGTCCCTCAGGCAGGATGAGTGCCCGACCTGCTCGGCAACGGGGCCATTGGACGGTTCAACCGTGTGCCCATCGCAGTTCTGGTCGATGTCGAAGGTCATCGAACACCATGGGCCCGCCGATGGTCCCAACACGGTGTTCTCCGTCACCGGTTTCCGAACCCTCGAGCAGGATCGGATCGGCCCACTCGAACCAGTTCTGATCGGCGTCTCCAAGGCCGTACTCGAGGTCGAGCCGACCGCGCTGACGGACCTCTCAGATGCGCTCGGCAGTGCATCTGAGGCAACTGATTGGGGCCGCTGGACGGAGCTGATCGAGCAAACCACTCCCGGGCTTCTGATCGCGATGCCACACCAGGAACAGGTGATCGAGTTCGGAACGGAAACACCAGCGCTCGAACTGGGCGGACAGTTCGAATCGGCGTTCAGCGAGGCGTATGTGACCAATCGGGCCGCTCCCCCCGGTCCGGTCATGCTGCTGCTCGGATGCAACACCGCCGTCGGTGGCGGTCGAGCGCTCTCGTCGTTCGCGTCGATCTTCCGCAGCTACGGCGCTTCGCTGGTGGTGTCGAGCCTCGGCGAGGTCATCGCCAAGCAGGCTCCGCTCGCGGCGTCGGCCTTCTTGAGCAACCTGGCCGGCGTTCTCGCCCAATCGCCAGGTTCACTCGGTGAGGTGCTGTTGAAGACGAGGCGGGCCTTGCTCGCCGATGGCAAGCTGCTGCCCCTCATGCTCGTGAACCACGGTGACCCAGACTGGAGTGTGTTGTGATGGTGCTCAATCTCGAGATGCTGCCAGCCGGCCGCGGCGACTCGCTGTTGCTCGAATACGGCGAGGGTGATTCACCGGTACATCGTGTGCTGATCGACGGTGGTCACATGCACGCCTATCAAGACATCCGCAGTCGGCTGCTCGACATCCCCGCTGACGCCTGGGGTCGACGGCAGTTCGAATTGCTCGTGCTGACCCACATCGACACCGATCACATCGATGGCGTCATTGCTCTCCTTCAAGATCCAGCGCTGAACTGCTGGTTCAACGACATCTGGTTCAACGGTTGGCGACACCTCGAGCCGCTCCACGAGGATGGTCCCGCGGTGGCCGACCCGGTGACGCTCGGCCCCAAGCAAGGCGAGTTCCTCGGTGGTCTGCTGGAGGTCCTGGGTCTACCCTGGAACCGGTACTTCGCGGGCGGCATCATCCACCTACCGGACGAGGGCCCGCTTCCGAAGCTCACCATCACGGGAGGCCTCGAACTCACCTTGCTCTCGCCGGGCGTGCAGCAGCTCACCGAACTCCGAGAGGAGTGGGAGACGGTGCTCGACGACGCCGACGCCCAGCCTGGCCTCGGACCGCAAGCGCTGATCGAGTTCGGCTCGATGTTGACCGACGACTCGATCGTCACCCTCGGTGACGAAGACCGACGTTCGACCCTCGACAACTCAGAAGCGAACGGCTCCAGCATCGCGTTCCTCGCCGAGTTCGGCGACCACCGGCTGCTGCTCCCCGGAGACGCCTTTGCGGATGTTCTTCGTCGATCGCTGGATCGATGGAGGGCGGACCAGCCCGACCCGTCCGAACGTGTTGCTCTCGATGCGTTCAAACTCCCACACCACGGCAGTCAACGGAACATCACTCCCCAGTTGATGAACGTGATCTCCTGCCAGAATTATCTCATCTCGACCGATGGAACCGGTCGCGCCAAGCACCCAGATGTCGAGACGATCGTCATGATCCGCGATCACCACGACACCGCGAGCGGCGCCGCGGAACCTACGCTCTGCTTCAACTACCGGTCGGATCAGACAAAGGGATTCGCCGGCGTGCAGGGCATGACAGCGCTGTACGAACAGGAAGCCGCGCTTCGCTGGCCCAAGAGCTAGGACCGGTTGGAGCGAAACAGGCAGCGCCGAAAACGGTCAAAGACCCCTGTGCCGCCCGAGAATGCGCGCGTGTTCGTTGACCAGCCTGTTTGCCCGCCAGTCTGGCCTCTCATGTCTCGTCTCCTTACCGCTTCGTTGCCCAGCTTGAGCGTCTCGCCGTGCGTTCCGGCCGCTGGAAGGACCTTCAGATCATCGCTCTTCGCCACGAGAACACCGTGCTGCGCCGACAGGTCGGCCGACCTTCGCTCACCGACGACGACTGGACCCTGCTCGGAGCGATCGCCGCAGCCCTTCCCAAGGCGCTACGACAGGGATGGATCGTCACACCCGAGACTCTGCTGCGCTGGCACCGTCGCCGGATCGCCCGGCGAATGGACCACCCAAGCAGCCCGCAACCTGTTCATCTCCCACGCCGACCAACTCGAGGATGCCCGTGCGCTGGCGCGCGACCGTGGCAGCCAGTTCATCGACGCCCTCGACGAGGTACTTCGCTCCGAAGGCCTCAAGATCCTCAAGACACCAGCGCGGGTTCCCGTCGCGAACACCTTCACCGAGCGATGGATCGGATCGATCCGACGAGAACTCCTCAAGCAACCCAAGGGGTTGCCCCGCACAATCATCTGGAACCGCAAACAGCTCCAGCGTCTCGTCCGCGGCTACATCGACCACCACAACACCCACCGGCCTCACCAGTCACTCGACCAACGACCGCCCACACCCGCCAGCGCCCCTCCCAAGACCCCACCAGCCACCATCACCGTGCTTCGAAACAGCAGATGCGGCGGACTCATCCACGAACACAAAGACGCCGTCTGACCAGCAACGACCGAGTTTTCGAGCGGGACA
>JAAETH010000023.1 GCA_024228575.1 Actinomycetes bacterium
ACCGCAGGTCTGCGATCGCCGACAGCGAGTTGGCGTAGGGCCAACTCCGCCCTGTTCGGTATGGAGATCACACCCCCTGAGTGGGCTTTCGAACGTTGTCCTAGAGGCGATGGCTCGAAAGCTCAGGTTCCCCGGTTGGGCAACCTCTCTCGCAGCAAGGCAGCTAGCTGCCAGGCACCGTGGCGGTTTCTCCGTTTCGCACGTGTGCCAAACGCGGAGGTCAAACACGTGTCCGCGGGCGCGTCGTAGGCACTGTACGTGCTCGTTGTCGGATTTCGAGGTGTGAATCGAACGCCCAGAGCGACCGTCAGCCGGTGGGGGATTGTGTAGGTCGGTCTGCCTCATCGTTGCCAGGCCTGCAGTCGAAGATTTCGTCAACACCCACACCACCGAATGTGTGACCACCGGACGCCTTCTCCTTGGGTGGTGTGGCGTATTGTGAGGTCATGGGCAGGACCGCGTTCTATGAACGAGTCGATTCGACACTCGAGCAGATCCGCGACGATGGGTTGTGGAAATCCGAACGACTCATCGACGGGCCTCAGGGCGGAACTGTTCACGTCGGAGGGAACGACGTTCTGAACCTGTGCGCCAACAACTATCTGGGGCTGGCAAACCATCCCGAGATCGTCGAAGCATCACACGACGCGATGGCCGAGAGCGGCTACGGAATGGCATCGGTTCGGTTCATCTGCGGCACCCAGACCCAACACCGCGAACTCGAACACGAAATAGCCGAGTACATCGGAACCGACGACTCGATCCTGTTCGCAGCGTGTTTCGACGCCAACGGGGGAGTGTTCGAGCCGCTCCTCGACCAGAACGATGCGATCATCTCCGACTCGCTGAACCACGCCTCGATCATCGATGGCATCCGTTTGTGCAAGGCCTCCCGGTACCGGTTCGCGACCCGCGACATCGCCGATCTCCGCTGCCAAGCCGCAACAGCCAGAGACGCCGGGGCCGAGACAATTCTGATCGTCACCGATGGTGTCTTCTCGATGGATGGCTACCTCGCCGACCTGCCCTCGATCTGTGAGGTTGCCGACGAGTTCGGTGCCCTCGTGATGGTCGACGATGCCCATGCGACGGGCTTCATCGGTCCCGACGGGCGGGGCACTGGAGCACACCACGGTGTTGGCGACCGTATCGACATCGTGACCTCGACCTTGGGCAAGGCACTCGGCGGAGCGATGGGTGGGTTTGTTGGTGCTCGCCAGAACATCGTCGACCTGCTACGACAGCGTGCCCGGCCCTACCTGTTCTCGAACGCTCTCTCTCCGGGCCTCGTGGGTGGTGCCAGGGCCGGCCTACGTCTGGCACGTGAGGGCGACGATCTCAGGCGTTCCCTGGCAGCGAACGCAGACCGGTTCCGTACCGCCATGCACACCGCTGGATTCGACCTGACCGGTGAAGGACACCCGATCATCCCGGTCATGTTGGGTGATGCGACAGCTGCGAGCCAGATGGCTGAGCAAATGCTCGAGCTCGGGGTGTATGTGACTGCCTTTTCCTACCCGGTGGTGCCACTCGGAGCCGCCCGCATTCGGACCCAGATGAACGCGGCTCACTCATTCGACGACATCGACCGGGCGGTCGATGCGTTTGTTGTGGCCGGGCGACAGGCAGAGGTCGTCAGGTGAGAGCGCTCGTGAAGACAGCGCCAGGCCCGGGGCTCGAGCTGATCGAGGTTGCCCGGCCGACCTGCGGCGCGAAAGATGTGTTGGTCGAGGTCACCCACGCCGCCGTCTGTGGAACCGATCTGCATATCAATCGGTGGGACGACTGGGCCGCCTCGACCCTGCATCCGCCGGTGACGATCGGGCACGAGTTTGTCGGTGTGGTCGTCGAGGCCGGCGATCAGGTCCTGCACGTCGCCGTTGGCGATCGGGTTGTCGGCGAGGGACATATCGTCTGCGAAACCTGTCGGAATTGCAGGGCGGGCGACGGCCACCTCTGCCGCAACACGGTGGGCATCGGCATCCATCGAGATGGTGGCTTTGCCGACTTCATCGCATTCCCCGCCACCAATGCCTACAAGGTCCCAGACTCGGTTCCCGACGAGATAGCTGCAATCCTCGATCCGCTGGGCAATGCGGTTCACACCGCACTGTCGTTCGACCTGATCGGCGAGGATGTGCTGATCACCGGAGCGGGTCCGATAGGGCAGATGGCAGCCGCGATCTGTCGCCACGCCGGGGCCAGACATGTTGTCATCACGGACCCATCGCCCGCCCGTCTGGCGACGGCTACGAGGATGGGCGCAGACCTGGCCGTCAGCCCCGGCGAGGAAGGGCTTCGCGACGCGATGTCGACGCTCGGCATGGTCGAGGGGTTTGACGTGGCGCTCGAGATGTCGGGCCAACAGGCGGCTCTCGCCGACATCGTCGCGACCATCAACCATGGTGGTCACGTGGGGCTCCTCGGCCTCTTCGCAGACCCACCGAGAGTCGATCTGACCGAGGCCATCTTCAAGGGTCTGACGATCAAGGGCATCTACGGGCGCGAGATGTTCGACACGTGGTACAAGGCCACCGCGATGCTCGAGTCGGGTCTCGACATTGGGGCTGTCGTCAGCCATCGGCTGGCACTCAGCGAATTTGCCGACGCGTTCGACCTGCTCGAGCGGGGCGATGCGAGCAAGATCGTTCTCGACGTCAGGATCTGAACCGGTTGTTTCGCGAACGTCGAGCTGCCGATCGCTCGTGGGCGGCCAGGCGTTGATGTTCGATCGTGGCGCGGGTGCCAATCTGGAGGGGTGACTGACGAGATCAAGCCCTTCGAGATCGTGATTCCCGATGCAGCGGTTGAGGATCTGCGGCGACGACTGGCCAACACGCGGTGGCCCGAGGCCGAGTGTGTCGACGACTGGAGTCAGGGCGTGCCGCTGGTGTACACCCGCGAGCTCGCTGAGTATTGGGCCCACGAATACGACTGGCGCGCGTGTGAAGCCCGACTGAACCGATTCGACCAGTTCACGACCGAGATCGATGGGTTGGCCATCCACTTCATCCACCAGCGATCGCCCCGGGCCGATGCCGTGCCCCTTGTCATCACCCACGGCTGGCCCGGATCGATCGCCGAGTTCCAGAAGGTCATCGGTCCCCTCACCGACCCAGAAGCCCACGGTGGAACTGTCGCTGACCAGGCGTTTCACGTCGTGTGCCCGTCACTTCCGGGCTTCGGGTTCAGTGCGAAACCGAGCGGAATCGGCTGGGGAGTCGAGAGTATTGCGGCCGCATGGAACACCCTCATGAACCGGCTCGGCTACGACTGCTACGGCGCCCAGGGGGGTGACTGGGGTTCGGCGGTGACCACCCAGATCGGGCGAAACGCAGGTGGGTGCAGGGCGATCCACACCAACATGCCCATCGCCAGGCCACTGAGGCCCGGACCCGATGGTTACACGGTCGAGGAACAGTTGGCGATCGACGCAGGCCAGGCCTACCAGCGGTGGGACTCGGGCTACTCGACCCAGCAGGCAACCCGACCCCAGACGTTGGGGTACGGCCTGGTCGACTCTCCGGTCGGGCAGCTGGCCTGGATAGTCGAGAAGTTCTGGCGATGGACCGACTGCGACGGACATCCCGAGAACGCCCTGACGCGCGACGAACTGCTCGACGATGTCTCGATCTATTGGTTCACGGCAACGGCAGCGTCCTCGGCGCGCCTGTATTGGGAGAGCTTCAGGGCGTTCGGCGCAAGAGGGGAGAAGGTCCAGGTCCCGACAGGAGTCGCCTCGTTCCCGCGCGAGATCACCCGACCACCCCGCCATTGGTGCGAGCAGCACTACAACATCACCCACTGGACCGACATGTCGCGCGGCGGACACTTCGCTGCCTTCGAGCAGCCCGAGCTGTTCGTCGACGACGTGAGGAGTTTCTTCTCGACCATCGATTGGTAGCCCGAAGCCACTTCGACCGTCGATACGTGCTACGAAATCAAGATGGGCAATCTGAGCGTCGACGGTCTCGCCAACATGGTCGAACAAGACGAGATCGACACGGTGGTCGTCGCATTCACCGATCACTACGGCCGCAGCATGGGCAAACGTTTCGACGCCGGATTCTTCATGGAGGAAGGGCTGACACACGGCACACACGCATGCGACTACCTGCTGACTGTCGATATGAACATGGATCCCGTCGACGGGTACACCTTTGCCAACTGGTCGACGGGGTACGGCGATGTCCACATGGTGCCCGACATCAACACCCTGCGCCTCGCCGCGTGGACCGAACGCACCGCCATGGTGCAGTGCGACGTCGTCGACCAGGGGACCCACGAGCTTGTTTCGGTTGCCCCACGAACCATCCTGCGCCACCAGGTCGACAGGGCGGCCGATCACGGATTGCGGGCGAACGCAGCCTCAGAGCTCGAGTTCTTCATCTATGAGGACGACTACCGCAGCGCCCACAAGGCCAACCACAGCGGCCTGACCCCGGCCGGTTGGTATGTCGAGGATTACCACCTGCTCCAGACCGCGCGGGTCGAACCCCTGGTCGGGGCTGCCAGAAGGGCATTGGGTCGCAGCGGCATACCGGTCGAGAACTCGAAGGGTGAAGCGGCGACGGGCCAACACGAGCTGAACGTGCGTTACGCCGAAGTTCTGACGATGGCGGACAGGCACGTCGTCATGAAGCAATGCATCAAGGAGCTGGCCGACCAGGGTGGGCAATCGGTCACCTTCATGGCCAAACCCCACGCCGACGCGCCGGGCAACAGTTGCCACATCCACATGAGCCTGGTCGACGCAAGCGGTCAGAACGCCTTCGTCGATTCCGCAGGGAACAAGACCGAGACCTTTCGCTGGTTCCTCGGTGGCTGGATGGCGCACGTCAACGATGTCATGGCCTTCTATGCACCGACCATCAACTCCTACAAACGCTACGCCGCTGGGTCGTGGGCGCCGACCAGGGTCGCGTGGTCGACCGACAACCGCACCGCCGGATTCAGGGTTGTCGGACATGGGCAGAGCACCCGCATCGAGTGCCGCATCCCCGGCGGCGACGTCAACCCGTACCTGGTGTACGCAGCTGCGTTGGCCAGTGGGATCGACGGAATCGAACAACACATCGAGCCGCCTCCCGAGTTCGAGGGAGATGTGTACAACGCCCACGATGTAGAGCACGTCCCGACGACCCTTCGTGACGCTGTGGCACACATGGACAACAGCGCCATGGCCCGCGAAGTGTTCGGCGACGATGTGGTTGACCACTACGCACATTTCTACGGGACCGAGATCACCGGGTTCGACGCCGCTGTCACCGACTGGGAGAAGCAGCGCTATTTCGAACAGATCTAGCGAGTCGCAAGGCGGTGGTTGGCGATGATCGGATCGGCGGGCAGCCTCGAACGAGTCGGCCTGCAATACGAAGCGGGCTCGCCGACCGTGGAAGCTCATCACGGGCGTGATTGTTCCGATGGGAACCGGTGTCGAGAACGATGGCTTCGCGCCCCACGATCGAGGAAACCGACGAGGCGCTGATCGAGCGCGCAAGGCGCGATCTCCGGCTTGCGTGGGGCCGACTGCGCGCCTCGCTCGAAGAGCGGGTGCTGGTCATCGAGGCATGTGTTGTTGCGATCCTCACCGGTTCCGTCGACGAGAGGTTGCGCAGTGACGCCGCCGACGCTGCGAGCGAGCTGGCGACGATGTTCGGCCGGCTGGGAATTGCGTCCGGCGCAGATGTGGCGCGCACGCTGTCAGGCGACCTCAGCCGCGGGAACATCGATGCTCCATCGCTCGCAACACTTCTCCAGGAGATCCGAGCTGCGCTCGGTATGGCCGAACACGACGCGGCGACAGCAGCGCTCGTGGGTGTGCCAATGCTCATCGTCGGCGAACCGGGCGACCTCGTGGACCGTCTCGTCTGGACAGCGCCGTCCATGGGTGTCATCGCCTTCGTAGCGAGCTCGTCGATGGTCGCCGGCTATCGCGATGACAAGATCGACGCGGCCGTGGTGGTCCAGCCAGATGGTGGTCTCGCCGACAGTCGGTCATTGCTGCGGATGGTCAAGGATGTCATCGGTGGTGCCCCTCTGGTGGTGGCGACGACCGATGGGGATCTGAGCGCACGCCTGCCTGTGGCCGACCTGGTCGACGAGGTCATGTCGGCTTCGGCCACGCCGGCGCAGATCTTGAGGGGCGGCCGTTCGGCGTTGGCGAGGATCGAACCACCACCCGTACGACTGATCGGACGGGACCCCACGCGGGTGAGCGCTCTGGTCAAGAGGCTCTCGCCGCTTGTTCCCGATTGCCGAGAGATCGACCTGAACTCCAATGTGCTTGACCCCTTGCGTTCCACCCCTCATGTGCTCGTCATCGACGGTGATGCAAACGGGACACCCGGCCATCAGTTCCTGAGAGCTATCCGTTCCGATGCCGCCGGACGACGAGCCGGTGTCGTCTGGCTCGCCCGTGGGGCCGAAGAGGTCGAGCTGCAGATTGCCGAAGACGCCGGGGTCGACGTGATCGTCAAGGGCAACGCCCGCACGACGGTGATCGCTGAGGCAATCTTGCGGGTCCAGACCCGCGTTGCTCAGACCAGGTTGGAGGGCGACCTCGACGGTGGAGTTGCACCGTGGCACAACGGACGCCCCCTTCTCGAGCGTGCTTTTCAGCGAGCGCGACGCCATGGCTGGCTGGTTGCGGTTGCATTGCTCGACCTCGACCACGACACCCTTGCCGAAGCGGGCATCGTTCCCCACCACGCAGCGGCTCGTGTCGCCCAGCGGTTGGAGGGTGAGTTCAGAGCCGGCGACATCGTCACCTGGTACCAACCCCTTCAGTTTGTGGTCGCTCTCCAGCAGGCGGGATGGCGCATCGGGATGAGCCGCATCGAGACTGTGGTCTCGTCGCTCGGCCTCCCGAGCGGCGCGATCCGTGTCGTGGTCAGTGAGTACCCTTCGCATGGACAGTTCGTCAGCGGGCTGCTCACCGAGGCCGAACGAACGCTCGACTCTCTGAAGACCGACGGTGGCCCACAGGTGGTCGTCGGCGGGTGGCAGGAACACGCCGAGGCGGCCGCGGATGTGGTTGTTGTCGACAGCGACCCCGGGGTCGTCTCACTCCTGCGCCACAACCTCGAAGGCCAGGGCTACTCGGTCGTGACCTACACCGACGGTTTGGAGGCGTCGAATCATCTGTCGGGAGCAAGTGGCGAGCCCCTCCCTCGCCTGATGATCTTCGATCTCTACCTGAATGGTGTGTCGGGCCTCGAGATGGTGCGGCGGCTCGAAAGAGCTGGAACACTCGGACGTTTCCGATCGATCCTGCTCACCGCCCAACCCGACGAAGGCGACGTGCTGGAGGCGCTCGATCTGGGTGTTGACGACTACATGGCGAAGCCATTCTCGACCAGCATGTTGAGGCATCGCATCAGACGGGCCCTGGAAGATCGATGATCGATACCATCGTCACCGAGACGATTGCCGCTCTGCTGATCAGTGTTCCGTTCATGGTTGTGGCGGTGCTCGTCAACGGCCACAGACGCGACGTGAGATCGGCGAGACACCGCGCCGCAGTAGTCGAGCTTCGTGAACAACTGGGTGCTCTGCTGGCAGAGGACCCCAAGGGCGAACACGCCTTCATCGGCCTGCTGAGCAAGGTCGATCGTAGCGTGGCCGAACATGTGCTTCATCCCTTGATGATCGAGCTGTCGGGCCGAGCAGAGGAGCTGCTCAGAACCGCAGCCGTCCACGCGAATCTGGCCGATGGTCTGGAGCGCAGGACCAGGAGCTTGCGGTGGAGGCAGCGCCGACGAGCAGCGTTCCTACTCGGCCTGCGGCCAGACGACGATGGGTTGGTGACCCGCCTGCTCCGCGACCGAAAGCCCGTTGTCGCACACGTTGCGGCAGACTCGATCGGTCAAGCAACAACCGTGGCCGCTGTCGTGCCCCTGATCGAGATGTTGTCGTCGAACGAACCACATCTTCGTTTCGCCGCCCAACACGCACTGATTCGGATGCGCGATCGCGCCACCGAGCCCCTGATCAAACACATCGAAACGACGCTGAAACCGAACGACACCGTTTGGGCGCTGGGCGTAGCCGTCCACATCGCGTCTCCCGACTTCGCCGACGTCGCAGTCGCCATCGCCTCGCACCCGTCCCCCAAGGTGCGTTCGGTCGTGGCCCGTCTGCTGGGTGCCATCGGTGCTACTGACACAACAGAGGTACTCGTCGGACTCTTGCTCGACAATGTTGCAGAGGTCAGGGTCGAGGCCATCGAGGCGCTGGGCCGAACCGGCTGGTCGGCTGCAGCACCCCAGCTCGGTCGGAGTCTCAGCGATCAGAGCTTTGCCGTCAGGCAGGCGGCTGCACGGGCACTCACCCGTCTCGGCGCGGTCGGCGAGCTGGTCCTGCGTCACCACACCCGCGATGAGGACCGTTTCGCGGCCGAGGCTGCCAACTCCGCCCTGATCTCGTTGACATCTCATCGCGAAGTGGCGGCCTTGGCATGATCAGTCGCTTCCTCGAACAGTTCCTCAACAGCGGGGCGGTGGTGCTGCTGGTGTACGCGGCCTTTGTGTCGGCGTTTCAATTGCTCCTTCTGTCATTGGGCATCCTCGAGTTGGGCCGACGACGCAAGACACTCAGAAGAGTGCGTCATCGCCAGTTACTCGGATCGCCGCTCGCTCCCTCGATCGCTGTCCTGGTTCCTGCGTACAACGAGGAAGCCGGCGTGGTCGATACCGTCAGATCGGTTCTCGCCCTCACCTATTCGAACCTCGAAGTGGTCGTGATCAGCGACGGGAGTTCTGACCTCACCGTGGCCAGATTGATCGACGCGTTTGCGCTCAGCGAAGTGCCTCCGGTCATGCGCCGCGTACTCAATCATCAGGAGATCGTTGCGGTCTACCGTTCCCCACTCGAGCCCCGACTCGTTGTCGTCGACAAGGAGAACGGGGGCAAGGCCGACGCATTGAACGCGGCGATCAATGCAGCATCGAGCGATCTGGTGTGCGCGATCGATGCCGACACTCTCATCGAGACCGATGCCCTTCTGCGCCTTGTCTCTCCATTTGTGACCGATGGCGACGTCGTAGCGGCCGGTGGGACGGTGCGACCCGTGAACGACTCACTTGTGACCGAAGGCGGCGTTCGTGCCGTTCGTGTTCCCAAGAACCCCCTCGCCGGGGCACAGTTCATCGAGTACTCGCGAGCCTTCCTCTACGGCCGGCTCGGCTGGAACGTTCTGGGAGGCAACGTCATCGTCTCTGGTGCGTTCGGGCTCTTCGACCGCGAGGCTGTCATCGAGTCAGGTGGGTACCTGCACGACACGGTCGGCGAGGATATGGAACTGGTGGTGCGCCTACGTCGCGTGGGCTCGGAGAAACGCGAACCGGTGAAGATCGCGTATCTACCCGACCCTGTCACCTGGACCGAGGTGCCCGAGACTCTCACCACGCTGGCCCGTCAGAGAAACCGTTGGCAGCGAGGCCTGCTCGACGTCTTGTCTCGCCACAAACACATGATGGGCAACCCGCGTTATGGGACGGCTGGGGTCGTCGCCCTTCCATCGTTCCTCGTGACCGAAGCGATCGCACCCCTGGCGGAGCTGCTCGCGTGGTTGTTCATCATCGGTGGTGCCCTGATCGGAATGGTCGATCCGAACTTGGCACTCCTGTACCTGACCATGGCGTATGGCTCCGGAATTGCCCTGAACCTCTTCACGTTGATGGTGGATGACGTGGCCTTCCACCACCATCGGGGTTTCGACTCGCGGTTGCGCCTCGTCGGCTACGCGATCTTCGAGCAGGTCGGTTTCCGCCAAATGACCGTGATCTGGCGGCTCTGGGGCACGCTGGCGTTCCTCCAGGGCAAGACCGAGTGGGGCGACCAAGAACGCAAGGGTTTCGCCCAGAGCACCGATCGAGAACTGGTCAGCGCCAACTGAACCGACGGCGCAGTTGGACGAGCTCGACCACCGCAAAGGTGGCGTCGCCGCCGACGTTGTGGCCATCGGATCCCTCGCTCCTGGCGAGTGCCTGAGCGATGTTCTCGACGGTCACCAGGCCGAAGCCGATCGGGACGCCGGTAGCGAGCTGGACCTCTTGAAGCCCCCGCAGGCATCCCTGCGAAACGAGCTCGTAGTGGGTCGTTTCGCCGCGGATGACCGCGCCGATCGCAACGATGCCGTCGACTCGGCCCGAGCGGGCCAAACCGTCGGCAGCGAACGGGATTTCGAGAGCACCAGGGACACAAAGCTCGGGCTCGGCGACAGCGCCGCAGTGTGCAAGCGCACGCTCGACGCCGCTCGCCAGCCGGTCGACGATGTCGACATTCCACCGCGACCGGACAACACCGATACGAAGCCCGGCTGCGGATCCCTGTTCTGGCAGCTCGGGGCGGTTGCTCGCCTCGGACATCAGCCCGCGTTCCCGTCGTGACCCTGATCGAGCTCGGCCGAGATCAGATGACCCAAGCGATCACGTTTGGCGCGGAGGTACGCGATGTTCTCGGGCCGTGGTGCGATCTCGATCGGTACTCGCTCGACCACTTCGAGGCCAAAACCCTGAAGGCCGCCGTACTTTGCCGGGTTGTTGGTCAGCAGCCGAATGCGACCGACGCCCAGGTTGGCCAACATCTGGGCACCGATGCCGTACTCGCGGCTGTCGACGGGGAGTCCCAGCTCGGTGTTTGCGTCGACGGTGTCGTGGCCATCGTCTTGCAGCGAGTAGGCCCGCAGCTTGTGACCCAGACCGATGCCCCGGCCCTCGTGGCCCCTCAGGTAGACCACGGCGCCACGCCCTTCGGCGGCGATCATCTGCATCGCCGCTTCGAGCTGCGGCCCGCAATCGCAGCGATACGAGCCAAAGACGTCACCGGTCAGGCACTCGCTGTGCACCCTGACGAGGAGATCGTCGCCGGTTGATAGGTCGCCCATCGTGAATACGAGGTGTTCGATGTCGTCGAGCGAAGATCGGTACGCATGACACTCGAAGCGGCCCCACTCGGTGGGCAGGGTTGTCGTCACGACATGTTCGACGAGGTTCTCGGTCATCCTCCGGTATCGAATCAGATCGGCGATCGAGATCATCGTCAGGCCGTGTTCGGCGGCGAAAGCACGCAGTTCAGGTACCCGTGCCATCGTCAATTTGTCGTCGTTGACGATCTCGCAGATAACACCTGCGGGTCCACAGCCCCCCATCACGGCGAGGTCAACAGCGGCTTCGGTGTGACCCGCACGCTTCAGCACACCACCGTCCCTGGCCTCGAGCGGCAGGATGTGACCGGGCCGCGCCAGATCGGCGGGGCCCGTGACCGGATCGATGAGAGCCGCGACGGTGGCCGCCCGGTCGTGGGCCGAGATGCCCGTCGACGTGCCTTCGATCTTGTCGACGGTGACGAGGAAGGCAGTGTGCATCGACTCGGTGTTGTTCGTGACCATGTGGGGCAGGTCGAGCACGCGAGCCCTCTCGCCCGTGATCGGGGCACAGATGAGGCCCGACGTGTGTCGCAGGAAGAACGCCATCGCTTCTGGAGTGGCGTGTTCGGCAGCCATGATCAGGTCGCCTTCGTTCTCGCGGTCCTCGTCGTCGACCACGATGACCATCTCGCCGCGACCGATGGCGGCAACCGCATCCTCGATCGGATCGAATGAACTCGGACCCGTCATGACGACACCTCCGAGCGATCCTTTTCGAGCTGCCACGAGAGGAGTTTCTCGACGTACTTGACGGTCACGTCGACCTCGATATTCACGGGGTCACCAATCGCCAGGGAACCGAGCGTCGTGACGTCGGCGGTGTGAGGGATGATGGCGGCACTGAAGCTGTTGTGATCGACATCGACGACGGTCAGGCTGACACCATCAACTGCGACCGAACCTTTCTCGACCAGGTACCGGGTGAGGTCGTGATCGACCTCGACCCGCAGGTCTGGCGAAGGCGACGAGATCGTTCCGATCCCGTCGACGTGCCCCTGCACCAGGTGCCCTCCGAGCCTGTCGGCGAGGCTGACGGGGCGTTCCAGGTTGACCGGATCACCCGCCGTCGAGCTCGAGAGCTTCGTTCTGGCCAGGGTTTCGCCGGTGACATCGGCCTCCCACCAGCCATCGCCACTTTCGACGACGGTCAGGCAGCAACCGTTGACAGCAATCGAATCGCCATGCGCGACTTCATCGAGGACCTTCGAGGCCCGGAAACGGAAGCGGTTGCCGTCGCGCGACAGCACCGCTCCGAGCTCTTCCACCATTCCGGTGAACATGAGCAGCTCCTTCTTGTCGGTTGTTCTCCCGTGGGAACACGCGCGACGCAGAGCCGCCCGCGTCCTCACTCCCATCCGGACTTTCACCGTCGGCCTCGGAATTTCACCGAGTCAGCCGTCCTCCACTACGAAGAGGTCTTCGAGGTGGAGGAGTAGCTCGCGGGCTATCACCGCCGGTCGGGACTTGCACCCAAACCATCCCGCGAGGACATCGCAGGTGGCGTCATGTTAGTGGGCCATCGACTCGATCACGAACGGTCAAAGGACCCTATTTGCAGGTCGGATTGGTTGTACCACCGTTTGGGTAGGTTCACGATCGGAGCCCGAGCAGTGTCGGCCGGCGGTATTGGTATGTGTTGACGGTAGTTGGACTGTTGTTTCGCTGTTTCCGTGAAGTTCTAATGTTTCTATTTGTAATAGAACGTACGTTCTAGTAGTGTTCTGCGCGTGAAGGAAATGGTTGTGCCCTTCTATGGGGCCGAAGAACTCGACAACATGGAACGCCACACACTCGACGCGTTGTTGGGCCGTCAACGTTTCGTGCGGACTCGCATCGATGGGCACGAGGCGTTGTTGTTGTCGGCTATCGATCGGGCCGACAGGCGGGCCTCCAAACGCGGCAAAACCGACCCCGACGACGACGAGACACAGACCGAGGACTCCGACAGCCAGGGTTCGGGTGGCGATGAGGATGAGTCGACACCGCCTCCGTCGCGAAAGGCTCAACGCGAAGCCACCGAACGTGCCCGACGTCTCCAAGCCCACCCCGATATTGCTGCTGCTTTGGCCGAGGGGCGTATCAACACCGAACAGGCAGACGCGATCGCCAAGGCCGACCTACCAGCCGACGTCAAAGACCGACTGCTTCACGATGCCTACGGTCAGAACGCGGACGAAACCCGCGACGCTGTCACCCAAGCCGTGAAAGACGCCGACCGAGACTGCGCCGAGAAACGTTTGAAGCGCCAACGCAAAGCACGCCGCGGGTCGTGTGGCATCAACGACCAGAACATGATCTGGATCAACGCCCAGTTCGACCCGGTCACCGGTGCCGTCATCAAGGCCGAATACGACCGACGCGAAAGCGCCGCCTACCACCACGACATACACACCATCACCGACCCCACCAAACGCCGCTCACA
>JAAETH010000024.1 GCA_024228575.1 Actinomycetes bacterium
ATGCTCAGGGTGCGCACAGGTGTCTTGAGTACCTTCATCTGTTCGGTGCGGAAGATCTCGTCGAAGCTGGTGGTGAACTGGCTTCCGCGGTCACGGACAAGCGCCCGGGCTTGTTCGAGGCGGTCGGAGTGGGCGAGGAACAGGTTGCGGGCGGCTTGGGTCGCCCACGGCCCGGTTGGGTTGGTCGTGATGCCGGCGAAGAAGACCTCACGGCTGGTGATGTCGATGAAGAACAGCAGGTAGAAGCGGCGCAAGAAGGCCTTTCGATGGTGGCGAAGTCGCAGGCGACGGCTGCTTGGGAGCGCAGGAACTGGGTCCAGGTGACGTCAGCTCGGTTGGGGGATGGGTCGATGTTGTGCTGTTTGAGGATCCGCCACACCGTCGAAGCACCAACCTTGTGGCCGACTCGTTTCAGTTCGCCGGTGATGCGCCGGTAGCCCCAAGTCGGGTTGTTGGTGGCCATCTGGACGATCAGGGACACCACCGCGGGGTCGGCGGAGGGTCGGCCGGGGTGCTTGTGGGGTTGGGTCCAGTGCCGGGCGATGCGCTTTGGGTGCCATCGCAGCAGTGTTGAGGGCGTGACGATCCAGCCCTCGCGAAGCCGGCGTGGCAAGGCTGCGGCGATAGCTCCGAGCAAGCTCCGGTCGTCGTCGTTGATCGAGGGTCGGTCGAGTTGGCGGCGCGGCACTGTGACCTGGTGGCGTAGCACGATGATCTCGAGGTCTTTCGAGCGGCCAGATCGCACAGCGAGACGGGCGAGAAGGGCCAAGAATCGGTACAGGATGAGAACCATGGCCTGCCAGGGTGGAGGGCAAACGGCCTGGTCAGACCCCATGACCTGATTTC
>JAAETH010000025.1 GCA_024228575.1 Actinomycetes bacterium
CGTGTCCGATGCGCTCGGCCCCGCAGTACAGGGCCTGGCTGATCAGCTCGAGCCCCGGCTGTTCGCTGGCGTGGAGTGTCAGGTGCAGGTGGGAACGGCGCACGACATCGATTGCTTCGCGATGGTCGGTCGGCGGGAACCCGGTCTCGGAACCGGCGAGATCGGCGGCGACCACTCTCGGCTCGCGCTTGTTCCATTCGACCGCCAGTCGGGCGATCTCGACAGATCGTTCGGCCTGTCGCATGGCACAGACGATCGTGTTCACAATCGTCGGTTTGCCCGAGGCCGCCGCTTCGGCCGTGCCGGCTCGAAACCCGTCCTGCACCGCCTCCATGACGGCGTCGAGGCTCAACCCCCGAAGCTGATGATTCTCGGGAGCGAACCGCACCTCGGCGTACGCCACGCCGTCGGCAGCCAGATCGAGTGCCGCCTCGCGCGCCACACGATGCAGGTGCTCTCGCGTCTGCATGACAGCGATCGTGTGCTCGAAGATGGCCAGGTACTGGAGCAAGTCCTTCGTGTTGGCTCCGCTCACGAACCAGGCCGCCAGGTCGTCGAGATCCGACGATGGGAGCTGATGCCCGATCTCCTCGGAGATCTCGAGGATGGTTGCCGGCCTCAGTCCTCCATCGAGATGGTCGTGAAGCAGCGACTTCGGCAATGCCTGAATCTCGTCGAACGAGTAGGCCATGACGCTCAGGCTCCGAGCCACTCGTGGACGAGGCTGCGGAACCGATCGACATCGGCCGACATCGCAACCTTCCAGCGAGCCTTGGCGAAACCGATCATCTCGCCGATCTGTGCCAGTTCCTCCGGAGGCATCGGTGCTTGCTCGATCATCGCCAGGCGTCGATCGCCCACGGTCATTCCCCAAGCGGGTCCGCCCGACGTGTCGACGGCGAGCGGCATGGTCGACCAGTGACACAAGTCGTCGTCGACTACACAACACACAGCTAGAAGGTCGTGAACCGGCAGGCCGTCGCCATGTTCGAGGTGGGCGAACTCCCAGCTGGCCTGCCAGATGTCGTGAAGGGCCTCGCTGCCGGTGATCGACGAAGCGGCGGCCGCGACAATTTCGCCGTCTCCGATGGTGCCCACGTGGGTTGCGTCGAGCGGCACCATTCGAGGAGTTCGGCCGCTGGCCATGACACCCGGCACACCGAACGCGTCGACCATCTTGGCCGCTGCATCGGGATCGTTGCCGACGTTGGCCTCGGCTACCGCACCCAGATTGCCTCCCGATGTGATGGCCCCACCCATGACGATGAGGTCGTAGACCTTCGATGGCAGCTCGGGATCGAGGTCGATTGCCGCAGCGACAGGTGTGAACGGGCTGACGGCCACAACCGTCAGTTCCCCCGGCCGTTCGTCAACCAGTTGCACGAGGGCCTCGGCAGCGGGTGTCGTTTCGATCTGTCGCGGGCCATCGGCCAGCACGACACCGTTCAGGCCGTCGGCGCCCATCACGATTGAAGCGTCGAATCGTGCGGGGTTGGCGCCCGCTGCGGCCTTGCCGGCGCCCTTGTAGACCGGAACGTCGTCGCGTCCCGCCGTGTGCAGAACAGCGAGGGTGTTGCGCGTGGTCAGGTCGACACCGACGTTGCCCCAGTCGGCGAGAACGGCGACCAGGTCGACGCGAGGGTCTGTTGCAGCCCAGATGAGGGCGCCCGCATCGTCGGTGCCAGTGTCGACCACCAGCACCAGCTGGGGCCGAGCGTCAGTGTTCGCCACGTCGATAGTGTTGGCCGTCGGCTTTGGGCATGCGCAGCTTCTGGAAGTTGAAGATCAGCACCAACAACACGATTGCATAGGGCATCGAGTCTGGAAGCCATGCGGGCGCGGCGTCTGTGAACAGGTACCAGACGAACACCACAAGGCCGATCGCAGCGGCGATGGCCGCATCGACGATCCGCTGGCGGCGAATAGCCCAGGCAGCCGTCGCTGCCAACGCAAGGGCGATTACGAGCAGCAGGGCCCGTGTCGCCTTCCCGTCGAAGTCGGTCAGAGCGAGGCTGAACGGATAAGCGAACAGCAGCGCTCCGAAGACGATGCCACGCACCCGGTAGTTGCCAAAGATCATGACGGCGAGGGCGATGAAACCGCGTCCGTTGGTGGTTCCGCCGCGATAGATGTTGGCGAGCTCGAGCGCGATGAACGCACCTGACAACCCGGCCAGAGCGCCCGACATCACAACACCCAGGTACTTGTAGAAGTAGATGTTGATGCCGAGACTCTCGCCGGCCCACGGGTTCTCACCGGCCGACCTCAGCCTCAGCCCGGTACGGGTGCGCCACAACAGCCACGCCAATACCAGGGTCAAGGCGATGGACAAGAGGGTGAAGTAGGCGACCTGGAGCATGAGGCCCTTGAGCACGCCGGCGATGTCGGAGATCCAGAACCAGTCCTGTTTCTCGAACCACCCGAAGAAGTCTGGCGACCGCCAGTCGCCGATCTTTCCACCCGCCAGGAACGGAACGGTGACATTGCCCAACCCATCAACTCGGGGCGACTGGGTCTGCGACCCACCCGGATAGTTCACGAAGACACGTTCCGACAGATATCGGGTCAGGCCAGGACCGAGGATGAGAATGGCCACGCCCGACACGATGTGATCGACGCGGAAGGTGATGGTCGCTACGGCATGGAGCAGTCCGACGAGCGCACCACCCGCTGCGGCAGCGAGCAACCCGCCCCAGGCGCCATAGTTGTATGCACCCCAGGCCCCGCACCACATGCCCACAGCCATGATGCCATCGAGACCGATATTGACCACGCCGGCGCGCTCTGAAAGCAGGCCACCCATGGCCGAGAGCAGCAGCGGAATGGACCACTTGAGCATTCCCTGGCTGGACCTGAAGGTGGTCAGCCCTTCGGTTCCCGAGATCTCCTGGACGATGGCCACCACCAGCATGGCGCCACCGGTGATCAACATCCAGCGAAGCCACGCGGGAAGTGTCGTGTAGCGCTCGATGAGCCCAGGGGTTCGGTCTGAAGTGGGGGTTTCTGCCACGGCGGTCATGCCGCACCTCCTGTAGCGAGGGCGGCTCGTTTGACCTCGTCGCGTTTGCGATACTCGTCGACGACTTCATAGGCGACGACCGCTGCGAGCAGAATGGTCGCCTTCATGATGATGACGATCGACTGTGAGGCCGACCCGCTGACCTGCAAGATGGCCGAGGACGAGTCGAGGAAGCCGAACAGCAGGGCGGCAAACATGATGCCAGGTGACGTCTTGCGTCCCAGAAGGGCGATGCCGAGCCCCTCAAAACCGAGACCTCGCACGAAGCCCTGATCGTAGGAGTGGTTGTCGCTGAGGATCTCGGTCATGCCGATGAGGCCTGCGATGGCCCCAGACAGGAGCATTGCGATGATGATCATCCGGCCTGGCGGAATACCGCCTACACGGGCTGCGAGGGGGTTCATTCCGCTGGCCCTGAGGTCGAAACCGAACACCGTACGGTTCACCATGATCGAGTAGGCGACACCGACGACGACGGCGATGATGATCACCCCGGTGAGCTCGCGCCCCTTGCCGATCTCGCGAGTGAAGATCTCGACGAACCCGTTCAGGTCTGGAATCCAGCCCGACTCGGGAATCGCCTTGGTACCGGCATTTGTCGCCTGGCCCGAGCTCATGTCGATGACGCTGGGGAAGATGGCAGCGATGATGCCGCCGATCGCCAAGAAGTTGAGCATGATCGTGGCGATGACCTCGTTGACCCCCCGGTAGACCTTTAGCACGGCGGCCAAACCTGCATAGGCGGCGCCGACGACCATCGCAATGACCAGGATCAGCCCGATGTGTAGTGGTCCTGGAAGGCTCACCTCGGCGCCGATGACAGCCGCTGCAAAGGCTGCGAGGAAGTACTGGCCCTCGACTCCGATGTTGAACAGGTTCATTCTGAAGCCGATGGCGGCGGCAATACCGGCGATGAACAGCGGTGTGGCCCGGTTCAGCGTGTCGACGATGATCTCGAGTTGGGTGCCGTTGTCGAGCATGGTGGAGAAGGTGTCGTAGGGGTTGCTGTCGGAGATCAGCAACACGATGGACGACACGGCGACGGCAAACACAAATGCCATCGCGGGAGCGGCCAGCGCAAGCCCTATGCGTCGAAGGACGGGGTTCATCGGTTGCCCTCCGGGTCCTGCACGGTTGCGCCGGTCATATAACTGCCGAGCTCGCGAGCGTCGATCTCGGCTGGATCGAGCGTTGCCACCAGGCGTCCGTGGAACATGACGACAATTCGATCCGACAAACCGATCAACTCCTCGAGGTCGGCAGATGACAACAGGGTGGCGAGGCCCTCGGCACGGGCACTTCTGATGTCGTTCCACACATCGGCTTGGGCACCGACATCGATGCCTCGCGTCGGGTGAGCGGCGATGAGCACCTTGGGTTCAGCAGTCAACTCTCGCCCGATGATGAGCTTCTGCTGATTTCCCCCCGACAGAGCGCGGGCCGTGACGTCGACCCCTGGAGACCGCACGTCGAACTCGCCGCGAATGTCCTCGGTTCGATCGCGCGAACCCTGGCGATCGATCCACATACCCTTCGAGAAGGGTGTTCTGGTCTGGTGGCCGAGAGCGGCGTTCTCCCAGAGCGGGGCGTCGAGCAATAGGCCTTCGGAGTGCCGTTCTTGGGGCACGTACCCGAGCCCCAGCTCGCGCCTGTGCCTGACCGATGTCGGAGTGATGTTTTCGCCATCGAGATGGACCGACCCCTGAGCCGGCGAGCGCACTCCGATGATGGCGCCGATGAGTTCGGCCTGCCCGTTGCCCTCGATGCCGGCAACACCGAGTACCTCACCTTGGTGAACCTGGAACGAAACATCGTCGACGACCGGCCGCTCGTCCTCGTCGAGGACGGTCAGGTTGGAGACGTCGAGCCTGACCACACTGGTTGCTGTCGCTTCGGTGGTCTCGGGTGATGGCAGTTCGGAGCCGACCATCAACTCGGCGAGGTCCTGGGCTGTGACCGAGTCAGCGTCGACGGTCGAAACGGTTCGTCCGCGACGAATGACCGTGATGCGATCGGCGATCTCGAGGACCTCTTGGAGCTTGTGGTCGATGAAGATGATCGTTGCACCACTGGCCTGTAGCTCGCGCAGGTTGCGGAACAGCTCCTCGACCTCCTGGGGAACCAGAACGGCCGTCGGCTCGTCGAGGATGAGGATCTTGGCGCCGCGGTACAGGACCTTGATGATCTCGACTCGCTGTCGTTCGCCGACCTCGAGTTCTTCGACAAGGGTGTCAGGCTCGACCGCCAGGCCGTAGGCCTCACCGACTTCTGCGAGGTGTTCATGAGCCTCCTTGAAGTCGATCCGTCCTCCGGCGAGAACGGGCTCTGATCCCAGGATCACGTTCTCGAGGACGCTGAGTTGGTCGGCGAGCATGAAGTGCTGGTGGACCATGCCGATGCCGGCGTCGATGGCATCGGTGGGTGACTTGAAGCTCACCTCCTGCCCACGGACCTTCATGACACCCTCGTCGGCGGACTGCATGCCGAAGAGGATCTTCATGAGTGTGGACTTGCCGGCACCGTTCTCGCCACAGATCGCGTGGATCTCGCCTTCCTCGACGGTGAGGTTCACGTTGTCATTGGCGATGACGCCGGGAAACCGTTTGGTGATACCGATCAGCTCGATGGCAGGTGCCATGTCGTAGGCCACTCCTGGGTCGCCGCCCCAAAAACGAAGACGGGATCGGAACCTTAGTCCGACCCCGTCTTGCTAGTCACCTCGAAGCGCCTTGGTCAATGCCAAACGCTGAAGAATCAGGGCTCGGTCGGAACGACAATTTCGCCGCTGACGATCTTGGCCTTGTAATCCTCGATCTGATCGACGATGTCGTCGATGAAACCACCGGTGGTCGAGTAGCCAACGCCGTCGACGGAAAGGTCGTAGACGGTGTTGCCCGCCGCGAACATGCCATCTTCGTGGGCCTTGGTGATCTCGAACACGGCGACGTCGACACGCTTGAGCATCGAGGTCATCACGTACTCCTGCACGCTGGTCGAGACGGTGTTGTACTGATCGGAGTCGACACCGATGCCCCACACCTTCGAGCCTGTCGCCTCGGATTGCTCCTTGGCAGCCTCGAACATGCCTGCACCAGAACCGCCGGCGGCGTGGTACACGATGTCGGCGCCCTGGTCGTACATGCCGAGAGCGATGTCCTTGGCACGGTCGGGAGCGTTGAAACCATCGAAGTTCGGGAACTCGGTGATGTACTGGGGAATGATCTCGATATCGGGGTTCACAGCACGAGCGCCCTCGTTGAAGCCTGCCTCGAACCGCTCGATCAGACCGAAGCCCGACACACCACCGATGAAGCCGACGGTGCCGGTCTCGCTCTTGAGAGCGGCGGCGACACCGACGAGGAACGAACCCTCGTGTTCGGCGAAGGTCAGACCGGCGATGTTGTCGCCCCGCGGAACTCCGCCGTTGTCGAAGTCGAGCATCGCGTCGTCGATGACGGCGAAGTTCACGCCGGCGTTCTCGGCAGCGACTGCCTCGACGTCGCCACCAAAGAGGAAGCCGACAGCGATGACGAGCTGGCTGACATCGGCCTGGGTCTGGAGCAGCTCTGAACGGTTCGAACCGTCAGCGTTGGGCTCGGCCTCAGTGAAGGAGATACCCAGTTCGTTCTGTGCCTTGTCGATGCCGGTTGCAGCCGAGTCGTTGAACGACTGATCACCACGACCACCGATGTCGAAGGTCAGACCAACGTTGGTGTCGGACGTTGGGCCGGCTTCGGTTGTTGCTGTCGTCTCCTCTGGAGCGGCAGTGGTGTCGCCCGACTCGTCGCTGTCGCCGCAGGCCGCGGCGATCATCGTCAGGGCCAATAGCAGGCCCATCAACTTCATGAGTGTCTTCATTTGTCCCTCACAGGTACTTCACCGACCCCAATGGTCAGTGCCGAGCACGCGCCCACTACGGCGCGAGCCAATCTCACCGAACCCTATTGCCGTCTCCTGCCCGAATCCAACGATCCCCCGAAAAGAGGACAAAAGTCACAGTCCGCCCCGCGGGCGAGAGACACCCTGCACCGCTGTCAAAGGTCGGCCACACGTGGACGGTTCTGCCATCAGCCGTGGCGGAGTTCGAAGTCAGCGTCGCAAAAGGGTGGGGCCATCGAGGTCGACATCAGGCTCCACTCCCCCAGTGGCAGCGCAGCCTGCCACGAGCCGCCGGGCACGGTCACGTGCGGGCATTGACCCTCCCCCACGTCCGGGCCCAGCAGGTGATCACGCTGCCCTTCGCCGTCTTCGATCGACAACCGCACAGGTGCCCCGGCGTGGTGGTACCAGGTCTCGGCCCCCGGAAGGCGGTGCGCCAGCGATTCTTCTCCCGCCGTCAGCAGATAGAGGATGACCGAGCCGTGGTCGTCGATGTGGGTCCGCCGAAACCAGCCCCCCTCGATGGGCAGCGGCGAGAGCTCGAGCGCGGCGATGACCTGCTCGGCGGAGAGACCCGCGGGCGCCGCGGCGTGCTGGCAGATCCACGAGTGCATGGCAATTCCACTCGCGACGCCGGCGTTGATGGACCTGGTCGACCCGAACTGGCTGATCGACACGACCGTGTCGGCTGCTTCGCGAACAGCCTCCGACAAGCCGGGGCCTTCCTGTCCGAAGACGAGCACACACCGCTCAGGTAGCTCGACCTGTTCGATCGGCACCGAGCCCGGAAGATTGTCAACGCCGACGACCGTCAAGCCCAGCTGTTTGGCATGGGCGACGAAGCCGTCGACCTCGGAGTGATGACGGACGTGTTGGTACCGGTCGGTCACCATCGCACCCCGTCGGTTCCACCTCTTCTTTCCCACGATGTGCACCTCGGTGGCGAGGAAGGCGTTCGCGTTTCGCACGACGGTGCCGATGTTCAGGTCGTGTTCCCAGTTCTCGATGGCGACGTGGAAGGGGTGTCTGCGCTCGTCGAGATCGGCCACGATGGCCTCGCGACTCCAGTACCGGAACCGATCGACCACGTTGCGTCGATCCCCGTCTCGCAGAAGCTCGGGATCCAGACGCTCGTCGTCGGGCCAAGGAAGTGGGTGAGGCCCAACACCCACTCGGTCGGATTCGTCGTCGCTGGCGGTGTCCGCGCTGTCTACGCTGGCTGGCATGGTCGATGTTCCGAAGGGTTCGTTCTATCTGGGCGAGACGGTTGTCAATGGCGAGCGCACCGGCGAACCGGTGCTCTACGACAGTGATCATCTCACCACACACGGGGTAATCGTCGGTATGACCGGCAGCGGCAAGACGGGCCTCGGTGTCGGCTTGCTCGAAGAGGCCCTTCTTTCTGGTGTGCCGGCAATCGTCCTCGACCCCAAGGGCGACATGGGCAACCTGGCCCTGACCTTCCCAGACCTGGCACCCGCCGACTTCGAGCCGTGGGTCGAAACAAACGACGGTGAACCCGCAGCAGAAAGGGCGAAGGACACGGCCTCGTTGTGGCGGAACGGTCTCGCCGACTGGGGCGTCCCCACCGAACGAATCTCGGCGCTGAAGGAATCACCCGTCACGATCTACACACCCGGTTCGACCGCCGGGTCGCCGCTGAACGTCGTCGGCTCGCTCGGGGCGCCAGATGGTGTCGACGACGTAGAGACCATGCGCGACGAGATCGAGGGCTTCGTCACGAGTTTGTTGACGTTGGTCGACATCGATGCCGATCCGTTGTCGAGCCGTGAACACATCTTGTTGTCCAACCTGATCGAGAACGCCTGGTCGGCTGGTCGAGACCTCGACCTCGCGGCACTGGTCGGTCAGGTGCTCGAACCACCCATCCGCAAACTCGGCGTGTTCGAACTCGACCAGTTCTTCCCGCCCGATGACCGGATGAAGCTGGCGATGCGGCTGAACGGCGTCATCGCCTCCCCGTCGTTTGCGACGTGGACCGAGGGTCCTGCTATCGACATCGACGCACTGACGCGCACCGACGACGGCCGCCCCCGCTGCGCCGTCGTGACCCTGTCGCACCTGACCGACCAGGAGCGCCAGTTCGTGGTGACACTGCTCCTGTCCAAGCTGATCACCTGGATGCGCGGCCAGCCAGGCAGCGGCGACCTTCGCCTTCTCCTCTACATGGACGAGGTGTTCGGCTTTCTCCCACCCACCGCCCAGCCACCGTCGAAGAAGCCGCTTCTGACACTGCTCAAGCAGGCCCGTGCGTTCGGTGTGGGCGTGGTGCTGTCGACCCAGAACCCGGTCGACCTCGACTACAAGGCCCTGTCGAACGCGGGCACGTGGATGATCGGCCGACTCCAGACCGAGCGCGACAAGAAACGTCTGCTCGACGGTCTGACCGCCGCCAGCGGCGACGTCGATGTCAAGGCGATCACCGACACCATCAGTGGGTTGCCAAAACGCACCTTCGTGTTGCACGAGACCAGGGCCAAGGCTCCGAAGGTGTTCAACACCCGGTGGGTCATGTCGTATCTCGCAGGTCCTCTCAGCAGGGCCCAGATCGAGCGGCTCGCCGCCGATCAGGACGTTCCCGAAACGGCCCAGGGACCATCGTTGGTCGGCGCCAAGGGCGAAACACAGGACACAACAACCGAGGCCGCAGCCGCCGAGCCGCAGCTCGCAGACAACGAAACCGATGTCATGCCAGACATCGCCGACGGCACCAAGGTCGCCTTCGTCGACCCCGCAGCACCCTGGGCAGAACAGGTCGGTGCCGTACCGGGGGGACGTCGATTCGAGCCGGCACTGGTCGCACGGGTCGACCTGTTGTTCGACGACGAGAAGTCGGGCCTGCGCCAGACAACGGAATTCGAGTCGATACTTCACCCGATCGCTGGCTTCCCCGACCCCGAGGACGCAACGGTGGTCGACTACGACGATCGCGACCTCAGGTCCAAGATGCCCGACGGTGCAATCTTCACCCTGACCGATGCACGAATCGACACGAAGACCTACTTCTCGAAGTACAGAACCGCCCTGCGCGATCACCTGTGGCGCAACCTGTCGGTCGATCTTCTCGCCAACGAGGAACTCGACATCTACGGACGCCCCGGCGAGACGGCCGACCAGTTCGCAGTCCGCTGCCGCGACGTGGGCGATGACCGAGCCGACATGGCTGCCGCCAAGCTGCGGGACAAGTACGACAGCCGGCTGGACCGCGCAGAGCTGGCGTTGGCGAAGGCCGAGGACAGGGTCAAGGACCTCGAAGCCGCTGCCGACGACAAGAAACGCAACGAGCTTCTGTCCGGCGCTGGCAGCTTGTTGTCCGTCTTCCTGGGCGGCAAACGCAAGGCCCGCGGTATTGCGGGCAAGCTAGGAGGCCTCGGCCGTCGGCGATCACAGACCGACTCTGCTCGCCGCAGGGCCGCCACCGCTGAGAACCGTGTCGATGAAGCGGTCGACAAGATTCGCGACCTCGAGGACGAACTCGCCAAAGAACTTCGCGATATCACCGACGAGTGGGAAACCAAGGCTGCCGCGATCACCGTCAAGGAGATCGGTCTCGAGAAGACGGACGTCGTCGTCGACGAGGTCCTGTTGGCCTGGGTGCCGGTCGATCGTTGACGAAGACCTTCGCTGTTGCGCCGAGCGGCCGGAGCGCCGCGATCGCCGTCACAGCCGCCCTGGTCATCCTCGTGATCGCCAGCGCCGGTGTGGGCCTTGCCGGAGTTCCGGCCGGTCACGTACTCGCCCCGGTGTGGACTGTGGCAGCGTTCGAAGCGGGTCGCATCGCGTGGTCGGCCAGGATCTCTCTGAAGATCGATGCCTCGTCGCTGCTCATCGAAGGACCCCTGGGCACCGAAACTCTGTCGTGGGACGAGTTGTGCTGGTTCGGCCTGACCACCCGGGGACTGGTCATCGAAACAGCGAGGAACCGACACGTCTTGTTCGATCAGTTCTCCGACGTGGCGGTGGCGGCCGCCGAAACACTGCGGGTGCTGCCCGTCGCGAACGCCGACCCGTTCGTCATCTCACACGACACGATCCGTAGATCGGCCGCAGCACTTGGGGCGGCAGCGATCGTCATCGTCAGTGGTCTGGTCGCCGTCGCGTCGCTGACCTCGGATCTGAGTGACGCCGAACGAATAGGCGGACTTGCGACGTCACTTCCCGTCTTGGGTCTGGCAGCGCTGGGGTTTCGAAGCAGTGCTGTCGTTCCCTACCGAGTCGAGCTCGAGAAGTCGTCGGTCAAGACTCGGTCGTTGATCGCACGATCGAGAACCGCTCCCCTCGGATCGGTCGATGCCGTCACCTCCCCGACCTTGTTTCAACGCCTTTCGGGAGCACCAGCGGGCCAGCGGCTGAGGATCACCATCGGGGGCAACATATGGAGCGGGCCCATGGCTGCGCCAGGCACCTTCGACGAGATCGCCGACGAATTGAACCAGCGCTCCTAGCAGGGCGCGGAAAATCGGCCGGGGCTGTGCCCTGTGGTGGTGTGTTGTTGCTGTGGGTGGTTCCAGGGGTCGGGTGCGTGGGTGTTGTTGGCTGGATCGGCTGGCTTCGGGGGCCGCAGGGCGGGCTCGCTGGTCGGTGTTGGGACAGGGCCCGGCGGGGTCAGGTTGTAGCGGTGTCGAGGGTGCAGATCGTGATGAGGTTGTAGACCACGGCTTCGGTCTTGAGCCAGGCCCGGTTGGGTTGTTGGCCGATGTAGCGGACCTTGGGGCCAGCCCTGACGGTCTTGGTCCAGGCGAAGGGCTCTTCGACCCGTTTTCGGATCCGTTGGGAGACGGCGTGTCGGGCGTGGCGGGTAGTGCGGCCATCGATCGCTGAGCGCCGGTTGGTGGTGTTTGGGGCGACGTGGGGGGTGAACGCCAACTCGCGGGCCTCGGCCTCGAAGTCTTTGGTGTCATAGTTCTTGTCTGCCGCGACCGTCCGGCGACGTTTCGTGGTCCAACAGGCGCTGGCGATTCTTGGTGAACGTGGTCGCATCGAACG
>JAAETH010000026.1 GCA_024228575.1 Actinomycetes bacterium
GGTGCAGATCGCCGATGTTGTTGCGAAAGGCGCCCTGGCGATCGTAGTGGCGGATGCAGCGCGCCACCGCGTCGGCGGCGAGCACGCCGTCTGAGGTGAAACCGATCGCGGTCACCAGGCCAAGGCGCTCGGGGTCGTGCCAGACGTCGAGCCGGCCACCCTCATGGTCGAAGATCTCGATCTGCTCGGCTTGACCCACCCAGACGTTCCGATCCCCCTCCGGGGCCGTGCCTCGTTTGCTCCCCTCCGGGGCGACCGCGATCGAGAATCCCGGCCGCTCCGTTTGCCAGTGGCGAAGCTGGGTACCTTCCAGGTCGTAGACCACGACCCGCGAGTCGCCCACCGCGTAGATTCTCGGTTCGACGGTCACCGCCAGGCCCCGCAGAGCCTTGGCGAAACCGTCTTCTCCGAAGATTCGAGTTTGCCGGTACTCCATGACAGCCTCCGATCGTCTAGCCTTTACCGACCTGCAGGCACACCATGCGCTCGAGGTCGCGGATCACCAGCTTGCCGTCGGACAGCGCCAACGGCGCCCACACGTCGTGGCCGCCGAGTACCTGGGCACTGGCCAGCTCCTTGTACTCCTTGGTGCTCGCCTCGAGTAGGCGCAGCATGCCGGTCTTGCCTTCGAGGATGAAGAACATGCCGTCGGCGAGGATGAAGCTGCCGAGGCCGAACGAGGCCTTGCCGTCGCTGTCCCACACCGTCTTGCCGGCAGCGTCCATGCAGGTGAAGAGGCCGCGCCGCTTCTTGCCGACGGCGAAGAAGTGGCCGTCTGAGACGATCGGCGTCTGGACCTCGGAATTCCACTCGGCGGCGGCGTGTACGAAGACTCCCTCGGTGGTGAATCCATCACCGCCGTTGCTGACTCGCAGCATCGCTCCACCGCTGTCGTAGCCGCCCGTTATGTAGACCAGCTCGGAGTCGAGAGCCACCGGCGACGGCGACGCCGAGACGTTGAACTTGAAGGGAAAGTGCCACAGCAGCTCGCCGGCCGTGCCGATGCCATGGGCGCCGGCCAGGGTGGTGTAGAGGTATTGGTCGACGCCGCCGAGCCTTGCCGGCATCAACGACGCGTGCGACATCAGCCAGCTTTCGGGGTTGGGCGCGCGCCAGATCTCCTCACCGGTGGCCTTGTTCAGCGCCACCACCAGGGCCTCGCCGCCGGTGGCTATGAGCACCCGATCGTCCTCGATCAGGGGGCACTGGCCGTTGTACCAGGGCGGGATCTTGGTGCCGTATTCCTGCACCAGGTTCTTGCGCCACAGCTCCTCGCCGGTTTCGGCGTCGAA
>JAAETH010000027.1 GCA_024228575.1 Actinomycetes bacterium
GGCTGAGTTGGCGGAGCGCTACCAGATCGCGCAGCGCATCATCGCTAGCCCCATGCATGAGGCGGGAGACAACACCGGGGCGTTCCTCAACGCAAGCCGCTACTCGTTCACCTCGCCTCCCGGGGGGTTGGACCATGCGGCTCAGGTGGCCATCGCAGCAGGGGCGAAGGGCCTGCGAATCTCTCAGGTGCTGGCTGGTGGGGACATGACCGGCCACGTCATTGGGGCGATGTTTATGGACTCTCTTGAGGGTCTACCCGACATTCTTGCCAGCATCACTGCGGACGCTCAGTTCGTGGCCGACGCCCAGGCCGCCGGGGGGAAACTCGAAGCACGGACGATCTTCCGAGCCGTCTAGCCAGCCGCCCGACCGGCAGCGAGATCACCACACATCGACCCAAGAACGCATGCGCCGACTGTTCGGCCTGGGATTATGCAGTGCGAGAGTGGTGCCGGACCAGTGTGCTCGTCGGTCGCCTTGCGTGAGCATTATTGAGCTGTCGTCGGATCAACCCGATTCCTCTCACCAACGCGCCGGCCGGCTGGGATCCAGAAACGCCACTGGTAGCGGATTCTGGCTCGACCGCTGTCGGCCTATCATACAGAAGGGGCTATTTTCGGTGAGGTGGATCAAGCTGCTACTTCAAATCAGGATGCAGTCGTTGTTCACCCGCGAACTCAGATCTTGGGTGTCGGTGAACGTGCTGCCAAGTGCCGTCGTAGTGTCAGTGACGGCACGGGTCACGGGTCAGACTGAGTAGTGGTCCAGATCTGCACCGTGGCATCGGCGCTGGCGGAGGCGATCCGCCCGTCCGAGAGCTCCACAAGATCCAGCACCCAATCGGTGTGGCCGTTGTAGGTGGCGAGCGTGGTGCCGGGGTTGGCTGGGTCCCAGATCTGCACCGTGGCATCGTCGCTGGCGGAGGCGATCCGCCCGTCCGAGAGCTCGATCAGATCCTGCACCCAATCGGTGTGGCCGTTGTAGGTGGCGAGCGTGGTGCCGGGGTTGGCTGGGTCCCAGATCTGCACCCTGCCATCGCTGCCGCCGGAGGCGATCCGCCCATCGGACAACTCCACCACTGCGCCTAACACAGCGATGTGGTCGGAGTAGGTGGCGATCGTGGTGCCGGGGTTGGCTGGGTCCCAGATCTGCACCGTGAAATCGGCGCTGGCGGAGGCGATCCGCCCGTCCGACAACTCCACAAGATCCAGCACCCAGCCGGTGTGGCCGTTGTAGGTGGCGAGCGTGGTGCCGGGGTTGGCTGGGTCCCAGATCTGCACCGTGGCATCGTCGCTGGCGGAGGCGATCCGCCCGTCCGACAACTCCACAAGATCCCGCACCCAATCGGTGTGGCCGTTGTAGGTGGCGAGCGTGGTGCCGGGGTTGGCTGGGTCCCAGATCTGCACCGTGGCATCGCTGCCGCCGGATGCGATCCGCCCGTCCGACAACTCCACCACTGCCCCTAACACGGCGATGTGGTCGGTGTAGGTGGCGAGCGTGTTGCCATCGCTAACATCCCAGATGCGCACAGTGAAATCCTCGCTGGCGGAGGCGATCCGCCCGTCGGACAGTTCTGCCAGATCCAACACCGGGTTGGAGTGGGATCTGTAAACGACCGCCTCGATGGGGCCAGAAGGTCCGGTAGGTTCGCTGGTCGTACCCGGGGCGTCGATCTCAGGTGCAGATGAGGTCACCGTATTGTTCCCCAGAGTTGAGGAGGTGCTAGCGTCGCTCGCCGCCAAGTTGCTATCCCTACCTTGGGGCTCACCGTCGCCGCCACGTTGGCTGATGACCATGATCGCTACGGCAGGCACGATCGCTGCTGCAGCAAGAACCGCGAGCAGCAGCCACCGACGGTTTCTCGGAGTCGACAGCGTCCCCTGGCTGCCGCCAGTGCTGTCGATCGGGTCGTCACTTGGGGGACCGGGATCAAGCTTCGTGTTCCGGTCATCGATCGATGACGTCTCTGGCGACTCTGCGGGGTACAGGTCGATGTGGTCGCGGTCGATTGGTCCTGGCGGTGTTTCCCCTTCACCGGGGAGTGGGTCGATTGAGGCAGGGGTAGTGGTGCGTGAAATGGGGGTGAGCGGAGCGACCATGGTTGCCGCAGAGCCCGTAACTGGTGGCTGAGTCTGAGCTATGGGTTGGATGGCATCGATGAAGTCGGTGGCGGTTGGGTACCGGTCCCCCGGGTCCTTGGCCATCGCTATTGCCAGGAAGGTGTCGAGCTCTGGGTGGTCGATCAAGGGGACAGGTTGAGTGACGATGCGGGCCATGTACCCAGCGGGCGAGTTGTTGGTCGGATGGCCGAATGGGTCCCCACCGACGATCAACATGTAGAGCGTGGCTGCCAAGGAGTACAGGTCGGATCGCTCATCTCGAGGGTCGTCTGGTCCGGCGTCATCGGCCGTGCCGAAGGTCTCTGGTGGTGAGTACGCGAGGGAGAACGCAACAGCGGCGGTAGCTGTTGCTTCTTGGAGGGCGGCTATCCCGAAGTCGGTGAGTTTCACCACTCCTGTGTCCGAGATCAAGATGTTGCCAGGTTTCACGTCCTTGTGGATGATTCCCGAGTCGTGGCTGTGACGGAGAGCCTCGGCGACTGGCAAGATGAGCTCGATCGCTTCGTGGGGTCCGATCGGGCCGGTCTCCTCCAGGCGTTGTTGGAGCGACCCTCCCGACAGGTACTCCATGATCAGGTAAGGCTTGCCTTCGGGTTGGGTGTAGCCGGCCGTGAACGGGGTGACGATGTTGGGGTGCTGATGAACGGTGCCCATCGATAGCTGTTCACGGTTGAAGCGCCGCAGGCCGGCATCGTCGAGAGCGTCGAGGACCTTGACCGCCACCTTTCGGTTGAACGCGATCTGGACAGCCGAGTACACGGTCGCGAACCCGCCTCGGCCGATCTCCTGGTAGTCGCTCAGCCCGTCAATGCCAAGTTCGATCTCGCCTACCATCGAACCACCACCCTCCACCTGCTCGCACGCCAGGCTATCCGATCCGACCAACAAGCTCAGCCCACCCATAGCACGGACGTGGTGAGCTGCTATCACAGCGAACGGGCGGGGAACTCTGGGGTTGGGACGAGCTGCGAGGCAGCCTCGTCAACGACCTCGGCGCTCTCAACAAGCTCGAAATCGGGGACTGGGACTGGTGTGAACCTCTCCAGGTCGACCCCCTCGATCAACCGCACCCTGAAGTCGATCTCCAGCTCGATGCGCTCGCAGACCTCGCGACGTCCGATCGACCAATCAACGAACTCCAGAGCGCATTTCAAGCCAACACCGCGTTCCGTCCACCCGAAGCGCTCGTCAAGATGGCTGCCCGGCGCTAGGCCCACGACCGACAGCTCCCCGCCGGAGCGCATATAGCAACTAGGGGCGCGTCGTGGAGGCGTCCAGGTCGACCCGCCAGGGCGCTCGGTAACTCCGCGCGGAAATCACGATTCGCAGCGCTCTGGTACCGGCGTGATCGGATGGTCGGGACGATCGGAAACGACGGTCAGAACACACCGGTCCTCGACGGGCCGGATCATGCGTGATGTCGAGCGCTGAGAGGCTTCGATCCCGGACGGCGGCGGCGGATCGCTCAGGGCCGGCCGA
>JAAETH010000028.1 GCA_024228575.1 Actinomycetes bacterium
CCACCCCGGCCGCTGAAGCTTCGGCATCTCATCAGTGTTCGGGATCTGCTCCAACTCCCCCAGCCGGTACTCGAAAAACCAGTGGGCCATCACCTGATCATCCGAACCGCCCCCCGGGTAGCGGGTCACCTCGTCCACCAGTTTCAACGACGTCAACCGCGAATTGTCCGACGACAAGCCGGGGAGCCGCACCTGCCCATGCCGGTACTTCGACGCGATCGTTTGCACACCAAACTCGATCGAGTTCTTGTTCTCCCCCGACGTGTTGTGCTCAATGATCGACGTCCCCCACTCCCGGATCCAGTTGTGCGTGTGGTTGTACTGCAACATGAACCGCTGGGCGGCGTTACGTTCCACCACCCAGAACTGGATCGGGCAGTCCTGCTCCACCGAACGGGTCTGCCATTCCTGCATGATCCCCGTGAACATGCGCGTATCGGCGTTGTAATCCAAGAAGTCGTTGGCGCCCATCTTGTCTCGGACGAGGTCGATCAGGAACCGCCGATTCGTTTCCGGCTGGTACACCCACCACTGGATCGCCCACCACTTGACCGGCGACGGATCCACGGTCGCTATCGACACCAGAGGCCGTTCCCAGTTCTTCGGCACCAACCCCGACGGCCTATCTTCATCCCAGCATCCCGGATGGTGTTCCCCCGTGTCCGGATCGGTGCCACCGGAGATCCACACTTTCTTGACCAGCACCGACGCCGACGCGACATCTTCCTGCTGGTACATCGTCTCCCACATGTCGGGCTTGTTGTGCATGTGGTCGCGGCATTCGTTCCACGGGATCCGACGGGGTGTCAACAGCGGGCCCGCCGGGTAAGGGGGAGACGACGGGCGACGAGACTTCGGGCCCGTGTCCATGTCCTGGTAGTACGCCTTGTACTTGATATGCCAATACTTGCGGCCATCCGGAGGCGAATCTTCCTCCGTGCGGCCTTCGAGCTCGACATTGTCTTCGTCTTCGTCCAACGCGTAGTCGAGGGCACCCAACTGCTTGCCGAGGGCGTGGGCGGACAGATCGTCGGGGCCGAGGCGTTGCATGACAATCACCAGAAGGCCGCCGGGCTCGAGCCTCGATTCGGCGACGCCGTCCCACCAGCGGAAGAACTCTTCCCGCGATTCGGCGGTCTTCATCGAGTTCGGGTCCCACGCGTCGTCCCAGATCGCGAAGTCGACGCGGTAACCGAGGAACGCCGTGCCGCGGCCGAGCGCGGACCATGTGGGTTCTTTGGCGGCGGCCATGTACTTGGCGTCTTGTTCGACGAAGAACTCGGTGGCGGTCCAACGGACACCGGACGATGAGGGTTTGACGCGGCCGTAGTCGAACGCCAACGTCGATTCGGCGTCGAACCCCATCTCGTTCTTGATTTCCTGGGGGGTCGCGGCGACCGGCACCTCGCGCTCGAACTCTTGGCGGAGGTGGTCAACGAAGTTCTTGGCGAGAGAGATTGTGGCGGAGCCGATCATGCCTCTCAGCGACCGGTTCCGCATTGTCAGCCACGCCGGGAGGATGTTGGTGAAGAACTTGGACTTGCCGGCACCTGGCGGGCAGTTGACGACGAGGTATTCCTTGTGCGGCGTGTCGAGGAGACGGATGATCTGGTCGGCGGATTCGATCTGCCAGGGGAGGAGTTTCACACCGAAGTAGCGGAGGGCGAACGCTTCGAGGTCTTCGAGCGCGGCCCGCGCTTCGACACACAGATCGTCGACGTTTCGGACTCCGGCGTCGGCTTCGCCTTCGGCTTTGAGCTTGTTGGCCCGGGCGTAGGTGGCGCCGTTGTATGCGGCGTCGGGGTCTTTCGCTATCTTGTCTTGGCGTTCACCCCAGTTGTAGGTGAACCCGCCGACAGTGTTCGCCGCGACCTTGCGGGACAAGCCCTGGGCGCGCAGCTCATGGTATTTACGGATCTGGTGGTCCGTTGCTCTCACACCTCTGGGCATTCTCTCAGGTTAGACGGCTCACCGAAGGGCAGGGCGGTGGGTGGTCGGGTCGAAGGCTGGGGGTTCGAGGCCGGGGTGCATCTGGACCTCGCAGAACGGGCACATAGTGCCGTCCGACCGCGACCCGCACGGGCACACGCAACAGTTCCGGCAGGAGGCGGCAGGGGCCCAGTCCCCCGCCACGTCACCCTCTCCGTAGCAGACGTGGTCCCCGGGCCGGAGAACACAAGGGCCGTCGCTCCCGGCGTCGGTGCGGCCACACAGCCCAACGATAGCGGAGCCGCCACACACGGTGCACGGCTCGTCCGAATCGACGATGTAGGGGGTTCTCATTGGTCTCCTTCCGGGTGTTCATGGTCGGAGTTGGCGTAGTACTCGGCGTACACCCACTCCGGGGTCTCGCCGTCCGCTACCCGCCGCAGGGCTTCCATGAACGCTTCCCCAGAGATAGCCCACCAGCCGAGGTCAGTCATGGGACGATCGCCCCGACCGAGATCACCGTGGCGGAAACCACGCAGATAGCCACGCCCCACGACCTCGTGGAGATCCGCCCGGCCCAGAAGATGAGACCAAGAAGGACGAGGGCGATGATGTTGACGAGGAAAGGGTCGGTCATGGGAGTCTCCTGATCCGGCCGTCCGGTTCGAGACGGCAACGGATCCGGTGATGATGCCGGTTGACACCGTCGCCGACCCAGATGTTGTCGACCCTCAAACCCAACAACTGCTGGTGGACATCGAAGATCCTCCACGCCAGGTGCGGGTAGCGG
>JAAETH010000029.1 GCA_024228575.1 Actinomycetes bacterium
CATCAGAGCCGCTGGAGGCATTGGCCTCTTCGATCGCGGCCCGGAGCGTGCACTCCGTTTGGGCGGTGGCGTTGCGGCCGCCGGTGTCGCAGACCCCGTCACCAGCCGAAGCGTCGCTACTATCACCGCTGGAGTTCACGACCAGGCCACTCGTTACCCGGACCTGGAGGTTGGGCACGAAGGTGAACCCATAGGGGCCAGCCGGCGGGCTCTCTGTGATGCGGGCACCGAGGGCGGCCCCGGTCGAACCGTCGAAGCGCCTGATCTCCTCGTTCCAGTAATCGGAAACCCAGAGATCGCCATCGGGCCCGAACCGTGAGGAGTGAGCCTGGGTCAGACCCGATGACACGAACAAACCGAGCGAGGTTCCTGCCGAGTCGAACTGCTCGACCATGCCGCTCCCAGAGAGCGTGACAAAGACATTGCCTCCCGGCCCCGCAGCAAGACCCGTTGGGGTAGCACCACCGGCCAACGAAGTGAACAAACCGAGGGAGGCACCGGTGGACGCGTCGTAGGTCTCGACGTCGTCGTTGGATCCATCCCCGACGAGCAGCACACCGCTGGAGGCGAAGAGGATCGGGCCTGGGCCGACGAGGGTCCCAGCGGCCACGAAAATGTCAATGAAGCTGCCGTCGGCGGCGCTGTAACGCAGTACCTGCGAGGTGGCAGAGCTCACGACGTAGAGGTTTCCGTCGGGTCCGAACGCCAGCCCCTTGGGGTCTTGCAGACCCCCTGACTGGAAGGTCACGAACGTATCGACATAGGTGTTGTCGCTCGGATCGAAGCGCACCACATTGTCGGAGCCGAAGCCGGAGACGTAGAGGAGACCGTCGGGGCCGATAACGGCGTCATAGGGTGTGGTCAGAGCTCCACCGGTTGTGGCGAAGTCGGTGATCACCGACCCGTCCTCGGCATCGGAGCGCCGGAGGGTCTCTGTGGTGTCGTAGTGGGCTGCGACCACGTCGGCCGACGTCCACGATCCGTCCTCGTCGGTCACCTCGATGGTGATCCCATGGGTCAGTCCGGCAACCGAATAGGTGTGGCCCCGCAGCCCAGGCGACCCGGCACCGGTGTCGATCTCACCGTCACCCCAGTTGATGGTCCACGTGGCAACCGTGTCGGCGCCGGGGTCATCGACTTCCACCACGAGGCGATAGATGTCGCCGACGGGTACGGCGCCAGCCCCGTGGAGGGTGATGGTTGGTTCGGTGTTGGTGATCGTGAGCGTGGCCGAGTCGGTGTCGGTACTCGTGCCGTCATTGACCTCCAGCCCGATGGTGTGACCGCCGTCATCGCCAACACCGAGCTGGTCCAGAATGATCCAGGGGACAGTCGGGCCGACCCCGTTTGCATCGTCGTACTGGCCGTCGTTGTCCAGGTCCCAGGCGTAGGTCAGCGGATCCACCTCGGGATCGCTGGATCCTGAGGCGTCGAGCACAAGTGGA
>JAAETH010000030.1 GCA_024228575.1 Actinomycetes bacterium
CGCATGTTCTCGCGCGCCGCAACAAACGAGGAACTGATGAGCATTCCGATCCCGAACATGCCCACCAACAGGGCAGCAGAACCGCCCTCGCGCCCGTAGACCTGGTCGACGACGCGAGGCATCGACGTCTGCATCACGCTGAACGACACTCCGAGGATCAACGCCACCAGCAGCAGAGACCTGATGGGCTCGGTTCCAAAGCCATACCGCGCCCCGCTCTTCATGTCGCCCCACAAACCCGACGACGCCAGGACATGTCCGGCCGCGGGCGGCATCGTGACGCGCAGCATCAACACTCCGGCAATGACTGCGGCACACCCCGCCGCGATGAATGCCTGACCGACACCAAGAACATCGACGACCAAACCAGCGCCCACCAGGGACACGAACTGGGCGGCATTGCCCCCACCATTTTGCAGAGCGACGGCGTTCATCAGCCGGTCGCGCTCAACGAGGTCTGGAACAACCGCGCTGACCGTCGGAGCCACCCACGACGTCGACGATCCGAGAACGAGGGCGACCAGCGCTACCCAACGAGGTGTCACGTCGCCCACCGCCACCCACGATCCAAACGCCACGAGAACGACGCCGGACGTGACCGTCCATGTGACGTAGAGGCGGCGACGATCGGCGCGATCGCTGATCGCCCCGGCCGGCACCGACACCAGCAGAGCGGGCAAGCCGAACGCCATGAGCACCAGCCCTTCGGCCGACGACCAATCGGTCAGCTCGACGATGAGCCACGGGAACAGGAACCGCATGGTTCCGAACACACCCGAATAGAAGAGTTGGGCTCCGAAGTACCGGCGGAAGTTGACATTGCGCCATAGATCGACGAGGGGACCAACCCGGGCCGATGAAGCCGCAGTTGGCTCGCCCGCGCTCGAACCCGACATGCAACCTCCTGACCGGCTGAGGGTAGTAGCTCAACGCTCTCAACCCTCAGTTCGCAGCCGCGGGTCAGACCAGGTCGAACGAACCGAGATCGAGAGCCATGGCGGCACTACGTTCTGCCATGGCGGCGAACATGGCGTTGCCGCGATCGGTTGCTACGACGATCTGGCTGGCGATGACCGACATCAACAAACCCGCAGGCGCGGACCGCCGGTAGAGATCCCAGCACAGGTCCCAGTCGAAGCCGACACCGGCAGCGGTGAGCCCGGAGTGGTATCGCCTGACCACATCACCTTCGATCTCGCGGCGCAGATCGGGGGTGGGCCCAGTTCCCATGAAATAGGAGAGGTCGTTTGTGGGAGCTCCATGGCCGACGGTCTGCCAATCGACCACGGCCAAGCCGACCTCATCGTGAAACATCATATTGTCGAGCCGAAAGTCGCCGTGGGTCAGCACGAGGGGAACCGATTCGAGGTTGAGCCAGTCGATCATCTGGCGATCCAGCACCCGAGCCACCTCGGCGTATTGCGGATCGATCATGGAACCGACCGATGACTCCCAGCCCGGAAGCAGCATCGAGTACAAACCCGAATGTTGCATCGCAGATTCGTCGGTTCGACGACCGAGCCAATCGACGTCGTGAAGTGTGGGGTCGTCCCAGCGCGGAGCCTGCAGGCCGACGAGCTGGTCGATGACCATCTCGACCTCGGTCGTTGCACATCCGGCTATCTGGTCACCCTGTCGCCTTGGGGCCAGATCCTCGAGAATCAGCACGAAGGTGCCAGCCTGCGAATCACCATCGACGTGGTAACACCTCGGCGTTCGGATGTCGACCGTCGGCGCGATCTCGCGGTAGAAGTTCACTTCCTTCTCGTAGGCACCGGTTGCAACGCCCGTTGCCCGACTCGTCTCGTCATCGGATGGGAACTTCCCGACAACGGTGCCCAGCGGATGATCGGGCGCAGACCACTCGAGCACGAACCGGACGTTTTCGCCCATCTGACCCGAGCCGATCGGCGCGGCGGTCATCGAGACGAGCTCAGCACCTTCGGATGCCCCGGCAGTGTCGAGCACCGCTGCTAGCCACTCGATCGTGACGTCATTGCCGCTCGCCCGGAACGGGATACTCACGAGAACTCCCGCTCGTCCCACCAGGGGTAGAAGTCGGGCATGTCGGTGGCAGCCGACATCGTGAACTCGGCCTGTCGCTTCTCGAGGAACGAGACGACACCTTCCTTTGCGTCAGCACCCTGGCCCAACGAGCGGATGGCCCGAGAATCGATCTTGTGTGCCTCCATCGGATGGTCGGCACCCAGCAACTTCCACATCATGTGGCGGGTCATCGCGACCGAAACCGCCGACGTGTTGCGGGCGATCTCCGACGCGATCTCGCGAGCGGCCGGCAGAAGATCGTCGGGCTCGTGAACCGAGCGGACAAGCCCGCCGGCGAGGGCCTCTTCTGCGTCGAACACCCGACCAGAGAACGTCCACTCGAGGGCCTTGCTGAGGCCGACCACCCTCGTGAGGAACCACGAGGAGCACGCCTCGGGAACGATGCCTCGCCGTGCGAACACGAACCCGATCTTCGCCCTCGTCGACGCCATCCTGATGTCCATGGGGAGGGTCATCGTCACGCCGACGCCGACCGCTGGGCCGTTGATCGCGGCGATGAGCGGCTTGCGGCTCTCGAACAGCCGGAGGGTGAGACGTCCACCTCCATCTCGCATCATCTCGAGATCGTCGGTTTCGCCGCCCGGTTCGATCCCGTCGGCGTTGCCCGGACGGTTGTCGTAGTCGAAGGTGTTCGCCCCTTCTGACAGATCGGCGCCGGCGCAGAACCCACGGCCGGCCCCTGTGATGATCACCGCCCTGACGTCGTCGTCGGCATCGGTTGTGTCGATGGCATCGATCATCTCGGCCATCATCTTGGACGTGAAGGCGTTCAGCCTGTCAGGCCGATTCAGGGTGAGGGTCGCGATGTTGTCGTCAACTTCGAGGCTGATCGTCTCGTAGGCCACGGGCGCTCCGTTCGTCGGTTCGCACCATGGTGCCTCGCTCATGGGCCCCTACGCCAAAGGCAAGGCACGGAACGCTATGTATTCCAGCTCGCAGAAGCGGGTGCCGAGGTGTTGGGTCAGACGTCGAGGAAGCGGCCGGCGGCGAAACCCGAGCCGATGGCGCCGAGCGCCAGAGCTATCAAGATGACCAACATCGCCGTGCCCTGAAACTGGCCGGGCCTGATCTCGAGATCGCCGAAGATCGCGACGTCTTCCAGATTGGCCTGAACACCAGACATCCAAGATCGGGTACTGACCAGCAGTAGAACACCGAGCACACCCCCGACGAGCCCATTGATGAGGCCCTCGATGACAAACGGCAAGCGGATGAACGAGTTGGTGGCTCCAACGAGTTTCTGGACCTCGATCTCGCGGCGGCGAGCGAACATGGCCACGCGGATCGAGTTGTAGATGAGCAGCACCGCGGCGAGCGACAGGAACGCCACCAGCAGCAGCAGCACACGGTTCATGGTGGTTCCGAGGTCGCGTAGCTGCCGGATGCTGTCCTGGGCGCTCACGACCTCGAACACACCGGGGCGAACCGAGAACTGGGCGGCCAACGAAGCGATGACGTCGGCCGAGGCATCGCGGGGAACAATCCGATACGAGGGCGGCAAACTCTCGGGCTCGACCGTCTCTGCGAAATCTGGGAAGAACGCGACGAACTCGTCGTAGGCATCGGCCTTGCCGAAGTAGGAGAAGCGTTCGATGTCGGGGTGGTTGGCCAGCTCCTGGCCGATCGAGTCCGACTGGACGCCGGTGATCTCGGGGTCGAGGAAGACGATGAACTCGACGCCGTCCTCCCAACGTTCTGTTGCGTTGTCGACGGCTTGACTGGCCAGCAACACTCCACCGACCAGCATGGCGGCGATGGCGACGGTGAGGATTGCCGCAAGTGTCAAGGTGATGTTGCGACGGATATTGATCGAGGTTTCGCGTAGGAAGTAGCCGAGTCGGGCTATCACGAGTACACACCTTCGTTCTGGTCTCTGACGAGGCGCCCGCCATCGAGCTCGACTACCCGGCGCCTCATCTCGTCGACGATTCCACGATCGTGGGTCGCCATGACGATGGTGGTGCCGGTCTTGTTGATGCGGTCGAGCAGCCGCATGATGCCCTGCGAGGTGACAGGGTCGAGGTTTCCCGTCGGCTCGTCAGCCAACAGGATCAGTGGTCGATTCACGAACGCCCTGGCGATGGACACACGTTGTTGTTCGCCACCGGAGAGTTCGTGAGGGAAGTTCTCCTCCTTGGTGGCCAGGCCGACGAGATCGAGGATGGCCGGCACCTGGGTCGCGACGACACTTCTCGGCCTCCCGATGACCTCGAGGGCAAAAGCGACGTTCTCGTAGACGTTCTTGCTTGCGAGCAGCTTGAAGTCCTGGAACACACTGCCGATGTTGCGCCGCAGGTATGGGACCTTCCAGGACGACAACTCGTTGACCTCCTTGCCGGCCACCCACACACGTCCGCCGTCGGGAACCTCTTGTTTGGTGACGAGCCGAAGAAGTGTCGATTTACCAGAACCGGAAGGACCGACGAGGAACACGAACTCGCCCTTGGCGATGTCGAGGCTGACACCGTTGAGCGCGGCGGTGGGTGGCATGCTGCGACCACCAGGGTGATAGACCTTCGAGACGTTCTCGAGTCGGATCATGTTTGTGCCGCCCCGTGCTCCTGATTCCAGCGCAACCACGCTTCCATGAACGCGTCGACGTCTCCGTCGAGCACTGAATCGGGATTGCCGACTTCATGACCAGAACGCAGATCCTTGACCTGCTGGTAGGGCGCGAGAACGTATGAACGAATCTGGCTTCCCCATGCAACGTCGCGTTGTTCGCCTGCCAGAGCGTTCATCTCGGCCTCGCGCTCGTCGCGCTGACGAGCCGCAAGTTTGGCGGCGAGCATCTGCATCGCCCGATCCTTGTTCTGGTGCTGGCTTCGCTCGTTCTGACAGGCGACGACCACACCGGTCGGGAGGTGGGTGATGCGAACCGCCGAGTCGGTGACGTTGACGTGCTGGCCACCTGCACCCGACGAACGGTAGGTGTCGATGCGCAGGTCCTTCTCATCGATATCGACCTCGTCGGAGACCTCGTCGAAGAACGGCACGACCTTCAAGGCGCTGAAAGCCGTCTGCCTCCGAGCATTTGCGTCGAACGGCGAGATACGTACGAGCCGGTGTACTCCGCGCTCGGCTTGCAGGTAGCCAAAGGCGTAGCGGCCTCTGACGATGAACGTCGCAGAGGAGATGCCTGCTTCCTGGCCTTCGGTGACCTCCTGGATCTCGATATCGAAACCCTTTTTGTCGGCCCAACGCAGGTACATGCGCAGCAACATCTCGGCCCAATCCTGGGCATCGGTGCCTCCGGCACCGGAGTTGATGTCGCACACGGCGTCCTTGTCGTCGTGTTCGCCTGACAGCAGAGATCGCAATTCGACATCGTCGAAACGGCGCGACATGTCGGCGATCGCCTCGGAGATCTCTTCCTCGTGAGAATCATCGTCCTCGTCGAGAGCCAATTCGTGCAGGACCTCTGTGTTCTCGAGCTCGTCGGAGAGGTTCTCGAAGGTCTCGATGTCGCCCTGGAGCTCGCGCAGTTCGCTGGTGACCCTCCTGGCCTGATCGGGGTCGTCCCAGAGGTCTGGGCGCGACGCGTCGGCTTCGAGCTGAACCACACGATCGCGGGCGGGCACAATTCGCAGATATCCCTCGGCCTGCGAAAGCCGAGCGGTCAGCTCCTTGAAGGTGTCTGAGTAGTCTTTCAACTGACCCCCACCTTGCCGTGGCACTGCTTGTATTTCCTGCCGCTGCCGCAATGGCAGGGATCGTTTCGGCCGATCTTCTCCTCGTCGGACTTGACGACCGGAGTGCGCGACTTGGCCTTGGACTCCTTCGGCGCGGTCGGCAAACCCCGAGCCGCAGCACCAGCCGCAGCGGCTGCTGCGGCTGCGCCATCTCCAGAGGGATCGGTCGGACCCGACTCCTGGACATCTGTCGCCTTTGGCGCCGGATCGTTGACCACAACCTGCACGTGCATTACGTACTTCACGAAGTCGCGAGAAATCGACTGCATCATCTCGCCGAACATCTCGAAACCCTCGCGCTGCCACTCAGTGAGCGGATCACGCTGGCCCATCGCCCGCAGGTTGATGCCCTCCTTGAGATAGTCCATCTCGTAGAGGTGTTCGCGCCAGCGCTGGTCGATGATGCGAAGCATGACCTGGCGTTCGACGTCTCGCATGGTGGTCTCGCCGAGCTCTGCTTCACGACGCTCGTAGTTCGTGGTGCCCTCGTCGAGGAGTATCTGTTCGATCTCGGACCTGCTGTCGACACCTACGAAGTTCTCGGCGGTGATCTCGGTGGGCCACATGGTGGCGACCTCGGTTGCCAGTGCACCGAGGTCCCACTCGTCCTCGAAATCGGCGACACAGTGGGTCGCGACCATTGCCGTGACGGCAGATTCGAGGTACTCAAATCCCTCGGCGCGCAGGTCGGCGCCGTCGAGTATCTGGTCGCGGCGCGCATAGATGACCTTGCGCTGCTCGTTCATGACCTCGTCGTACTTGAGAACGTTCTTGCGGATCTCGGCATTGCGCTGCTCGACCGTGTTCTGCGCTCGCTCGATGGCGTTCGTGACCATCTTGGCCTCGATCGGCACGTCCTCATCGAGAGCCCTGTCCATGACCCAGCTCATCGCACCGGTGGCGAACAAGCGCATGAGCTCGTCCTCGAGCGAGATGTAGAAACGGCTTTCGCCAGGGTCGCCCTGACGACCAGAACGACCACGCAACTGGTTGTCGATACGCCGCGAATCGTGGCGTTCGGTGCCCAGCACATAGAGCCCACCCAGCTCGCGAACCTTCATACCCTCGGCTGAACACTGAGCCTCGAGGTCGGGGAGCAGCTCGGCCAGCCTGGTCTGGCCTTCCTCGGAATCGAGATCGAAGTTCTCGGCTCTGACCCTGGCCTCGGCCATCCCTTCGGGGTTACCTCCGAGATGGATGTCGACACCACGACCGGCCATGTTGGTTGCCACGGTGACAGCCTTCAGACGCCCCGCCTGGGTGACGACCTCTGCCTCACGAGCGTGCTGTTTGGCGTTGAGAACCTCGTGTTTGACACCGCGCTTGTCGAGTAGATCGGACAACTGCTCGCTCTTCTCGACCGAGATCGTGCCCACCAGAACGGGCTGGCCGAGATCGACCCGGTCGACGATGTCGTCGACCACTGCGTTGAACTTGGCTGACTCGCTCTTGAAGATGAGGTCGGCCTGGTCGGCGCGCTCGAGCGGCTTGTTCGTCGGAACCGGGACGACGTCGATGCCGTAGGTGTTGGCGAACTCGGCTGCCTCGGTGGTGGCCGTTCCGGTCATGCCGGCCAGCTTGTCGTAGAGACGGAAGTAGTTCTGAAGGGTGATCGTCGCGAGGGTCTGATTCTCTTCCTTGATCTTGACGCCCTCCTTGGCCTCGACGGCCTGGTGCAGACCCTCGGACCAGCGCCGCCCGTCGAGGATGCGACCGGTGAACTCGTCGACGATCTTCACCTCGCCGTGCTGGATCACGTAGTCCTTGTCGCGGCGGTAGAGCTCCTTGGCCCGCAAGGCGGCATTCAGCTGGTGGACGAGGTTCGATGACACCTGGTCGTACAGGTTGTCGACCCCGAGACGCTGCTCGACCTTCTCGATGCCCGGCTCGAGGACGGCGACATTGCGCTTCTCTTCGTCGACCTCGTAGTCGAGGTCGCGCGTCAGGTTCTTCACGACATCGGCGAAGGTGACGTACAACTTGGCTGCGTCGGAGAGTCGCCCCGAGATGATGAGGGGAGTCCTGGCTTCGTCGATGAGGATCGAGTCGATCTCGTCGACGATGGCGTATGTGTGCCCGCGCTGGACCTGGGCTGCCCGATTCGGAGCCATGTTGTCGCGCAGGTAGTCGAAACCGAACTCGTTGTTCGTTCCATAGGTGATGTCGCAGGCGTACTGCTTGCGCTTGTGTTCCGCCGAGAAGTTGCCCGGAACCACAAGTCCGATGTCGAGCCCGAGGAAGCGGTGGACCTGGCCCATCCACTCGGCATCGCGACTGGCGAGATAGTCGTTGACGGTGATGACGTGAACACCGTTGCCGCCGAGGCCGTTGAGATACACCGGAAGGGTCGACACGAGGGTCTTGCCCTCTCCGGTCTTCATCTCGGCAACCCATCCGAAGTGCAGGGCGGCGCCACCCATCAGCTGCACCGGATAGTGGCGTTGACCCAGTACGCGCACAGCCGCTTCACGAGCGACCGCAAACGCCTCGATCAGGACGTCATCGAGCGAAGCGCCGTTGTCGAGCCTGTTTCGAAAGTCTGCTGTGCGGCTTGTGAGCGCGTCATCGGACAGGGACTGTATTTCGGGTTCGAGCGCGTCGATATCGGGGATGAGACCCCGAAGCGCGCGCTGCTTCTTTCCCTCGCCGGCGCGAAGGATCTTGGAGAAGATCGACATTGCCGCCAAGGGTACCGGTGTCGTCACGCGAAGACCGGGCGCCGAACGTGTTGTCCTGATTTCTCTGTGGGCGGGGCCCAGGAGGTGCTTGAGGACGCGCTCGTGAAGGCGGATCCAGATGATCGTCTTCCTGGCCTGGGCAGAACAGCCCAACCCTGGTCGTGGCGCTGCGGCCGAACCGCGAGATCGACGACTGCTGCTCAGCCCTCGTCGATGACCCCGAGGGAATGGTCGTCGCGCATGTAGACAACGGCACTGCGACCGGTCTCGGCGTTGCGGAACAAGAAGAACGAGTGGTCGAGAAGCTGCATACGTGTTGCGGCCGCTTCTGGGGTCATCTCCATGAGCTCGAACGACTTGCGCTTCGCGATCTCGGGAGCCACGAGCTCTGCGGCAGGGATATCCTCGAGAGGATCGTCTTCGACAGGTTCGCGCTCGACGACAGCCGACTTGGCCAACGGTCGATGATTGTCGTTGCGATGTGAGTTCGGCCGATGTCTCTTGACCACGCGGGTCTTGAGCTTGCGAAGCTGCTTCTCGAGTTTCACAACTGCGAGGTCGACGGCCTGCATCTGATCGACGCCCGAGACCTTGCACCTGATGTGGTGTCCATGGCCTTCGAGGGTTGCCTCGAGCTGTTCACGCTCTGCTATTCGAGGATTTTTCTCCTCGCGGAACACGACCGCAGCACGATCCAGTCCTGACACGAACCGGTCGAGACTACCGATCTTCGATCTCACAGCGTCCTTGACATCGTCGTTGACGTCGACGTTGCGTCCTGAGATCGTCACGTCCACGAGGCACCTCCGGGGGTTTGTCCGATGCGGTCACTGTACGCCCTTCGCCGACTCATCCGCGTCAGATCGGGAACGACAGCCATGACTCGAATGTCGACCCGCGATGCACCTGACTCAATCAGTTGGGTCACCGCAATACGACAACTTGCCCCGGTCGTGTGAACATCGTCGACCAGGAGAAGTCGCTTCTTGTGCTGTCTTCGGGTGGAACACATGTCGACTTCAGAGCGAGAATCACGCCCAGCGCCTCGCTGAGCCCGATTGTCGACCCTACGCAGGGTTCTTGCTGACCGGCGGCCGAGGCGGCGGGCCACGGCGCCTGCGAGCACCCGACCGTGGTCATACCCCCTGAGACGACGCCCCGATCGTGACGCCGGGATCCACGTCACGAGATCGATATCGTCTGGCGCCACGACAGCAAGGGCATCGGCCCACCACCTCAGCATGTGTCTGCCGTGGGGTTCCTTGCCCTCGAGCACAAGTGACCGGGCGGTGCCTTCGTAGCGGATCACCCCGGAGGCCGAGGCCGCACCCGGCACCGAGATGGCCGGTGCCGGTTCGAGCGCATCGAGACAGCTCGGGCACACATACCAGTTGGTGTCGCCGCAGCCGGGACAAGGTCGAGCGATCAACAAGAGCACTGCCGAGGAACACAAGAGGGCATTCCAGCATCCTACCGAACGATCGTTCCATCGCGTCTGGAACTGCTGCGGGACTACATCGGCCAGAAACGAACCTCTGGATTGCGCTGATCGACCAAGTCCTTGGCCCGACCGACAGCGCCGGGGAACCAGTCGTCGTGGGTGATGATCCAGAACCTGTTGTCGACCACGGCATCGTGAACCATCTGGGCGATCTCGTCGGGGCTCTTGCCGCGGTTGAACGCACTGACCACCGCTTCACGAAATGCGGCCTGGACTTCGGGAACGTCTTCATCTTCGACATCGCGGGGTCCACCGGGACGGTTCCGTTCACTCTCCATGAGGTTGGTGACGACCCAACCAGGACACAGAACCGAGACACCGATGCCCGAGTGGCCCGCAACAGCGAGGTCGTGATTGAGGATTTCGGTCATCGCCACCACAGCGTGTTTGCTCGCCGAGTACACCGCCGTGCTGGGCATCGCCGTGATGCCCGCCATCGACGAGGTGTTGACGACGTGCCCCTCGCCCTGCTCGATCATGACCGGGACCCCGTGACGCACCCCCCTTGCCACACCGTGCAGGTTGACGTCGATGACCCATTGCCAGTCCTCCTCCGTCGAGTTCCAGGACTGGCCACCACCGCTGACTCCTGCGTTGTTGCAGAGCACGTGAAGCCCTCCGTGCCCGACCGCCACCTCGACAGCGTGTTTGACAGATTCATCGCTGCGTACGTCGCATATGACCGCTTCGATCTTGGCGCCATCGTCGGCGAGCTGGGTCGCGGCGACGTCGAGTGTGTCGGCCTCGATATCGGCCATGACCACCGTCATTCCCGCCTCGCCGAATCGCCTCGACATCGCAAACCCGATTCCGCTCGCCGCGCCCGTCACAAGCGCAGTTTTTCCGGCCAGCTCCATGTGGATCCCCTCTCAGTAGCGCCGAAGTTAGTCCAGACATTTGGAACCGGCGCCACCGACGGTGCCAGAATGAACCACAATCGGATCTCGAGAACGCCAGAACGAAGGCCCGCCGCGTGCACGATTCGCCGAGCGCAGAAGCACTCCTAGCCGCCATCGCCGACACACTCGTCGACCAGGTCCTTCCGACGACCGAAGGCGGCACCAGGCACGCGGTCAGAGTCGCGGCGAACCTCTGTCGAATCGTCATCCGCGAACTCGAAGCACCTTCGGGCGACGAAGTCGACGCAGCGCTAGCCGCACTCGTGAGGATCGAGGAGGGCGACGACCTCGCGACCGCTCTCGATGAACGGCTGAAGGAAGCCGATCCGGCTTTCGATGCCAGGGTGTTCGATCTGCTGGTCGCCGACACGAAGCGCAGGGTCGACGTAGCCAAGCCGGGCTACTCGGACGCTGGCCCGTGACCGGCCAGGCAGACATCACCGCGGCTCTAGCCGACCTGCTCGCCGCGACGGGCTGGACCGACGCCGCTGTGGACATCACCGGTGCAGCCACGGTCGGCGCGGTTCGGGCGACCCTGTTCATCGACATCAACAGCGGCGGGTCGACCATCCCCGCCGTCGCACAGATCGGCTCGGGCGCTGAGCGAAGCGCCATCGACGAGGCCGCTGTTCTGGGACTGGCACAAACAGCGGGGGCGCCGGTGCCAAAGGTTCTCGCCGTCACCGACAGGTTGGGCGACGAGGACCGACCCGTACTCGTCACGAGCCACATGAATGGACTCTCCATCCCGCGTCAGATCCTGAGATCACTTCCCGACGCCGCCGCTGGCGACTCGTTGGCACACCAGTGCGGCGAAGCGCTGGCCCAACTTCACTCGGTCGACCCGTCGACCATCCCCGAGTCGATCGACGCTCTCGATACCGCCGACCCGCTCGGCGACTATTGCGACCGCCTCACCGAGTCGATCGACAACCTGCCGACGCGCCACCCCACCATCCGGCTCGGGATCAACTGGTTGCGCCGCAACAAGCCCCCTCCACCGCCAGATCGGGCCCTCGTCCACGCCGACTTCCGCAACGGAAACATGCTCGTACACGAGGGTCGCCTGAACGCCATGCTCGACTGGGAACTCGCACATGTTGGCGACCCGATGGAAGACCTGGCCTGGATTTGTGTGCGCATGTGGCGCTTCGGAAACGATCACAATCCGTGCGGAGGGTTCGGTTCGGTCGAAGCCCTTCGCTCCGGATATGAGGCCGCTGGCGGCCTGTGGCGCGACGATGCCTTCTGGTGGTGGCTCACCGCCCGCACCGCGTGGTGGGGCATCGGCTTGGGCAGCCAAGGAGCAGCCTTCGTCTCCGGCGAATCGGATTCGATCGTGCACGCGGCATCGGGTCGGCGGGTTCCCGAACTCGAATACGACCTTCTCGATCTCATCCAGCAACAGGAGCACTGATGGACTTCGACATCCCAGAAGATCTGCAGCAATACCTCGCCGCCCTCGACGGGTTCATCGAGAGCGAGATCGTCCCGCTTCAGGCCCGAGACGACAACGAACGGTTCTTCGACCATCGGCGCGAACACGCCCGCACCGACTGGGACAACAACGGCTGGCCCCGCCAGGAGTGGGAGGCCCTGCTCGGCGAGATGCGACTCCTCGCCGATGCCGGCGGCCACTACCGCTTCGCCCTACCGGCCGAGATCGGAGGAAGCGACGGAACCAACCTCCAGATGGCGATCATCCGTGAACACCTGGCCACCAGGGGCCTCGGGCTGCACAACGACCTGCAGAACGAGTCGTCCATCGTCGGCAACCATCCGTTCATCAAGATGATGCTGGCGAAGGGCAACGAGCAGCAGAAGGCGGAGTTCCTCGAGAACTGCCTCACGGGCAAACGCCGGGTCGCTTTTGGGTTGACCGAACCGAACCACGGCAGCGACGCCACACACCTCGACACCAGTGCGGTCAGGGACGGCGAGGAATGGGTCATCAACGGGGCGAAACGTTTCAACACCGGCATGCACCACGCGACCCATGACATGGTCTATTGCCGCACGAGTGGCGAGGCGGGCGACGCCGATGGCATCACCTGCTTCCTCGTTCCCACAGACGCTCCCGGTGTCGAACTCGGCACGTTCTGGTGGACGTTCAACATGCCAACCGACCATCCCGACGTGTTCTTCAACGACGTCAGGGTGGGCGACGACGCCCTGTTCGGCGAACTCGGGAGAGGCCTGGAGCTGGCGAACATGTTCGTGCACGAGAACCGGATCCGACAGGCGGCCTCGAGCCTCGGAGCAGCCCAGCACTGCATCGATGTGGCTGTCGAGTACGCCAAGGAACGCAAACCCTTCGGCAAGCCGCTGTGGCTGAACCAAGCCATCCAGTTCCCACTCGCCGAACTCCAGACCGAAGCCGCCATGCTGCGCGCCCTCATCCGCCAGACCGCCTGGCAAATGGACCGCTACGGGCACATGGAGGTCAGCGACCAGGTCAGCATGTGCAACTACCGGGCAAACCGATTGGTGTGCAACGCGGCCGATCAGGCGATGCAGACGTGCGGGGGAATCGGCTACACCCGACACATGCCGTTCGAGCACATCTACCGGCATCATCGCCGCTATCGCATCACCGAAGGAGCCGAGGAGATCCAGATCCGCCGCGTCGCCGGAATCATGTTCGGCAAGAAGGCCAAACGCTGACCCCGGCAACGGCAGCTAGTAGCAGCTAATAGCGATAGTGCTCGGGCTTGTACGGGCCCTCGACCGCAACGCCGAGATAGTCGGCCTGGTCCTCGGTGAGCTCGGTGAGCTTGACACCAAGGTTGTCGAGGTGCAGGCGAGCCACTTCCTCGTCGAGCTTCTTTGGAAGCAGGTAGACCTTGTTCTCGAGCTGGTCGGCGTTGGTGTGCAACTCCATCTGGGCCAGCACCTGGTTGGTGAAACTCATCGACATCACGAAGCTCGGGTGGCCGGTGGCGCAGCCGAGATTCATCAGGCGACCCTCGGCCAAGACGATGATCGAGTTGCCGTTGGGGAAGATCCACTCGTCGACCTGGGGCTTGATGTTTCGCCTCTGAACGTCGCTCATTCCCTCGAGGCCGGCCATGTCGATCTCGTTGTCGAAATGGCCGATGTTCGAGACGATCGCGTTGTGCTTCATCTTGCCCATCAGCTCGGACGAGATGATGTCCTTGTTGCCGGTGGTGGTGACGAAGATGTCGACGTCGCCTACCACGTTCTCGATGCGGTCGACTGCGAAGCCCTCCATCGAAGCCTGGAGGGCATTGATCGGGTCGATCTCGGTGACGATGACCCGGGCACCCTGGCCGCGAAGTGATTGGGCGCAGCCTTTGCCGACATCGCCGTAGCCGGCGACGAGGGCAACCTTGCCGCCGATCATGACGTCGGTGGCACGGTTCAAGCCGTCGAGCAGCGAGTGGCGACAGCCGTAGAGGTTGTCGAACTTCGACTTCGTGACCGAGTCATTGACGTTGTAGGCCGGGAACGTGAGCTCGCCGCGCTCGACCATCTCGTACAGGCGGTGCACGCCGGTTGTCGTCTCCTCGGAGACACCGCGGATGCCGTCGCGCATCGCGACCCAATCGACGGGATTCTCGCCGGCGATCTTGTGCAGGAGTTTGTAGATCTCTTCCTCGTCGGGAGAGCCAGCGCTCGACGGGGCGGGAATCTCGCCGGCTTCCTGGAAGCGGGCACCCATCAGCACGAACAGGGTGGCGTCACCACCGTCGTCGAGAATCAGGTTCGGACCGGTCTCGCCAGGCCAACGAAGGGCCTGCTCGGTGCACCACCAGTACTCTTCGAGGGTCTCGCCCTTCCATGCGAACACCGGTGTTCCTCGAGGCGTGTCGACGGTGCCCTCACGGCCGACGGCGACCGCGGCGGCGGCCTCGTCTTGTGTCGAGAAGATGTTGCAGCTGACCCAACGCACATCGGCGCCCAGGTCGACGAGCGTCTCGATCAGCACGGCGGTCTGCACGGTCATGTGCAGCGAGCCCATGATGCGGGCGCCCGCGAGCGGCTTGTCGTCGTAGTGACGGGCACGCAGCTCCATGAGGCCGGGCATCTCTACCTCGGCGAGATCGATCTGTTTGCGACCGGCGGCGGCGAGGGAGATGTCGGCGACCTTGAAGTCGCCGTCGAGGGCAGGGGAAGTTTCAGACACTTGGGTACTCCACGTAGATGTCGGCGTTGTCTATCGGCACCTGGGCTTCTGCCCTGGACCAGGAAATGACCTGATCCGCGACCAACTGGTGTGGAATGCCAACACCCGAGAGTACAGATCGACATTGGGGACGCAAACCTCCAGTCGGCGCGCCCCTGCAGTTCTGTAGCTGCGGTCGGTGATCAGAAGGTGGGTTCGATGCCCTCGGACCCCGCCTTGGCGATGAGCCGAGCTGCTTCGTCGTCGTCGACCGGTGTCGCCTCGTCGACCAGCATCACCGGGATGTCGTCGCGCACCTCGTAGGTGCGCGACAACCTGGGGTTGAACAGGATCGCCTCGTCGGCGAAGTACAGCAGAGGACCCTTGTCCTCAGGGCACGCAAGAATTTCGAGCAAACGAGGATCGAGTGCCACCAAGGCCTCCCAATGCAGTCCGGATCGTCTCAGGGTAACCGCCCCGCTCAGAAGTGCGAGCGGACCTCGTCGACGTGGGTGTCGACCTCGGCCTTCGTCGGGGCTTCGAGGTTCAGCCTCAGCAGCGGCTCGGTGTTGGAGGGACGCAGGTTGAACCACCAATCACCCATCTCGACGGTGAGACCGTCGAGACGATCCTGGGGGTGGTCCGAGTAGGCCTCGGCAACCCGGTCTATGACAACGTGAGCGTCGTCGACCTTGGTGTTGAGCTCACCCGAGGCGACGTAACGATCGAGCGGTGCGATGAGATCGGACAGGGTGCCCTCGCTGGCGCTGAGTTGCTCGAGCACGATCATGGTGGCGATGAGACCCGAGTCCGCCCTCCAGTTGTCGCGGAAGTAGTAGTGACCAGAGTGCTCGCCACCAAAGGCGGCACCCGTCTCGGCCATGATCGCCTTGATGAACGAGTGACCGACCTTGGTCCGAACGGGTTCACCACCATTCTCGGTTATGACCTCGGCGGTCGAACGCGAGCAGATCAGGTTGTGGATGATCGGTCCCGACCCCGTGCGAGCGAGCATCGCCTTGGCGACCAGGGCAGTCGTCAACGAACCCGAGACGGGCCGAGCCTTCTCGTCGACCAGGAAGACACGATCGGCGTCGCCATCGAACGCCAAGCCGATATCGGCGCCGGTCTCGAGAACGCGCGCCTGAAGATCGCGGAGGTTCTCGGGCTGGATGGGATCGGCGGGGTGATTCGGGAAGGTGCCGTCGAGCTCGGGATACAGGATCTCGACCTCGATCGGCAAGGCGGCGAACGCTGCAGGCGCCACATACCCACCCATTCCGTTCGCCGTGTCGGCGACGACCTTGAGGGGCCTCAGCGAGGATGTGTCGATGAACGAATGAACATGCTGCACGAAGTCGTCGAGAAGTTCGACCTGGCGGCGCGACCCGCCGCCGGTGACGCCCATGCCAGAAATGACCGCCGCCTTGATTTCGAGCAAGCCGGTCTCGGCACCGATGGGTTTGGCAGCTGGGCCGCACAACTTGATGCCGTTGTACCCGGCGGGGTTGTGTGAAGCCGTGAACATGGCGCCCGGTAGGTCGAGGTGGCCAGAGGCGAAGTACAACATGTCGGTCGAAGCGAGACCGATGTCGACAACGTCGACCCCCTGAGACATGGCACCGTCGGCGAACGCTCTGGAGAACTCGACGCCATCGGGTCGCATGTCGCGCCCCACAACAACGGCCTCGCTATCGACGAAGTTTGCGAAGGCAGCGCCAAAGGAGTGGCAGATGTCGGCGTCGAGTTGGTCTGGCACAGTTCCGCGAACGTCGTATGCCTTGACGATGGGGTCGAGGCGATGTGGGGGAATCCGAGGGATCGAGCTCATTGCGGAGAAACATCCTGTCGTAGGCGGCATGGGGGTAGCGACACGGTCACACCCACCGGTCGACAGGATCGATGGCCGCTTCATCGGTGTCGTACCTGCCCTGTGCAGACCAGCGCCTGATTCGGAACACATCGCGAACCATCTTCAGGGTGTCGGCTGCAATGTCAACCGTCGAATCGTCGATGTTGTCGAGCACCACGGGAACCTCCGACAGCGTCAGCCGGAACCGTTCGGCGAGATGGAGGACCTCGACATCAAAAGCGAAACCGTCGACGAGAGTGCGCCCGAAGATCAGTTCGGCCGCATCCGAGCGAAACCCCTTCAGGCCCGATTGGGTGTCTCGGTACTGCCCGAGCAGCACCACATAGGTGAACATGTTGAACACCAGAGAGCCGAGCTCGCGCAACCTAGGTCCTCGGTGTACCGTCTCGGTTCTGGAGTGTCGGCGCGACCCGACGACGATGTCACTGCCGTCCTCGATGGCCGCCAGCAGGGTTGCTATCTGGCGGGGCGGGTACGCGAGATCGACATCGGTGAAGATTCGTGCACGCCCCGAAGCGACGAGCATTCCAGTCCTGACCGCTGCACCTTTGCCGAGATTCTGCGACTGCTCGACGACCACGTCGGCACCCGCGGATCGTGCGGCTTGGGCCGTCTCGTCATGCGAACCATCGTCGACGACCACGATCTCGAGATCCTCGATGTCTTCTTCGCTCAGGGCCGTGCGTAGCCGCTGCACCGACTCGGCAACGATGTCGCTGGCTCGATACGCGGGCAGCACCACAGACAGTCGCACCGCGCCGGTGGCGGGAGGTCTCGCGAGCGTTGGGATCTGATCTGCCCGCACCGCGGCGAACAGAACTCGCCGGTAGCGGACGAGGCGCATGCCGGCGGCAGCGACGAGTGCGACCGCCTTGGAAGTGAGGGCGACTACAACACTGTCGCCGCCCAGCGCCACACCCAATCCGACAATCGCGACGTCGACCGCAATGGCCGGAGCGACAGCGCGGGCAAACGCGGCCGATCGATGGTCGAGAAGTGCATGGGGATCGGCGGCAAACGTAACCGCCTTGTGGAACCCAAAGGACACAACCGAAGCCGTCGCGACGGCAGCGAGATCGGCCACGATCCACGGCGTCTCGAAGCCCCACCCGAGGCCCAGCAAGATCGCCAGGTCGATCGCCGTGACGACCAGGCCTATCAACAAGAAGCGGCGAAGGCGACGCTTCATGGGTCTAGGTCTGGGCCCTCGAGCTCGGCGTCGGCCTCCACGCCGGCCCCAGCGATGACTTCGACCGACCGATCATCGTCGGCGTGGGGAGCCTCGACCGGGTCGAGAAGCTCGTCGATCTCGGTTCGTCGCTCCCAGAAGGCAGGATCGGAGCTGTCGTCACGCGGAATCAGTGCCGGTGGCTCGAAACGGGCTAGAGCCCAGAGCATGACAATCCCGGCCAGGGTCATGAGATAACCCAGGTATTCGACAGACGTGTCGCCGTAGCTCAGCTCGACATGGGTCGATGTTGGAACCACCACCATGTGGTTGGGCGTGGACCGGTAGATCGCATCGGCACCCTCGACCGACCAGTTCGGGAAGTAGGACACCTTGACCAGGATCGGAACTCCGATCTGATCGACGTCGAAGGCGACGCGATCGTCTTCGATTTCGACGTTCGACACCGTCACCGGATCGACGAGGTGAAGGGGCGCCAATTCGGCGGTGGCCGGCTGTGCGGCAACCCCCTCGCTCGCCTCGACCGGCTCGGTCAGCCCCACGCGGGCCCAATCGTCTGGCCCGTCATCGACCAGCACAACCTGTCTGGCCAACTCGTCGTTCATCCAGGCAACGGCTGGATCGGTCCAATCGCGTCCGGCTTGGCCGATTCCCTCGACAACCGCTGGTTCGTAGGCGAGCGGCTCGACGACCGAGGTCCCGACGACCTTGAAGATCGTCCACCCGTCGGACTGGGCGATCACCACAAGATCGCTCGGTCTCGTGAACGCGCCGGCGAGGGCCGTGTCGGAGAACGCCATGTAGTACGAGACACCCATCGTGCGCATGTGGGCGATGCCCAGATCGATGTCGAAGTCCGAGTAGGGAATGTCGCGCATCGGTCTGGAGGGATCCTGCGACAGCTCGGATTGGAGCAGGAAGTGATGAGGCACCGAGGCGGTCGATTCGAAGTACAGGCCTTCCATCGAGGCGATACATCCATCGGTCCAGTGGGGCAACAACATGGGGGCCATCGGGGTTCCGTACCGATCGAGGTGTTCGCGGCCGAACTCCCACATCGCCCTTCCACAACCGTGCTCGGGGTCCTTGCCGATGTCGTCCATGGTCGTCATGAGGTTGAAGTACTCGGGGTAGGCCGTCTTCTCCTCGTAGCCCGAGAAGTTCCAATTGGCCCAACCCGACACGAAGTTCCGGTCGTCGGCCGACACGCGCAAGGGCCCCCAGGCATACCCGCCATCATCGGTGTTGCCGCCTCCGGGAAGCAGACCGAGATGCAGGCTCGTATAGCCATAGCCGAACAAGAAGACGAGGACCGGAACGGCCAGCCTGGCGCTCTGGAAGGCCAGACCAACGTAGGGGTGACCACTGGCGTCCCAACGCTGCTTCAACTCTCCACCGACGGCCCTGGCCAACATCCACGCGCCAAGCGCAGCGAGAACGTACAACGCCAGGTACCAGAAGCCGAGAAATCGGGCGTTCCAGAGGCGGTTGTCGGGCCAGTGCACAAACGCAAAACCAGCAGACGCCCCGATGCCGATCCAGGTGAGAGCCATTCGGTCCCACAGCACCACACCCAACACGACGCCGAGGCCGGCCATTCCGAGCAGCCACGTCGTCTCGAGATGGGTCCCTGAGAGGAGCTCTGGCTGAAACAGGTTATTGCGAACGTCGTAGAGCTTCTCCCAGCCCATGTCGTTCAGGTATTGGCGCCGCGCCAGGAATGGGAACATCCAGAAGCCCGAGAGGAGCAGGCCACCAATTCCCGCTGTCACGGCCCACCACGTTCGGCGAAGGTCGGCGATCAGAAGGAGGGTCACCAGCGAGGCGAGGGCCACCAGGCGAGGGACGGCGGAGTCGGTCACCCGAAACACCGCCGCCATCATCATGACGCCGGCGACGCTCACAAGAAACGTCTGGCCGACACCCAGCAGTCTCGGAAGACGGTGGTACGAACGGGCGGCCACGATGACGATGGCGGCTCCGACCGCGAACGCGAGGGGAATGAGGTGCGAAAGAGCCGTGGCGGCGAGCATCACCGCAGCCCATCCCCTGTGTGTCCCCTCATCGAGCCCACGAATGAAGAACCCGAGGAACAGGAGAGCGAACGAGAGGCTGAGCGAGAAGGCAAACTCGCCGGCAAGGGTCGACGCGATGTTCCCGCCGTAGATCGTGAAGTTGAAGTCGAAGACGAACATCAGCCCCGCGACGGAGAAGAGGGCGGGAACCGGGAACGGCAACCGAGCCATTCGCCCGAAGAAGTAGGTCGAGGCCGGAATGGTGACAACCCCCGCGACGGCGACGAGCTTGAACGCCGTGCCGTATGGCAGGATCACGTCGAGCAGGACAATCAGCAGATAGGGCAGCACCATGTAGAAGTGCATGGCCGGAAAGCCGCCGTACCAGTCCATGGTCCAGCCACGAATGCTGAAGCCGGGGAGAAGGTTGTCGCGCAGGTAGGCGGGACCCCAGACATGGGCTCCCATGTCGCCACCCGCAGGGGTCGTGTCGGACAAGATCCTGCTCGGGTGCAGCCGGACGAACACCAGCCCAACGCTGAACAACACGACCAGGAAGGTCACCCACGACTCGGCGGGGGCGCCACGGATACGTTCGAGGAGATCGGAGAACCGACGAGAAGAAGCACTCGACAATCCGGCTTCGACGATCTCGTCGCCGACGGCAGATTCGTCTACCCGGTCCAACGTCGCGACGTCGTCGCGGTCGTCCATGGTTTGCTCAGGGCAGGGTTCATCGGCCACAGGGGTCTCGTCGCCCGTTGACCGCGATTCCGAAGGGGTGCACATGGACCGACCATGATCGCACCTACGCCGCCTTCCGTGGCGGCACGCCGTTTCTTGCTGCTAACTCGCAGTGATGAATCAGCGGCGGCCCGTTGTCGCAATCTGTCCCAAGGCACCTTCGAGATCAGTCGGTTCGGCATCGACGAACCACTCGCGCCGATCACAACGCGAGCAGCTACGCATCGTCACCGGCGCCGAAGGCGTCGACAACTCGATCTCGATCATGGTTCGTCCACAGTGCGAGCAAGAGGCCGCCATAGGTCTCTATTCCCTTCTCAGTGATACCACTATACGTGGGTGTTCTGTCACTGTCGCCACTCTGCGCGGTCAATATTAGGGAATCATCCTGGATTGTTCGTTTGGCACTGCTGTCCCGCCCGTAGTCACAGGCGTCGAGCTGCTGATCACCGAAGCCTGTGGCTAGAGGAACAACAGGGCCGTCAGGCTCGTCAGGTTGAACCCGATGTGGGTGAAGATCGCAAACGAAAGCCTGCCTGTGCGCCGCACGAGGTAGCCGACCAACAGGGCGAACAAGAGAAGACCCAACAACTCGACCAACTGGAAGTGGGATGCGGCAAAGACGGTGGCGGCAACTGCCACAGCCAGCCATGGTCGTGTCAGTCGCTCGAGAGCGCCCTGCAACACACCCCGGAAGAAGAGCTCCTCCACCACAGGCGCAACGACACCGGCGGTGATGAACAACAGGACGATCTCGGTTCCCGAGAATTGCTCGACGAGATCAGAGGCGGCATCGGCGTCACGACCTATCAAGTCGACGTAGAAGAGGTAGATGATGCCGATGCCAAACTGCATTGCAAGACCGACCAACAGCCCTAGCGGAATATCGGTCAGGCGCCACTCGCGCAGACGCACGAGATCGAATGCGCTGCCCGACCAATTCGCGATCGCCAGTGCGGCGACGCCGAGCGAGGCTTGGAACGGAATCGTCACCCAGAACACCTCGGTGCCGGACAACTCGGAGAAGTCACGCCCGTCGGCGATGGAAACGAACGCAAGACTTCCGACGAACTGAACAACCACCCAACCAAAGAAGACAAGGCCTATCACGCCCCACCAGTGGCCTCGGTTCTGGGCCGAGTCCGATTCGAGTGGTGGATCTGTTTCCTCGTTCACCTCAGACGACAAGTGAGTCGACGTCAGCGTTGGTGTTCGCCGTGATCGAAGAAGGCGGCTCATCGCCTCGATGGTCGTCGAGAGTCCAGCCATTCGGTGGTCTGAAACGCCCCGCATGACCCGTGCAGAGTTCCAGATGATTCGGATCGTGGACGTCGTGGGTCCAGTCGAGCACAACATGGCCGGCCCGGTAGTCGAACAGCAGAACGACCTCGGCTTCGACCGCGCAGAGAGGCCGCGAACAAAGGCGTTTGGTGATGGACACCACGTTCGAGACAGGCCGCATGCGGATCAAGGTAGCGCAGCGCGCCCGTCAACTTGTGCACTTTGGCCCCTACCATGTTGGGATGGCCCGACAGACACCATCCTCCCCGGACCCGGACGGTGGCGCACAACGCTCGTCGCGCGGCGACGGTGGCTTCCCGCGTTGGTCGTTGTGGATCCTCATCGGTGTTGTCGTGGCCACGTTCCTCGTGCCCCAGATGTTCGAAGCCGACAGCGCCGAACCAATCTCGTTCAGCGAGTACGAACAGAAGGTCGACGACGGCGAGGTCGCATCGGTCGTCATCAACAACGACACCGGCGAGATCGTCGCCACCCTCGATGATCAGGACGACACAACGGTCAAGACCACGGGTCCCCTTCAGCCGCTCGAAGCTCACATCGATCTGCTCGAGGAACGCAACGTCGAGTTCGAGTTCGAGAATCAGACCACCAATTTCTTCATCCAGCTCCTTCCGTTGCTGCTCCCAATAGGCCTGCTCATCGCCTTCTTCTGGTGGATGCAGCGCAGGGCACAGGGTCAGATGTCGGGAATCATGTCCATCGGACGCAGCAAGGCCAAGACCTACACAACCGAAAGACCGGGAACCACATTCGCCGACATCGCGGGCTACGAGGGTGTCAAACAAGAGGTCACCGAGGTCGTCGACTTCTTAAAGAAGCCCGACCAGTTCGCGGCCATCGGCGCCCGTGTCCCAAAGGGTGTTCTGCTGGTCGGTCCGCCAGGAACCGGCAAGACCCTCATCGCCCGAGCGGTCGCCGGCGAGGCCGGGGTGCCGTTCCTCTCCGTCACCGGCTCGGACTTCATGGAGATGTTCGTCGGCGTCGGCGCGAGCCGTGTCCGCGACCTCTTCGAGAGTGCTCGCAAGATGGGTCGCGCCATCATCTTCGTCGACGAGATCGATTCGATCGGCCGCAAGCGCGGTGCCGGCCTCGGCGGCGGACACGATGAACGCGAGCAGACGCTGAACCAGATGCTCGCCGAGATGGACGGCTTCGAATCCACCGAGGGAATCGTGATGATGGCGGCCACGAACCGCCCAGACATCCTCGACCCTGCCCTTCTGCGCCCCGGCCGATTCGACCGTCAGGTGGTCGTGCCACTGCCGGAGATGGCGGAGCGGCTCGCCATCTTGAAGGTCCACTCGCTCGACAAGCGCATGGGCGGCGACGTCGATCTCACCACGATGGCCAAGGGCACCCCCGGCATGAGCGGTGCCGATCTGGCGAACCTGGTCAACGAGGCCGCGCTGCACGCCGTTCGCCGCGGGTCCGACCGCGTGGAGGCCATCGACTTCGAGAACGCCCGCGACCGGGTGATGATGGGCCAGCGTCGCGACGCCATCGCCATGACCGAACACGAGAAGGAGATGACGGCCTACCACGAAGCCGGTCACGCCCTGCTCGGAACCCTGCTCCCCCACGCCGACCCCGTGCACAAGGTCACGATCCTGCCCACGGGCCCAGCGCTCGGGCTCACGTTCTTCCTGCCCGAGGAGCGACACAGTGTCGACCAGAGGCAGCTCGAGGACGGTCTCACCGTGTTGATGGGTGGCCGAATGGCCGAGGACATCGTCTATGACACCGTGACCTCTGGCGGCGCCGGCGACCTGATGGGAGCCACGGAGCGAGCCAGGAGCATGGTGCGCGAGTGGGGAATGAGCGACCGCATCGGACCGATGGCCTGGGGATCCAACAATCAGGTGTTCCTGGGCGAAGGCCTGATGACTTCGCGCGACTACAGCGACGAGACGGCCCGGGTCATCGATGAAGAGGTCGAGCGCATTCTGCGAACTCAAGAAGAGCGGGCCCGCCGGGTCCTCATGGACCACAGGCCTGCCCTGGATGCCATCGCCAAGGACCTGCTCGAGCACGAGACGATCACCGGCGCCGAGGTGCAGGCGATTGCGCTTGCCAACAACGCACCTCCAACACGCGCCGACGTCCCCCAGGCCTGACGGCACCCCTACCCCATCGGTTTCACCCGAGGGACGTGTTGCGCAACGCCGTCATCGACTCGACGAGTTCTGCCACCTGCATCTGGCCCAGGAATCCCGCACCGACCACACCGTCGGGGCCCGCGATGACAGTCGCGGGCACCGTTTCGATCGCATACCGATCGTGCAGATCCTTGTCGAATTGCCACGAGATGTTCTGGATAGCGACATCGGGTGCTGCGAGCGTCTCGACCGCGGCCAGCACCGAAGCGCACGCATCGCAGGAATCGGACGAGAACACGGCCACCAGGTAGGTCTGCTCTGGCGACGTGAAGTCGCCTCGATCGAGTTGGTGAGGTAACAAGCGGTCCGCCGACGTCTGCATCGGTGCGTCGGGGCGCCGCCGCTGGGCGAACCAGGCGACCACCAGAGCCACCACCAGAATCACCACCGCTATCAGAAGTCGTTCCATGGGACCGGCCTTTGTTGGATCAGCCGACAGGCAACGCCGTCACGAGGGCGACACCCTCGGACGCAACACGTTCGCTGATGGTCATCACCGCCACAGGTCCCGAGGCATCGAGCAGCAGAGCGTTGGTTCCGGTCGGCAACAAGCGCCTGATCGAAACACCCGCATCGACGGTGAGAGTCTCTATCGCTGTGCCATCGAGCCTTCCCACCACGACGTCGACCGGATTGGCCGAAGGGTTGTGGATGAGCGCTGCCGAGACCACCTCACCATCGACGGAGCCAACGACCAGCCAGGACTCGGCGAAACGGGATATGAGGCCCGACATCGCCGTCCCGCTGTTGGCTCTCACCTCACGAACGATCACCGGAGGTTCGACATCCTCGGGAATGGTCGTGGTTGTGGTCGTCGTAGTCGTGGTCGTCGTAGTTGTGGTCGTCGTAGTTGTGGTGGAGGTTGTGGCCTCGTCGCCGGTTTCCTCCCCATCGAGGGTTGTCGGAGTCGTGCTCGTCTCCGGCGCAGCGGTCGTGGTCGTCGTCGAGGTTGTTGTGGTGGTTGTCGGCACGGGCTCCTCGACGACGATCTCGTCGACGATGTACTCGACCTCGACGACCAGGCTCACGTCGTTTGCGGACTCGACCACCACACTCGCGTCGATCACTGGGTCGATCTCGATCCGGACACCCTCCGTCAGAACTCCCGCAGCCACAACCGGCACGACGAGGGTGTCGTGGGCGGGCACCGACAACGCGATTGGATCGCTCCCACCAAAGGCGACGGAGGTGAGGGCTGCCACGTCGATCTCGGCGGCCACGTCGTTGGGATTGTGAATGTGAAGGATCGCCGACGTTCCATCGTCGACGACAACACCTGGTTGCACCCAGGTGAAGGACGGCTCTGAGACGGCAAGTGAAGCGGCGAAACCACTCCTCCCCTCGCTGCCGTCGTAGAACTGCATCCGGTCGACGACCACTCCACCACCACGCGATGTGAACCGGGTCGAGACAACTTCGCGTCGCCGAACAACATCTCCGACAGACACAACCACCGCCTGCCTCGCAGGCACGACCACGGTCTGGAGGTCGGCCGCAAGGTACTGGCCCGACTCGGCCTCGGTGGCGAACACCACGTCGAGAACAACATCGTCGGGGAACGGATTGAACACCTGGATGAGTTCGTTCGCGTCGCGCTGTGTATCGCCGGCGGCGACGATCCAATCCGTTGCCGCCCTCGGCGCACATCCGGCATCGTCGATCCCGGCGGCATTGACCATCTGGCGGGTCACAAATACCTGACCACCTGGGGCCTCGACGATGGCTGAGACGCGATCCGCCCGAAGATCGTCGGCAACCTCGAGACGAGCCATACTCCTCGCCCCGACAACCCGGGTGAGGACTACCGGTCGGTCCGTTGCACTGAGCAAGGTGACGGTGACCGTCGTCGTTTCGGCCTGCAGATTTGTCACCCACAGATCGGCGATCGTCAGGTTGCCGGCGTCGAGCGAACCAGTACGAATCGTCGGGCAATACCAGGTTGACGTCAGCGCATCCCGGCCGGCCGCGAGCGGCGGATGACCGGGATCGTCGAGGACTACTTCGCCTGCCCCATCGTCGCCGGACGGTTCGGAATCGCCAAACTGGCTGTCGAGTACCAAGGCCACGACCACCACCGCCAGGATCACGATGCGCGCCGGCCACTTCCAGGCTCTCATAACACTTCATCCTCATGCCGACCACGACGTTCGGCAAGGGCGATTCGTCCGACTATCAACCAAGCGACCCATTGGGCCAACAGGAGCCATCCGTGTCCGGGGCGAGCCACGTGAAACAGGTTCGCACCGGGCGACGCCGCGACGTCGTACGAGCCCGCCCAGCCAAAGGCCAGGTCGTGCTCGACCACCCTGTCATCGACCTCGAAAACCCAAGAATCGATGTCGCCGGTCCCGACAACAATCGTCCCGTTCGACACCTCGCCGAGATAGTCGACAGCCGATTCCTTGTTGACCAGCGCCGGGAACCACTCGCCGGGTTGGGTAGCGGCCAGATCGGTGGCCGAAGACGCATCGAGTACAGGGTTGTCCGAGACAGTCACTGCCCTGACAGGCCGCCAAGCCTCGTTCTCATAAACAACAACCGAGAGGTCCGACGCGACGCGATCGAAATCGAGTTGGGCCGAAAGGGTTCGAAGGAGTTCGGGGTCGGCGGGGAAGACCTCTCCCTCGGCGAACGTCGGCGCCATCGATTGCGGAACCACCACGTATCGCACTCCCATCGGAGCGAGGAGTCGTCCGAGTCTGGCCGTCTCCCCTCCGAGCGCAGCGCGCCACGCGTCGACCATGAACTCGGTCGCCCCGTTGTCGGGGCTCGACCATGTGGACCGAATATCGGGCATGCCGTTGTTGGATGCGGTGACAGCCAGAGTGTCGTCGATCTCGCGCCCGGGTGATGGCAACAGGATTGGGTCGCCGATCCACATGACCCTGAAAGCCCCGTCGGCGGGTTCGGCCTGGATGAGACGAAGCGCCCCGGAAAGGTCGGCGGTGGGCGCTCCGTAGAGACCCCCGGCCGAAGCGGCCAACGCCGAAAGAGACCCGACGATCAGTCCGAGCCCACCGATACCGATGGTGAGGCGACGAGCGACGATTCCGAACCTCGGGACGTCGAACTCGAAGGCTGCGAAGGTGATGCCCGCAGCCCAGGCAACACCGACCCCCGCGGGCATGAGCAGCAGATGGGCATCGGGCAGCGCCGGCAGGGAAACAGGCTCGTTCGTCGCCACCCAGGTGGCCAGGAACGAAGCGAGGGCAATAGACCAGGCTCGCGGGGCCCATGTTGCCCGCCAGTCGCGCCCCATCACCAGGGAAAGCGCAGCGACAATCAGCAACCCGAAGGTGACCATCGAGGTGCTCCATCGTCCGACCGAGAACCGGACGATGTCGACGAGCTCTGTCGGCCCACCGTGATGGGTTCCGACGACGACATCCCACAGTGCGGCTGGGTCGGTCACCCAACGCGAGATCCAGGGTGCGTGGAGTACCAGCGCCAATCCGGACGCCAAACAGCTGAGGACAACGGCCCGAAGGGGGCGCAGAAGGCTGCCGGTCAAGATCGAAGTGACCACCAGCACAGCGGCCAGAACTGGCGTCATGACGATGACAAAGGGTTCGAATGCAGCGATCACGGCCAGGAGCAAGGCGAGCGAAACCACCTGGTGGGCAACACTTCTGACCACAACACCAGGACCGGGGCCGGCCCCATGTGGACCATACGGCGATGCTCCGATCAGGCGCGCGAGGCGTGACACGATGAACGGCATGCCCGCATAGAGCAGGAGAACGTCCCACCGCCCCGCCGCAATTCCGTCGAAGGCGAGGGGGATGGCTGCATAGGTGACAGCCGAAACGAGCCGTCCACGTCGCGACCCGAGAGGTCCGGCCAGACGCCAGGAACCGACCCAGCCGATCGGGATGAGGCCAACGATGAGCAGCTTCCTGAGCAAGTCGGTCGCCCCGAGAAGCACGCTCGAGCCAAGTCCGAGAAGGCCGACGCCGGCAGGGAGAAAACCCGATGATCCGAGTTCGGCATCGGACCAGCCGGAACCGAATGTGTGCAGGAGCGACCCCCGGCTAGGGAATCGCAGGAACTGCCCGAACGAGACGATGTCGCGGGTGATCAGATGCCTGGCACCAAACAGGAGGAACAGGGCCAACCCGACCCACACGACCAGGGCCACACGGCGCGGGCCCTCCGACATCGTCCCTGCGAGCTCGCGACCGCGGGCAGCGAGATCCTGGAATCGTGAACCCTCGCCGATCTGGCCACGAACAAAGGCCGAGAAGCGGGCGCTGCCACCAACCTGAAGACGCCGGACGTCGCTGTCTCTGACCCTGCGAATCTTGCGCATGTGGCGCCGGTACTTGCGATAGGAACCAAGCCGACGCAGGTTCCACATCCACGCACCGAACAGCTCACGAGCCTGCAGGAAACGTCCGGTGATCAGGGCGAACACGATCTCGCCAACCGACCAAACGAACGCTTGGGGCAGTACTCGCAACAGATCGACCCAGCCGTAACACTTGAACGCCGAACGGACTCGATGCCTGAGGAGTCGATGCCGACGGCTGATGTCGGGTTGGCGAGCGCCCAACGCCTCGAGATGTCTCACCCTCGCGTCGGGCACGACCATGACGCGGGCGCCGGCAACATGGGCTCGCCAGCAGAGATCGACGTCGTCGCCCAGAAAGTCGATCTCGGGGTCGAATCCGCCGACGGTCTCGAACAGATCGGCCCGCACCAGCAATGCACCGGACTGAAGCGCGAACACGTCGCGGACCCGGTCGTGCTGTTCCTGATCGAGCTCGCCGGTATCGGCGTACGGAGCCTGGACACCGGTCTTGTCGATGGCCATGCCTACCGAGCGGATCTGTCTCGGGTCGTTCCAATCGACCATCTTGGGACCCAGTAGGGCCGCGTTCGACCGGAACGCTTCCTCGACCAGGGTCGACACGACCTCGGGTTCGAGAGCGACATCGTCGTGAAGGAACAGGTAGAAGCCGGCACCTTCGACCGACTCGAGAACGGTGTTCGCAGCCGCTCCGTAGCCGTTCAGGCCCTCGACCCTGTGCACCACCGCACGGGGAAGCAAACGCTCGACGGTGTCGTTGACAGGTTCCGAACCGGTGTCGACGACAAGAGTCTCGAGGTTCGGGTATGTCTGGGCCGCGATGCTCTCGAGTGCCTCTTCGACCCAGGGTCCGGGGTCGCAGGCAACCACAACGGCAACGACCGGTGGTATGGCAGAAGACGGCTCGGTCACGACTTGGCGAGGGTACTCCACGAGCACCTCCCACGGCCCGCGAACACGACAAAACCGGATCGAGCACTAACGTCGTGGGCGAGCCCAACGGGCTCGGGCGCCACGAACCCTGCGGGTTCATTCGCCTTTGGCAACAACCTCACCAAGGCTCGATACTGACCCATGCCCCAAGACCCGATGCCCCCTGACGACACAGACCCGCTCGCCGAAGTGGTGTACACGATCATCGGTTTCGCAGTTCTGGGGTTCCAGCGGGCTCAGGTGAGGCGTCGCCGGCTGAGGAGCGAGCTCTCGTCGATCGCCAGGTCGTGGGCTCGACACTCCGCCGAGCGTCAGGCCGACGAGCCGGCCTGATCAGGTTGGTTCGGGGGCGGCCGGGCGTCACAGAAGTGAGGCGACCGCCACCACGCCCTCGCCTGCCACACTCGTCACATAATCGGGCGAATCGCCGAACGGAAAGCTGCGACCGGTGTCGGTGACGATCCAGTAGCCGGCTCCCGATGACGACGGTGCCAGCGCAACCACGGGGCCCCGGTTGTCGCTGCCGGCTCGCCCACCCAGGAACCGTGCGTCGCCGAACGCAAACACACCCCCATCGGCGGCCACGAAGGAATATCCCTGACCTGACGGTGAGCCGATCATCGAGACGATTGGTTCGTCGAGGTCGATATCGCCAGTGCTTCCGTGGAAGGGAGCGGCCCCAAAAGCGAAGATGCCTCCGTCGGACGCCACGAGCCAATAGCCAGCTCCGCCCGGTGCGGGCGCCATTCCCACAGCGGGCTGGTTCAATGGGATGCCACCCATCGATCCGAAGAACCCCGCGTCACCGAACGCGAAGATGCCCCCATCGGACGCGACGAGCCAATACCCATCGCCCGTTTTGGTGGGAGCCATCCCAACAATCGGTTCGTCCAGATCGATATCGCCTGTACTCCCCCAGAACTCTGCGTCGCCATAGGCGAAGATGCCTCCGTCGGACGCGACCAGCCAGTAGCCCAGCGCGGTTCGGGTGGCTGCGATGCCGACGATGGGACTGTTCAGGTCGTGTTCGGACATGTCGCCGTAGTGGACGGCGCGGCCAAAGGCGAGCACGGTGCCGTCTTCCTTCGCCACGTAGAGACCTTGCGACTCGGGGTCGGGTTCTTCGAAGTCGGGAAAGTGATACCAGTCCGATTTCAGGCCGAAGGTTCGCCGAAAGACATCGCCACCCCAGCTGGCAAACCTGAGTTGAACCGTCGAGTTGGTGCCGACAACGTCGATGCCGCGCACGCGACCGCCCAGCGATCCCAGCCCGTTTCGGTGGGTGATGTCGATGCGAACGAGGCTGCCGATCGAGGGCCAGACCTCCTCGATGACCGATCGGCCGATGGTGACACTCCAGGTGTGATTCGGATTGCGGTCGACGTCGTCGCCCGCGTCCTCGGCCGACGGAAAGGCGCTTCCCTCGTCGAGACCCGCCGTCCATCCCCCGGTCGAAGAGGCAAACTCGGTGAGAGCAATCTGATCATCTTCATGGCGACGAACCATGCCCGCCGTTGCCTGCACAGCCTCGTTTGTGGTGACCTGCGATGGTCCGTGGTCGAGCGGAACACCATTGACCCCCGCTCCCCCATAGACCTGGCATGACTGGGTATCGCAAGTATCGGATGCGTACCCACTCGCTCGCCGGCCGGCCGCCTGAGCGAGCGAATACGACCGTGCTGCAACCGCCTGGGCCTTGAGCGCTTCGAGCCCCGCTCCGTCGCCGAGAGTCCCCCAATACGAAGGAGACTCACGCGGCACAACACCGCGGACGTATTGCTCGAGTGGAAGGCGATTGAGAACGAACGGCGCACCACCGATCTCGACCACACGCAGAGCACCCCGGTAGGCACGCCTGCTGCCACCGTGACACACGTGGAGCATCTGAGCCATGTCGTCGCCCTGCTCATCGATCAGCGAGACGGCCTCGACAAAGGGATGATCGTTCTGACCATCGCTACCGTCGATGTCGGTGGCGACGGCCTCCCACTGGTCGCCTTCGCAGTCGGCACCCCGATCGACGGCGAACAGATCGACGCCTTGAAGCCTGATTCGAGCCGACTCGTCAGCGGCGAAATCGACTCCGGCCACGTTGAACGGTGATGCCGAGGTGACGCGCAACAACACCCCATCGAGAGCGGTCACGTGAACCTTGATGTCCTCGTCGGGTGCCGGGTCTCCGAAGGTGGTGTTTGCGTAGTACTGATCAAGGATCTGGTCGTACGTCCACCCTTCGTCGAGCGCATACCCAAGGGCACCGTATTGACCGAGACCTCGTCCGTGACCATACCCGTGGCCTTCGATGACGATCTCGTCAGGAGCGGTGTCGGACCGAGCATCGGCGGGATGAGGTGCGACGATTGCCAGTACCGATAGGACAGCGACGAACACAGCTGCTTTTTGAACCATCGTGACAGTCAGTTCTTCGGAGGGGCGAAGCATGAATAGCGTTTGCGTAGGAATTGATCGGCATCGCGTCGATCACCTCGAGCAATCGACCGACTGATGGGCCCGCGCCACCGCCTGTGCCGGCGACGCCTCCAAGGTACTTGCCCCATCGGCGCTGACGATGTCGCCCGACGGATACAAGAACCAGATCGCTCCGTCGATCTCGACGAGATCGATCGGAACCTCGTCGCGCGGAGATGCCACGAACCTCAGACGGGGCAGAACGATAGCGCCCTCGGGCACGAGCAATGCGTAGCCACTACCGAACGGCGCTGCGGCCAAAACACCCACCCGCAGGCCACCCTGGTACGTGGCATCACCAAACGCGAACACCCTGGCGTCCGACGCGAATATCCAGTACCCGGCACCACTGGGTGACGAGACGATATCGACCACCGAAGCACCCAGGTCGACTCCGCCAAGAGAACCAAAGAACCCCGCATCGCCAAACGCAAAAACACCACCATCGGCCCCGACCAGCCAATAACCCCTGCCGCTGGGAGTGGACTCGATGCCGACGATGTCCGCTGCGAGGTCATACCGGCTGAGATCGCCGTGGAAGACCGCAGCACCAACCGTCTGGAGCCGCCCGAGACGGTCGACGGTCCAGCCACCCGAACACGAGATCGCAGCAGCCGTTGCCGCCTGGTGAACAGAGTCGACCGAAGCGACAGAGACGACGTCGCCAACCGCTCGAATGGCACCGTCGCCGCCGAGGACCTGAACGGCAGGCAGCGGCTGGCCCAGGAAGGAGAGATCGAGGTGTTTCCCCTCATCCACCGAGCGATGCGAAATCGTGTTCAGATGAACCGCCACACGCTGAGGTGACCAGTCCGGATTCTGGGCGAGGATCGCCGATGCGGCAGCTGAGACGATCGCTGTTGCGAATGACGAGCCCGAACGTGTCGTCTGGGGCCGCCCGGCGACCGTTCCGGCGGTGAGAACCGACCGTCCGGGCGCCACAACCGACGCTGAGGCAAGTGAGGTGATCGGGGTTCCGGCGCTGTCGGCCGCGGCGACCCCGATGACCCCATCAAAGGCGGCCGGGCAGACAAATGCCTCGGCTCGATGATTTCCCGCTGCCGCGACGATGACAACACCGGCGTCGAGTGCAGCCTCGATCGCCTGCTCGACCTCTTCCAGCCCCGAACACTGGTTCGCAATGGATAGATTGATGACCGAAACTTCCTCGGTCACCGCACAACGAATTGCCGCAGCGACGGCTGCTGGGCTGGCGAGGAGCTCTCCATCGACCTCTGCGAAGACCGGGATATCGACGATCTCGACACCTTCGACGAGCGGGGCGAGCCCCCTGGCGTCGTTTCCGATCGCCGTGATCAAGCCGGCGATAGCGGTTCCGTGGTCGAGGTCGAACGCCTCCCCAGGAGAACAGTCGGACCGGCGCACGAGACCCGCCAGGTCGGGGTGATCGAGATCGATCCCAGAGTCGATGACGGCTATGGACTCACCCTGGGCACTCAGGGGGGTATCGACTCCAATGGCATCGAGATGCCATTGGTCGAGTACCAATCCACCGACGATGCAGGCCGTCCGACACGGGTCTGGCCCCTCGGGAACCGCAGCGATGGCCACCGAAGTTGTTGTCGATGTGGTCGTTGTCGATGTGGTCGGTGGAGTTGTGGTTGTCGACGTGGTCGTCGTCGGTGGAGTTGTGGTTGTGGATGACACCGGAACGGGTCCGAGGTTCGTGGTGGTACCGGGCGGGGTTGACGACGATGTCGTCGCTACGAACATATCGCCGGCCGGCGTTGCGACTTCGGTCGTCGATGTCGACATGGTTGTGTTCGCGTCAATGTCCTCGGCGCTAGCCGACAGAGGAGTCGTGAATGCGACGAGTGCGATGACGGCAAGAGCCGCTGAGAATCGATGCACGGTGCGGTCCCATCGGGTGCTCCGCCCGTGTGTCCACAACCTTCAGCCGAGGGTACAGAACCAACCCGGCATCGTCGTGTCAATCACTTCGGAAAGTGACGGACTACGTCACCTGTCGAGATTTGCGCTCTCGATCGCCATGTCGTTCTCGACCATCATCTTGACGAGCTCGTCGAAGGCCACCTCTGGTCGCCAGCCGAGCTCGTCGCCGGCCTTCGAGCAATCACCGATGAGGAGATCTACCTCGGAGGGGCGCATGAAGCGTTCATCCTGGCGGATGTAGCGCTCCCAGTCCTCGATCCCAACAGCAGCAAAGGCGAGGCGAACAAACTCGCTCACCTGGTGGGTCTGACCTGTGGCCACTACGTAGTCGCGGGGCTCGTCTTGTTGCAGCATGGCCCACATCGCCTTGACGTAGTCGCCTGCATAACCCCAGTCGCGCCGGGGTGAGAGATCGCCGAGCACCAGCTCGCTCTGAAGACCGAGCTTGATTCGGGCTACGGCGTTCGTGACCTTGCGGGTCACGAACTCGATGCCGCGCCGTGGCGACTCGTGGTTGAAGAGGATTCCGGAACACGCGTAGAGGTCGTAGGACTCGCGATAGTTGACCGTCGTGTGGTGGCCGAACACCTTCGCTGTGCCGTATGGGGACCGCGGATAGAACGGTGTGAGCTCGTTCTGCGGCGTCTCACGAACCTTTCCGAACATCTCGGAACTCGACGCCTGGTAGAAACGAATCGGGTTGTTCTGCCCACCGACGAGGCGGATGGCTTCGAGCATGCGCAGCACACCCAGGCCTGTCACGTCTGCTGTCAGTTCGGCCTGCTTGAACGACAGGGCGACGAAGCTGATGGCGCCGAGGTTGTACACCTCGTCGGGCTGGCTGTACTCGAGCGCAGCGATGAGAGACGAGAGGTCCTGGAGGTCGCCCGACACGAGCTCGACGAATGGCAGCTCGCGCTGGATGATGTCGGCCCTGGGGTTTCGTTGACCCCGAACCATCCCGTAGACCTTGTAGTCCATCGAGTGCAGCAACTCGGCCAGGTATTGGCCATCCTGACCGGTGATTCCGGTGATGAGTGCTGAAGGCACGTGACATACCCCTAATGGTTGGGAAGTTTGAGACCGCTTCAGAGTAGGTTGCTTGAGGTTGTGTGTGTGGCAATGCTCGGAGTTTTTGCACCGAGAGGACCTCCACGCCCTCGGTTGGGTCTACCCACACAGCCGTCGGTACAAGTCGGCCATCGCCTCGGCGGATGCCGTCCACCCGAACCCGTCGACGCGATACATACCGGCCTCGACCAGACGGCTCCACTCCGATTCGTCTTCGAGAACGTGGCAGAGAGCTTCTGCGAGTGCGTCAGCGTCGTCGATCGGAACCAGCCTGGCGGCATCACCGGCAACCTCGGGAACAGATCCTCCGCTGGCCGCCACGACAGGAACTCCGTGAGCCATCGCCTCGAGTACCGGCAGCCCGAAACCCTCGTACCGGCTCGGGTGGGCGACGACGGTTGCCCGACGATAGACACCGGTTGTGTCGTCGATCCGACCGGCCAGGGTCACCCGTTTGCGAACCTCGGGATCCAGCCGCGCCACGGCTCCCTTGACGGCCTCGGTGTCGTCCGACTCCGATCCGGCGATCACTAGTTCGACCTCGGCGACTCTGGCGGCGACGGCCTCGAAGGCCTCGACCAACAAGGGGAAGTTCTTGCGGCGGGTGCACGTACCAACCGCAGCGATGACGGGTGGGCCATCTCGGCGTTGTGACGCTACCGACCGGTCGAGATCGACCCGGTCGATGCCGGGCATGACGACGTGAGCCGCGGTCTTGTACCTCTCCGCTATCTCTTCGGCTACCACCGCCGATGTGGTGTGGACGTGAGCTCCACGCTCGACGGCACTGATGACCGCCTCATCGAACCGGGCAACGGAATCCGCTGCAGCCGACGGGTCGTGAACGAATGAAAGGTCGTACACCGAGATGAGGCGCACGGCGCGCGAAGAAGGAACGACGTAGTTCGTTCCATGCACAAGTTCGGGTCGACCGAGCACCCGATCGACCCTTGGCCTGTCGAAGCGCCGCCACAACCGGGTGGCCAGCGCAGCCGGAAGGGGAAGTGCAACGGCGCCGACGCCTGCACCGTCGCGGTTTCGACCCGACAACGTGTACGGAACCACTTCGAGGTCGCCGATGTCCGACAGGTTCCGGAACCAACCTTCGACAACGGTGGCGATGCCCGTGCGGCAACCGATCAACGGGGTCACATCAATTCCTACGCGCACCAGGCCGAAGGTAGACGCTGCAGAGTCCCGACGAAGCACTACTGTGCCGCCGTGAGCCCAAACATGGACTTCTCAGGAATCGTCGACGAGATCATCACGGAGGCGCAACGACGCCGCGACTCTGGTGAGTACTCGCTCGACACCCTCGAACATCTCGACGCCGAGTTCGACAGGTTCGCGCCACTCACCTACCGGCGCACCGGCATCGACGGCGCCATCAGAGCGGTCGAGTCGGCTGCGTTCATCAGCGTCGAAGTCCCCACCGCGGCGAGTCGAAGACCCTTCGCCCTGCTGAAGGAGGCGATCAAGCGGGCGACTGCGTGGTATCACCTGCACATCGCCCGCCAAGTGACCACTCTTGGCATCCAGATCACGAGACCTCTGCGAATGCTGCACGAGTCGCAACAGGCTCTCGAGGCCCGTATTGCGGAGCTGGAGACCGTGTCGGGTCCCACATCCACCATGGCTGCCACGATCGCCCACAAGACGGTTCCTCGGCCCACCCTCGGCGAAGAACCCACGCGGGCCATGTCGGAGGCCATGTCCTCGGCCGAAGGACGTGTCCTGCTGGTCGGTGTGAGCGAGGATCAGGCGATCGCCGTTCTGGACTCGGGCGTCAATGCCTATGTAGTCGACCCATTCGACGACATTCATCGTGCCGAGGTTCGCCACGAGTCCCCGATCGCCCACCTCCGGGTGATCGCAGACGACGTTCTCGTCGGGGTGGTGTTGGCCAACGACCTCGTCGACTCCAGTTCGGTCGTCGATCGGATGTCGCTGCTCCGCGAAGCGGTGCGCTGTATCGCTCCGGGGGGACGGTTGACGGTTCTGTCGGCCGAGCCCATCCGCTGGCGATCAACCGCCGACGCTGTCTCCTCCGACCTTCTGCCCGGCACACCGTGGGCGCCCGAAACCTGGAGGGCGGTACTCGACCATCTCGGCAGCCGCTCGGAGACCATCACCGAGGTCGGCGGGGCCCTGGTGGTGGTCGCATCAATCGCCTGACATGACAGTCGTCCACCAGTTTCTCCCGACGCTGAGCCCGCGCGATGCGGTCGGCAACAGCACCCTCGAGCTTCACAGGTTGCTGCTCGACATGGGTCACGACGCCCACCTGTACGCGGCGAACATCCACCACGAGCTGATGTCCGTCGCACGTCCCCTCACCGAAATACCAGACGATGATGCGTGGTGCATCTACCACCATTCGATTGGAGGTGTCGCCGGAGACATGTACGAGAGCCGCGCGGCCAATCGGATTCTCGTCTATCACAACATCACTCCGATCGAGTTGCTGGAACGATGGTCGGCCGATGTTGGTGCCGAGATCACGCTCGGCCGCGATCAGCTCAAGCGGTACGCGGCCCTCACCGACCTCACCGTCTGCGACTCGGACTTCAACCGCCACGAGGTCGATCTTCTCGACTATCGGAACACGACGACGATCCCCGTCCTGTTCGAGCCAGGGCGGCTGCGACACGCAAGTGCGACGCGGCCTCGAGGTTCACCGACGCGTTTGCTGTTCGTCGGTCGGTTGGCCCCGAACAAGGCACAACACGAGCTCGTCGCAGTGCTGGCGATCCTTCGCGAGAGGTACGACGCCGATGCCGAGCTTCACCTGGTCGGGTCCGCCACATTCGGTTCCTACTCATCGGCGATCAGCGACTACATCGAACATCTCGGACTCGCGGACGCCGTTCACATCCACGAAGGACTCAGCGACGAGGAGTTGGCGTCCCACTACGCCCTCGCCGACCTATTCGTGTGTGTTTCGGACCACGAAGGCTTCTGTGTGCCTCTGATCGAGGCGATGCACCATGGCCTACCGGTCGTTGCGTTCGACTCGACAGCCGTGGGCGGAACACTCGGTGACGCCGGGCTCTTGTTGCCAACCAAGGCGGCCGATGTGGTCGCCGACGCAATAGCTCGTGTCGCATCCGACCACGATCTCGCCGCACGGATGCGCGATGCGGGACGAACACGCTCGGACCACTTCAGCCTCACAAATACCCGCGCCGCCTGGAGCGGGGCGATCGAGAACACGATCGGCCCGGCCCGATGAGCCGCTGGAACGCCATCAGACAGTTTGTGCCGGCCCTTTACCCGAACGATGCCATCGGCGGGCACGTGAGCAGGCTGGCTCGAGGTATCCGCTCGGCGGGCATCGAGTCCGAGATCTTCGTCGCGGCGACCCAACGGGCCACATCGACCGAAACCCGGCCCTTCACGGCTCTCGGCCCACCGACAGAAGGGGCCGTGAACGTGTATCACATGGCCACCGGCTGTGCGATGGTCGACACCCTAGCGGCGCGGCCCGAACCCCTCGTCACCGTCCACCACAACCTGACCCCACTCGCGTTGATGGCTCCATGGGACAACGAGCAGGTGCACGAGCTGACGCTGGCGAGACGACAGCTGGAGACCCTGGCTCGCCGCTGCGATCTCGGCATCGGCGACTCCGAGTTCAATCGCCAGGAACTCGAGCGGCTCGGTTTTTCTCGAACCGCCAGGGTTCCGCTCGTGTTCGACCTCGGCGACACAACACCACGAAGTGCGGGCCGATCGGGCGATACCGTGCTGTTCGTCGGACGAATCGCGCCGAACAAGGCGCAACACGACCTCATCAAGGCGCTGGCAGTTCTGGTCGAGAGCCGACCCACGGCCACCCTACGGCTGGTCGGCGCGGTGGCGACACCGCGGTACCAACAGGCTCTGGAACGGCTGGTGGAGGCGCTTGGCCTCACGGGTCGGGTGGTGTTCACCGGCCAGGCCACCGAGGACGAACTGGCGCTGGAGTACGCGAATGCCTCCGTTCTGTGCTGTCTGTCAGACCACGAGGGCTTCGGTATGCCATTGATCGAGGCGATGGCCAGGGGTGTTCCCGTCGTCGCCTTCGCTTCGACAGCGGTGCCCGAGACGATCGGCGACGGAGGTCTCGTGCTACCGGCCAAGGACCCCGCAACGGTGGCCACCGCATTAGAACGGGTTCTGGGTTCCGACGACCTGACCACCCGACTCGTCGAAGCCGGCCGTCGACGGGCCGCCTCGTTCACTCCTCGAGTAGCGATCGATACATTCCTCGAAGTGATCGAGAGGCTGCCCGACACAGGCGAGGTGGATCGATGAAGCTCGGCATCGTGGTTCCGCGATACGGCGACGACGCGGTCGGCGGCGCAGAGAAGGCGATGCGCATGATCGGCGAGCGCCTTGTTGCCTTCGAGGGCTGGGAAGTCGAGGTCTTCACCACCTGTGCAAGGTCTGCCATCACGTGGGAAGACGTCGAAGTGCCTGGCACGTCGGTGTTCAACGGTGTCACGGTGAACCGCTTCACCTCCAGATCGGGGCGAGACCCCGAATGGCACCACATCGCCGAGAGGGTCAACTACTCGCCATCGAGCCTCGACACCATCGGTGAAGAGATGTTCATCGACCAGCAGGGTCCCGTATGCCCCGATGTCATCGACGCGGCCGAGGCCAGCGACGCGGACCTGGTCGCCTTCTCGCCGTATCTCTTCTGGCCTTCAATCCGCGGAGTCCCCGTCCTCGGCGATCGGTCCATTCTCCACGGCGCGGCCCACGATGAAGCTGCGTTGCGCCTCGACCTCGTGCAGGAGATGTACATGGCCGCCGGCGCTGTCTCCTACTACACCGATGCCGAGAGGTCGCTGACCGAGCGCTTCTTCCCCGTCGTGCACAAGCCGAGCGTGACACTGGGCCTCGGCATCGATGTTCCAGACGACCAGGGCGACGTCGCCGAAGCCCGCTCGGCCTTTGGCCTTGGCGACCGTCCCTACATCGTGTGTGTCGGCAGGGTCGAGAACGGCAAGGGCGCAAGGGCCCTCGACGCCTTCTTTCGCGAGTACAAACGACGCAACGCCGGACCCCTCGCGCTCGCGTTCGTCGGTCCAGCAAGCGAGAAACTCGATCCACACCCCGATGTGATCCAGACCGATGCCGTCGACGAGGCAACCAAGTGGGCGCTCGTCCGCGGTGCCGAACTGTCGGTCTCACCTTCCGCGATGGAGTCATTCTCGATGGTGATCCTCGAAGCATGGTTGGCCGACACCGCCGTGTTGGTCAATGCTCAGTGCGGGGCAACCGTCGAACATGCTCAGCGCGCCGAAGGGGGACTCTGGTTCGGCGACTATCCGACCTTCGAGGCTGCCGTGAATCGTCTGATGACCGATCCCGCGCTGCGGGCTACCCTCGCTACGAACGGACGCTCGTACACCGAGACCATGTTCGCCTGGGACGCTGTCATCGGCCGCTACGTCGACTTCGTCTCGACGATCGCTTCGGCTCGCGACTGAACCGTCCGCTTCTCGTGCCCACAGCGTCATCTAGGCTCCCGCACGTGCCAGCTAGCAGCATCGTCACAATCGCCGGCGGAGTAGGTGCTGCCAAGTTCCTCAGGGGCCTGGCAGCAGCCCGAGCCGATGCAGCTCGTGGCGATGTCGCCGTGGTGAATGTCGCCGACGACTTCTCACTTCACGGCCTACGCATCTGCCCCGATCTCGACACTGTCAGCTACACCCTTGCAGGGCTCGTGAACCCACAGACCGGCTGGGGACGTGCCGACGAGACCTGGACGACCAGGAACGAGCTGGAGCGGCTCGGCGGACAGACGTGGTTCGGCCTGGGCGACAAGGACCTCGCACTCCACCTGTACCGAACCCAACGCACGGCGGACGGCGCCGGCCTGGCTCAGATCACCCGCGAGATCACCGCTTCCCTCGACATCACCATGAACATCGTTCCGGCTACGGAAGCCCCTGTGGAGACGAAGGTCAGTGTTGTCGGCGAGGGTGAGATCTCGTTTCAGGAGTACTTCGTCGGTCGCCGCCACGACGTGGCAGTCGATGCGGTCCGTTTCTCCGGAGCAGCCGATGCAAGACCAGCGCCAGGGGTACTCGAAGCAATCGGCGACGCCACGTGTGTTGTGGTCGCTCCGTCGAATCCAATCGTTTCGATAGGTCCGGTCCTTGCGATTCCCGGAATCAGGGAGGCCCTTACCGAACGGCGAGATGTTGTAGTTGCCATCTCCCCCATCGTCGGGGGCAAGGCATTGAAGGGGCCCGCCGACCGCATGCTCACCGAACTCGGCCACGAGTCGACGGCCAGCGGTGTAGCCGAGCTGTATGCGGAGTTCGCCTCAGCACTCGTCGTGGACACCGTCGATGCCTCCCAGGCATCAGACATTGAGAGGCTGGGCCTCGAGTGCATCGTCACCGACACGATCATGTCGGATGTAGACGTGGCGGCCGCACTGGCCACAACCACCATCGAAACAATCTCCAACCGGGGCGGAGCATGACCCAAGGATCGCTACAGATCATCCCAGTCAGAGGCATTCCCGAGATCCGAAGGGGCGACGATGTCGCCACCGCTATCGCCGATGCCACCACGAGATCAGACCACGGACTGCTCGATGGCGACGTCCTTGTCGTCACACAGAAGATCGTCTCGAAAGCCGAGGGCGCGATGGTCGATATCGATCCCTCTGACCCGCTCAGCCACAAGCCGATCGTCGAGCGCGAATCGGTGCACATCCTCAGACGTCGAGGCGACCTGATCATCAGCCAGACCAAACATGGGTTTGTGTGTGCGAACGCCGGAATCGACCTCTCGAACGTCGACCGAGGTCAGGCTGCCCTGTTGCCGGAAGACTCTGATCGCTCGGCTCGCCGAATTCGCGACCGCCTGCTCGGCGTACACGGAATCGACACCGCCGTGATCATCTCCGACACGTTTGGCCGCCCGTGGAGACGAGGTCTGACCGACGTTGCAATCGGTTGTGCCGGCATCGGTGCAATCCTCGACCTCAAGGGCACCAACGACTCACTCGGCCGCGAACTGCAGGTCACCGAGGTGTGTGTAGTCGACGAACTCGCCTCGGCAGCCGACCTTGTTTGTGGGAAGTCGGCCGGGGTGCCCGTCGCGATCATCCGGGGGGTCGACGCGAGCTGGTTCCGATCGTCATCGGTGGTCGATGAACTGGTCAGACCGGCAGCCGAGGACCTCTTTCGTTGAGTCGACCGAAGTGCCCGTCTGGCCTCGGTCAATCGGTAGCGTGATAGTGCTCTACGTGGGCATCCGAACCGGGGAAGTAGAGCCCCTCGTGCCCCGTGTCGCCCCAACGTACGAGGAATGGCTCCGATCCATCGGGGCCTCGAACCTCGAGCACTTCGCAGTCACGGTCGGGTTCACCGACGTGATGACCCTTGATCACAATCCGATCTCCGACACTTGCCTTCACCGGGATCACCTCCGATCGTGTCTTCAATTGTTCGACGACGCGGCCGCCCCGTGTAGGGCACAACGTAGGTTGTCCGAGCCCTTCGGGTTCGCTGTCCTCGCGGCCTGAACCATCCCCGCCACGACACGCGGGACAATCTCCGCGCAGGACACGCCTAGTCGGTCTCAGATCTCGCCGCGCTCACCAGGTCGGCCAGACCGTCTTCCAGGGAGGTGAAGGCCTTCCAGTCGAGACGTCTGGAGGCCTCTTCGGTCGGGAACGCGACACCGGGCCGGTCGAATCGACGCGCCGGCCCGAATGTTGGTGCCACCGCGCCGCCTGCCAGCTGGCAGATCGCTTCGGCCAGGTCGATGACTCGGGTGACTCGGCCGCTTCCCAACGCAACAATTGCGCCCGACGGCAGGTCGCCCCCCTTTGCGATGGCCTCGACGGCATCGTCGACATGGATGAAGTCGCGCCCCTGAGTTCCGTCGCCATCGACGATGGGCGAGTCGCCGGCCGCCGCCTTCGAGACGAAGCTGGCGATGCAGGGACCGAACTCGCCCGCAACCTGCCGCGGGCCATAGACGTTGGCCAGGGCGATGACGCGGCAGTCGAGCCCGTAGACGTCGCCGTGAACCCTCGTGTAGTCCACCTGGGCTTCAGCTGCGATATGGCTGGGAACCTTCGGCAACTGGCCGACGATGGTGCGCCCATCGGTGTCGGCCTCACGCCGGAACAGGCCGTGTACCGCCACCCCGATCTTCGGAATCTCGTGCATCCGCACCGCCTCGAGGACGTTCAGCGTTCCGAGAACGTTGACGTCGGCATCGAACACCGGATCCTTCAGTGAACCCGGCCTGTCGACACGCCCCGCGAGATGCCAGATCAGGTCCGGGCTTCGACGACCGACCAGGTCGACAAATTCGGGAACTCTGACATCGATCTGGTGCAGCTTCATGCCGCCTACATGGCGGGCGCGGGTCAGATTTGTGATGCTGCCTGTGGATAGATCGTCGATCGCGTCGACCTCGTGACCCTGCGCGAGCAGACGATCGACCAGATGAGATCCGACGAAACCGGCAGCCCCAGTGACCATCACCTGTGCCATGACGTTTGCCCCTGTTCAGCTCACTCGGGTCTTGGGACCCGATCGGCCTGGATGTGACTGCCGGCGCCGACACACTCGCCGGCGCCGATGACCGATCCATCCGTGACGTGTGCCCCGGCCTCGACGGCAACACCGTCCATGAGGATCGAGTCTGTGACAACCGCACCCTCGCCGACCACAACACCGTTCATCAGCACAGACCGCACGACCACTGCGTCGGCTGCGACCGTCGAACCGATGCCCACGACGCTGTCGGTGAGTGTCGCAGATCCGGCAACATCGCCGCGGACCGCTTCGGCACTCACCCCTGGACGGTTGCCGGTGATGATGTCGAGATTTGCCTTGATATAGAGCTCGGGGGTTCCGGTATCGAGCCAGTAGGTCTCGGCCGCCCGGGCGAACAAGGTCTGGCGAGCTACGAGCTCGGGGAACGTCTCGCGCTCGATCGAGACAGCACGCCCGGCTGGGATCGACTCGATGACCGAAGGCTCGAGCACATAGGTGCCCGCATTGATCAGATCGGTCGGTGCCTCTTCGCGGGGTGGTTTCTCGACGAAGGCGATGACACGCCCGTCGGCGTCGGTGGGGACCACCCCAAAAGCAGACGGATCGTCGACGCGATGGAGTGCAATTGTTGCCTCGGCTTGGCTGGTGCGGTGGAAATCGACGAGCACGTCAACGTCGAGATCGGTCAACACATCGCCGTTCAAGACCAGGAAGGTGCTATCGAACCCGGCCTCGGTCGCAGCGAACCGGACCGCTCCGGCGGTGCCAAGCGGCTCGTCCTCGATGACGTATCGAATTGGAACGCCCGCACAGACCTGATCTGGATACGCCTCGATGAACGCGTCGGGCCGGTAGCCCAGGCTGAGCACGACCTCGTCGACGCCGAAGTTGGCCAGGCGCCCAACCACCCACTCGATCATCGGTCGCCCTGCGATTGGAAGCATCTGCTTGGGAGTCGTCAGCGTCAGAGGTCGCAACCTCGTCCCAAAACCACCCACCAACACCAAGGCCTTCACGCGATCAGCCCTCGGTTGTTGAAGTCGAGTCGCCCGCGTCGGGTGCTTCCTCGAGTGGAGCTTCCTCGGGCGGATCGCCATCGATGTAGTCGTCGAGAAGTGAAGTGTCGGGCTTCAGAGCTTTGACGTCGAGGTCTTCGCCAATCGGCATGTAGGCGAATGTGAACAGCTGGCCCTGCTCGTCGTCATTTTGATCGAAACGAACCGCGCCCAACCCGTCGGAGAGGACAAGCGGGTCCTCCGCGTCGGCGGTGAGCCACTTGAGTACCAGGACTTCACCCTCTTCACCGTCGCAGAGTGTCTCGCCTTCGGCGACATCGACGTCGCCGATCCGTATCGCCTCATCGGAGATGAGACCCTCGCTCTCGACGAAGAACGCGCCGACCGTAGCACCGAACCCGGTTGCTTCTTCGATGGCAGGAGCGATGTGGATCAGTCCGTCGCCCAGCGTATAGAGGCCAAATTGGACGTCGGAATCGGCGGGAAGTATCGCCTGCTCCTCGCCACAGACATTGATCGAGTACGCCGAGTGCCAGTGATCGGAGAGGCCTGGAGCCGCGTCGGGGATGTCCTCGCGGCGCTCGTCGCGGGCGAGAAGGACGAACACAACACCGATCACCACCACAATCGCCATAGCGATCGGGAAGAAGATGGGACGGTCGCCGGGGCGCGCCGCCTTCGGTGCAGTTGTGGCAGCAGCGCGAGCGACCTTGTTGACTGACTTGGACTTGGCCATACGGCGGTCCAAGCTACCGCTTCTTGCACCCTGATAGGCACCCCACCTCATGTCTGCCACATCGAGGGCATCCCATCAGGCGTCGGCGAGCTCCCGCGTGGGTCAGAGGATCGGTGCCGACAACGTCCCCGAGTCCCCCGACGACAACACCAACGCCGGGTATCCTCCGGTGGATATGACTGAACGGGCGCAGATCTGCGTTGTCCTCCCCGCCTACAACGAGGCCGAGAACCTTCCCGCTGTGCTCTCCGAACTCTCGGAGGTCTTGGCGGAGAGATTCGAGCGGTGGGAGGTGCTGGTCATCGACGACGGAAGCACCGACGCAACCCCGCAGATCCTCCAGGAACTGTCGGCAGCGATGCCACAACTTCGGTTCCATCGGCAGAGACGCAACTTCGGCAAATCCGAGGGCCTTCGCACTGCATTCGAGCTGGTCGACGCCGATCTGGTTGCTCTCATGGACGCAGATGGTCAGGACGACCCGCGCGAGTTCGACAAGCTGCTGGCCGCTCTCGATGACGGCTACGACCTCGTGACGGGCCGCAGGTCCATCCGCAACGATCGTTTCATCAAGCGCAACACCTCGAAGCTCTACAACTGGACCACCTCCAAAGTGAGCGGGGTCGAAGGACGCGACTTCAACAGCGGGTTCAAGCTCATGAGGATCGAGGTTGCCAGGGCCGTCGACATGTACGGCGAAATGCACCGTTACATCCCTCCGCTCGCCGAGTGGGCCGGATATCGGTCGACCGAAGTCGATGTGAATCATCGCGAACGCATCGCAGGTCAGTCGAAGTTCGGTAAGGCACGGTTCTGGCGCGGGTTCTTCGACCTCATCACCGTCAAGTTTCTGACCACCTACGAAACCCGTCCGTTCCACCTGATCGGTGCCCTCGGGTTGTTCTCGGGTCTGGCGGGAGCCAGCTTGCTCGTCTGGATGTTCATCGAGAAGTTGCTCGGCAATGCGATCGGAACACGCCCGGCACTGACGATCGGGGTGCTGCTGATCGTGGTGTCCGTACAGCTCATTTCTGTAGGCCTGCTCGCAGAGTTGTTCGTCAACCTCCAACGGCGACAACGGAACAGATCGTGATGGGAAAGGCGCAGACCCACCCGCGCCCGCGATTGGCGTTCAGGCTTCGATGAGCCGACTTCGCCTTCCTCCCAGGGCGCGCGAGGCCTACCAACGACTGATCAAGCCGCTCCGGCTACTCTGGACGATGCTTCTCATCGCCTTGGTGGGCGGGTATCTCGTACGCAACTGGGGCACGGTCACAGACCTCACATCCGACATGGGAATCACCGCTCTTGTCCTCGTGATTCTGTCGGTGATCTCGGCCAAGGTCGTCTACTCCGAGCAGGCGAGGCTCGCCTACCACCTGGTCGACGGCCCACCGTTGGGCCCAGGCCCCTTCTACCGCGTCTACACCATCTCGGACATGGCGAAGTATGTGCCCGGTGGGGTTTGGGGAGTCGCAGCACGTGTGAATTCGTACCTGCGATTCGGACTGTCGGGTGGTGACGCTGCCCGTGGATTCGGTTTCGAGAAGGGCAATCTCGTAGTCGGGGCCATGTTCGGCGGGCTCATCTGCACTTCCTTGGGCCTGCCAGGCGGCCTGCGGGGTGTACTGGACAGCAGCATCGAGGCAGGCTGGGGGTGGCGCACATTCGAAGTGGCGACAGTCGCGACACTGTGGATCGTCGCGACCTGGGTGCTCGGCCGGTCGCTCCTGCGTACCGCATTTCGACCGATACACGTGTTCAGGGTCATCGGTGAACACAGTGCGATCGTCTTCCTGCTCGGGTTGGGCGTCTGGCTCCCGGCCAGGGCCACCGGTGGCGAACTCGACCTGTGGCTGGCAGTGGGGGCATTCAACGTCGGTCGTGCCGTGGGCCTGGTCGCTGTGTTCGCGCCCGCAGGACTCGGGGTGAGGGAAGCCGTGGGGCTCTGGGTGATCAGGGGCCAAGACCTCGACGACATCGCGGTATTCGCGTTTGGTGCCTCGCGGGTGCTGACAACTGTTGCCGAGGCGGTCACCTTCGCGATCGTCGGGCTGCTGGTGCGCTCGGGCAGCCTGAAGCTGCCCGTGGGCCTCAGCGAAAGCCCTTCAGCAGCTCGCGATTGACCTCGTCGCGTTTGCCGAAGATCGACTTGACCTTCAGCACCCGTACGAAGAACCAGTTCACGTACCGCGACAGATGTCTGCGCAGCTCGACCGTCGCCTTGCGCCAGAACAGGAAGCGATACCGGCCCTCGCGCTGAAGCGCGACTTTTCTGGTGAACTCGTCGTGGAACCTCTCGACTTCCTTTCGAGGCGACAGCTTCGCTCCAGATCTGTTCGGCCCGATCATCACCGGTACCGGAACCCCAATCTCGGCCAGGTACTCGGAGTATGCGTAGGCGAAGTCGCCGTAGACCACCCGCCGCTTCTGGCTCTCGAGAACCTCGGACGTCGACGCCAGGGCGGTCACGATCGAACCGGCCGTCTCGAGTGCAGCCATCGCAGCCGACGCCTCGGCGGTACGGCAGACGACCATGCTGACCCCTGTTCGGGTCGTCACGGTGCTGGGCAACCAGGCATCACCAACGACCAGATCGGCGAGGAAGTTCGAATGGTCGACACACACGTGACACCGCGCCAGGTTGAACGACCTGTCGAACGCGACCTGATAACCGAAGTCGACACGGCGCCCTATGACGTGTTCCTTCTCGGGCGTGGTGATGCGAAGCTTGCCGATCGGGCCACCACCTCGATACTGCACGTTGGTTATCTCCTCGGCATCGAACTTCTTGTAGCTGCCGAGCGCTCGTAGCGCATGGTGGTTGTACTGCCATCCACACAACAGGCCGACGGTCGAGTGGATCTTCTGCTTGAGTTCGGGCTCGAACTCGCGGATGTACTGGTAGATCCCCTCGAGCTGGCAGGGGATGCCGACCAAGACGTAACGGCCCGGGTTCTCTCGCAGCAGGGTCAACGATTCGGGCTGAGCGAGGTTGTGGTAGATCGACCCTGGCAAGGTGTCGACCTCGTCGGGTTTGGTGAGCACGGTCTGGCGGAAGTCGAGACCCTCGACATGAGACAGGGCGATGACACCGTCGACGTCTTCGCTTGCGAGGTAGTGGCGCAGCAGCTCCTTGATCAGGCCTCCCGAGCTGGCGGCCAGGTTTCTCTGCTCGTCGGTGCTCTGGGCCAACAGCACGGTGTCGACGACACCGAACTCGCTGACCGGCGCACCCGGGAAGAGCCATTCGTGCAACCCCGCGAAGTCGACGGCGACGGCAGGACACACCGAGGCTGCCCTCTCGTCTCCTGGAGAACTCGGGCGATACATCAGGGTCCGCGGATCCAGCTCTACCTCGATGGACGCGTCTGCATGTGAGCACACCCCACAACCGATGCACCAGTCGTTGTTGATGACGTCCTGCAGGTTCGATCCGTCCGTCATGATCCGAGTATCTCGTCGAGAAGTGCAAAGTTCTGTTCGGCCGACCGCACGACGGCGGGAAGTTCTGCCTCGATCCGGGCACTGGTCTCGACCCGTGTCTCGTACTGCCGTGCAGCGACCTCGACGATGCCTTCGGTGTCGACCTCTGCGAAGTCGATGACGTTTCCTTCGATACCAAACGCATCGAGAACTTCGCCGTACTTGTGGCTCCAACCGATGACGACCGGAGGTGTGGCGACCGCCAGCGCCGAAACCATGGCATGGAAGCGCGACGTCACGACCATCTCGGACCCATCGATGACAGCTCGTAGAACCGCTGGCGGCAGATCATCGTCGAGGAATGCAATGTCGTCGAGGAATGCAGTGTCGTCGAGGAATGCAGTGTCGTCGAGCTGTCCCAACCGTTGCGCAATAGCACGACACACCACCAGATCGTTGAGGCGGTCGGGAACGTCCTCCCGCTCGGGTGGAGCACTCGGTTGGGACGAATGAGCCAGGAGGACAACGGGTTGTCCGCAGCGGACGACCAGTCCCGTGATGACATCGGCGATCAGGCCGACATAGTCGATGCCCGCCTGGGAACACTTCTGCATGACGAGGGTGCTGGGGGCGACCGTGATGTAGGCGCCCTCCACACCAGCTCGCTCGAGCAGATCGGCCGCCCGGTCGAGATGGAGCTCGTCCATTCGCATCGCGAAGGCGAGATCGTGAGACTCGATGTGATCGATGTCGAAGCCGCTGAGCATCTCGCTCGTGCCCGGACCGCGCGCAACCACGCCAGAAAGCCTCGGCAGCACGAGTCGAGCGGTGACCTTGACAGGAACGGAGATGAAAGGCCCAATCGCCTGCGAACACTTGACGACCGGCACTCCCAACAGCAACGGGATCGAGTCGAGTAGGAGGTGGTATGGGGCGAATACCTTCGGCCGCGAGTCCGAGAAGCTGATGCCGGTGACGTCGGCCACGACATCGGTCTGGCTGAACGACCGCAGAACGTCGGTCCGACATACCCAACGCCACGGCAGCCGAAGGACACGGAGGACTCCGGCAAGGAACGCAAGCGGGAAGTCGAGCAAGGCTTGGGTCTTGGCTCGGGCGCTCACGACGTTCACGTTGTCGAACTCGGCCAACGCCACGGCATCGGCGATCGGGTACGTCGAGTGCACGTCGATGGTGACGTCGTCGAACCTGTCGATGATGGCCTGGAGCATCGAGCCCGCACCCTTGTTGGCGCAGTACGCCGCGCCGACCGTGGACACACGTTTGTGCTCTGAAGCGGGAGGAGTCACAGGAAGCCGAGTATAGGAGTGGTAACCCGAGTGTTCGGGGCAACCCGTCAGGTGTTGGCGAGCTGTACGAACAGCTCTTCGTAGGCCTGCGCTACGGCCTCTGGCGAGTAGCAGCCCTCGACGAACACACGACCGTTTCGGCCCTGTTCCGCCAGCCGTTCGGGGTCGTCGAGCAGGTCTCGAAGGGCCCCGATGAACGCGGCGGAGTTTTCCGGTGGAACCGAGACGCCGGCATCGGCTTCGGCGACCATCCGGGTCACCTCACTTCCCTCATCCAGCGAGCACAACAGAGGGCGCCCTGCTGCAAGAACCGAGTACGTCTTCGATGGCACCGAAGATGCCGACAGACCCTTGCGCAACAAGACGAGATGAAGGTCGCCCGCCGCGAGGACCTCGGGGAGGCGTTCCTTGGGCTGGAGATCCATGAACGTGATGTTGTCGAGACCCTTCGCGGCCTGCTCGACCGATGCCCGGCCACTTCCGCCTCCGTTGACGACGAAATGAACATCGTCACGATCGGCAAAAGCGCGCGCAGCCGCGACCACCAACTCGAGCGGTTGGCTATACCCGATGTTCCCCGCGTACATCACCAGGGTTCGATCACCCACGCCCAGCTCTTCTCGGTAGCTGTTGTTGCGAGACTCGGGCTTGATCGCATCGGTCAACACGAAGTTCGGGATGACCCGAACCTTCCCCGGATCGACCTTGGCGCTGAGGTTTCGCTTCAAATCCTCGGACAGAACAGTCACCGCGTCTGCCCTGGCATAGCTGAATCGTTCGAGCCACCGGAGGGCAGCGATCGTCCGCCCCGACTTGACCGCGCCAACCTCGATCAAGACGTCTGGATACACGTCCTGGATGTTGAACACCACCGGAGCCCGCCTCGTGATGCCCGCCAACCATCCGGCAGGCCCAAGGGTCAGCGGTGGCGACATGGCCAAGACACCGTCGACCTTGCGTCCCCACATGGCCCGGACCGTCGCGAAAGCCGTGAACCCGGCGAAGGACAGGGCGCGGCGGAACAGGTTGGTCTTGTCGGGCGCAGGAAACGGATGAACGCGGGTGATCCGACCCCATCGGGTGGTCTCGGAACGAAACAATCGTCCGCCCCAACCCGGCTCGACTCGGTGATGGAGATACCACGGAAGCGACGTGATGACATGCAGGCGATGACCTCTCGCCGCAAGCTCCTTGACGATACGAGTCATCACATCGCCGGTGGGCGCCACGTCGGGTTCAAAATGCGGACAGACGACAACCAGTTCCACGGGGGCCAGACCGTAGCTCAACCGGCCCGACGGTGAGCGTCAGCCAGCGCATCCCTGAGGCGGTCGACCGCTACCGAAGGAGTGAAGTTCTCGGCCTGCTTCAGCCCGAGCCCGGCCAGCTCGGGCCGAGCGCCCTCGAGGACCGAGTCGAGCCCAGCTGCCCACTCCGACGGATCGGTACCACCGACGAGCACCGCTGCGTCGCCCACGACCTCGGGAATGGCAGCGGCGTCCGACGCCACGATGGGAACTGCCCGCACCATCGCCTCGAGCAGCGGGGCGCCAAATCCCTCGTAGAGCGAGGGGCACGCCAACACCGAAGCGGTCGCCCACCATCGCTCGAGTTCTTCGACAGGAACACGACCGAGCCGCCGAACGCTGCCGGTCAACCCGAGGCGACCGACCTCATCCATCACCAGCTCCTCACACTCAGCCTCGCCCCCGGTCAACACCAGGGTTGCCTCGTGCTGCATCTCCGCCATGGCCCGGACGAGGGTCACGTGATTCTTGTGGGGGTATGTGATTGCCGGATACAGGATCACGGGCCGCTCGACCTCGAATGGAACGGCGGGATCGGACACGGCTCCGACCCCGTGGGGTACGACCCGCATCTTCGAGCGATCGGTGTCAAAAACCTCTGCCAGCCTGTCGGCCACATACGCGCTCGGAACGACGACGACCGAGGCACGACGAACACTGCGAGGGACCTGCGCCCGCAGGTACGTGAGCTTCACCGTGCCGAAGTTCTGGGGGTAGGTCAGGTACTGGACATCATGAACCAATAGAACGGGAGCCGGCCCCGGGCGCAATGGCATGGTTCCACCCGCGTGGAAGGCAACGTCGATCTCGTCGTGATTCATGTGTGACACCAACCAACGTTGCTCGGCGACCACACGCCGCAGCCGGTTGGTTCCCGCAACCGGGGCGACGACCATACGGAAGGCGCCTGCCAGCTCGGGGTGAGCGAGAGCGAACGACTCGAGCACATACAACGTCAGATCGAAGTCGGGGTCGTCGACGAAGCCGGTCAGCAACCGTGTCAGGTGCTCTTCACTGCCTCCGACCTGGCCGGGTCTCAGCCATGTCAGGTTCACCCCGACGTGTATCAAGTGATCACCTCGCGATAGGCGGCGAGGGTTGCAGCAATGTGAGCCTCCCACGAGTGGCGAGCGACCTGGCCCGCGACAGACCTGGAAATGCGGTCTCTGGCCTCGTCATCCTCGACGATGTCGCGCATGGCCTCGGCGATCTCTTCGACCGATTCTGGGTTGACCAGCAGGGCCGCCTCGCCCGCCACCTCGGCCGTCGCAGTGGTCGCGCTCGTTACGACCGGAGCACCTGCGACAAGCGCCTCCAAGACCGGCAGCCCGAAGCCCTCCAAGAGACTTGGATACACGAAGCCCGCGCACCCCCGGTACAGGGCAGCGAGTTCGGAATCCGACACCTGTCCCACAGCCACGATCGACGACCTGACCTCGTTCGCCAGCGAGTCGAACAAGTCCCCAAGCTCGACCTGCCAGCCCTCGGGTCCGGCCAGCACCAGGGTCATTCCCGTCCGCCAGAGTTCACTCATCTCGAAGGCCTGGAGGAGTCGGGCGAGGTTCTTGCGCGGTTCGGCCGTTCCAACCGACAGCAGGAATGGGCTATCGATGTCGAAACGAGATGCCAGATCGACACCGCGTGAATCGAGAGGTCGGGCACCGAGCCTGACGACCCTCGCCCTGTCGCTCGACAGACCGGCAGCCACCGCGGCGCGAAGCGTGAACTCAGAGCTGCACAGCACCAGCGACGCCTGCTCGCGAACCCGCGCGAACATGCGCTCGTACAGTCGCCTGGCCCGGGGCGGGAAATCGGCGGGGCGTTCCACCCAGGCCAGGTCGTGGAGGGTGACGACGACCGGAACCCGCGAAGCCGTCGGCGCGGGCAACATCGGCGAGTGGATCAGGTGTGACCCGCTGCCTGCCACATCGGGCCTGCCGGTGCGCGACCAGAGCTCGTACAACAAGACCCGGGGAAGCCCAACCTGGCGAACACGCCCTCCGACCGGACTCGACAGGCCGCTTCGATGACGGGCCGCGACGATATCGACCTCAACTTCGGGGTGGGTCGAGAGGCCCGTCAACAACTCTCTGGCGGCAACACCGGTTCCTCCCGGTACGCGATGCCACAAGGGTTCGGCGATGACGGTGACCCTGATCACCTCGCTGTTGTTGGGCACACTTCAAGGCTGCCACGGAAATGCCACCAAGACGATCAGGCGAGCTGAGTCTCGAGCCACGCAGCCGTTCGTTCGAGACCCTCAGCCAGATCGACCCTGGGCTGCCAGCCCGTGAGTTTCGCGATCAGCTCGATGTCGGGCCTTCGCCGCGTCGGATCGTCGGTGGGCAGGGGTTCATGCAGCAGCTCGGCGCTGCTGCCCGTCACCCGCCTGACAACATCGGCCAACTCGAGCATCGTGAATTCACCCGGATTGCCGACATTCACCGGACCCACATAGTCGGACCAGAGAACAGAGATGATGCCGTCGATCAGGTCGTCGACGTAGCAGAAGCTGCGGGTCTGCGATCCATCCCCGAAGACGGTCAGCGGAGTTCCTCTCAACGCCTGGGTGAGGAACGAGGACACGACGCGTCCATCGCGGGGACGCATACGAGGTCCGTATGTGTTGAAGATCCGAACGATCCTGACGTCGACGCCGTGGGTGCGGTAGTACGCCATCGTCATCGCCTCGGAGAACCGCTTGGCCTCGTCGTAGCACCCGCGAAGGCCCACCGGGTTCACATTGCCCCAGTAGGTCTCGACCTGTGGGTGAACCTCCGGGTCACCGTAGACCTCGCTGGTGCTAGCCAGCAGGAACCTCGACCCCTTGTCCTTGGCCAAGCCGAGAGCGTTGTGTGTACCGAGACTGCCGACCTTCAGTGTCTGGATCGGGAGTTCGAGGTAGTCGATCGGCGACGCCGGCGAGGCGAAGTGGAGCACGATGTCGACTTCGCCTGGGACCCAGAGGTAGTTGGTGACGTCCTGGCGCACGAACTGGAATCGATCGTGCCCGAAGAGGTGCTCGACATTCTCCATCCGACCCGTCACCAGGTTGTCGATCGCTATCACCGAATGCCCCTGCTCGAGGAGTGAGTCGCAAAGATGTGAACCCAGGAAGCCGGCACCCCCAGTCACCACAATTCGGCAATGTTCACTCTTCATGGTGACCCCTCGCAGCTCAGCCGCGGCCGAGGATTCGAAGCTCTATTCCGGCCTTGCGAACACCGGCGGCATCAAGAACGTTGCGGGTGTCGTAGAGCATTGGGCTTGCCATGACCTCGACGACCTTGGTGTAGTCGAGCCATCTGAACTCGTCCCACTCGGTCAGCACCACAACCACGTCTGCACCTTCGGCGGCGCTGTAGGCCGAATCGGCGACTCGGACGGTCTCGAGATCGCGGTGAATGGCGGGGTCGTACGCGACCACGTCTGCGCCACGCTCCTGAAGTCGGGCGATCACCTCGAGCGCCGGCGAGTCGCGCAGATCGTCTGTGTTGGCCTTGAATGTCAGGCCGAAAGCCGCGACCCTCTTGCCCCGCAAGCCACCGACCATCTCCTCGACACGATCGGTGACCCGATCAAACTGCTGGGTGTTGGCATCGATGACGCCTCTCAGGAGCGAGAAGTCATAGCCCGCGTCGTCAGCGATGCGCACCAATGCCCGGCTGTCCTTCGGAAAACACGAACCTCCCCAGCCCGGACCTGGCTGCAGGAACTTGTCGCCGATGCGCGGATCGGAGCCGATGCCCTTGACCACATCGTTGATATCGGCGCCGACTGCCTCGCAGACCGCGGCCATCGCGTTCACGAACGAAAGCTTGGTCGCAAGGAACGAGTTGGCCGCGTACTTGATCGTCTCGGCGGAGGCCGGGTCGGTGACGATGACCGGAGCGGTCAGACCAAGGAATAACGAAGCGACCTTCACCGCCGTGGGGCGATCGTCTGTTCCGATGACGACACGATCCGGGTTGAGAAAGTCGTGTACGGCGGATCCTTCGCGCAGGAACTCGGGGTTCGAAACGACGGTGACGTCGTCACGCATCATCGCTCCCTCGACAACCAGGGTCGAACCCACTGGAACCGTCGACTTGTTCACAACCACAGCACCGGAGGTGAGCAGCGGAGCGATCTCTCGGGCCGCGGCCTCGACGTAGCTGAGGTCGGCCGAGCCATCCTCGCCCTGGGGGGTTGGGACACACAGGTATGCGAACTCGCAATCGGCCACGGCATTGGCCGCCCCAACCACAAAGCTGAGCCTGCCTTCGGCCATCCCATCTCGAACGAGGTCGTCGAGACCGGGCTCGAGGATGGGAATCTCGCCCCGATTCAGGCGATCGATCTTCGACTCGTCGATGTCGGCGCACACGACATCGTGACCAATGTGGGCGAAGCAGGCGCCGGTAGTCAGCCCCACGTATCCCGTGCCGATCACGGCAATCTTGCTCATCTCAGTCATTGCGTTCCCCGGGCACGCAGCCCGTCTGCTCTGGTGTTGTCTCTGTACTTCGGACCGTGTTTGCGGCGTTCCCCGGGCACGCAGCCCGTCTGCTCTGGTGTTGTCTCTGTACTTCGGACCGTGTTTGCGGCGTTCCCCGGGAACCCGCATGCAGCTCGCCCGTCACGTATGTCGGTCGGCCTTGAGGGGATGGGCTCAAGCCCTCGGGGCGTCGCAGTCGAACTCGAATTCGGGCACGGTCGTGGTGGTAGTCGTCAACTCGGGGGCGATCGTGGTGGTAGTCGGGGGTGCGATCGACTCAGCTGCTCGTGTGAGAGCGCGAGGCACAGCGAGTACCTCGGGCGCAGTGCCAGCCCATTCCAGCACGAGCTGGTGAGCTTCAAGGCTCTCATCGGCAACAAACTCCACGGCGTAGTCGAGATAGGCCGCAAGGAGGTTCGCCGCATTGTGCCCTCCGATGCCGTATCGGACTCTGACACCCTCGTCACCTGTCGAAACCACCCATTGGGTTCCGATCTCGAAACCGATCTCGGTGAGACCGGCAACCACATCGTTCTGATCCTCGGCCCGAATTGAGACCTCGACACGTTTGGGCACAACCGCCTCGAGCGGAATGCCGCGGAACACGTCGAGCTGGGGCTCGGCAAGCGCAGTCATACCGAGCCGATACTCGTTGTCGTGGGCTTCGGTGACCGGATGATCGAAGACATCGAGCGACATGGTCACCAGATCGTCATCGTCGAGGTCGGCGAACCACCGGGCCAGCAACCTGCCGTCGCCGACAACGCTGAAGCTGTTCGACACGACCAGCTCGTCGGCAGCGATGTCGAGAATCGAGAACAACAGTGACGGATTCCCGACGACGTCGGAAAGAACCTGGTCGACGGCCTGGCGTGCGAAGTCCTGCTGGCGCTCGATGCGGTCGAGGTCGGCGAATGGGCTCATGTTCTCCCACGTGCCATCGAGTCGTTGTTGCACCAGCTCATTGCGCGAACGCACCCAGTTGAGAGCCATCTGGCCGTCGAGCAACTGCCATCCACCTCGAGTGATGTTCAGACCTGTGCGGGGATTTGTCGTCGGGCCAGCGAAGCAGACCTCAACCCCGCCGACAGCATCGACGATGCGCTGGAAGGCCGCCAGATCGACCTCGATGTAGTGCTGAAGGGTGATGTCGAGGTTCTCCTCGACGGTGTTGATGAGCCGCGCCACCTGATCCACATAGGGTTCCCCGTAGTTGAACGCCGCGTTGATCTTCAACCTGCTGTTCTTGCCCGAGATCTCAACCTCGAGATCACGCGGGACCGACAACAGGTTGGCTCGTCCGGTCTCGGGCTCGAGCCGCAGCACCATGATGGTGTCGGCCAGATGGTTGGAAATCTCTCCGTCACGGCCGTTCAGAAGCGGATCGTTGGGGTCGATCGCCTCGGCATTGTCGGATCCGACGATGAGGAAGTTCTCGGCCGGGCCTGGCGGTTCGGAGGGCTCGGTGGTCGAGATCGAGTCGGCGGCTTGGTCCGGCGACAACACCGTGACGTCATCGGCAGAGAACATCGTCGTCTGGGTTGGTGCGGTCAACTCGTCGGCAACGTCGACGCGATCGACGGCGCCC
>JAAETH010000031.1 GCA_024228575.1 Actinomycetes bacterium
CGAGCTGATCGATGGACGGGACGCCCCACTGGGGGCCGACGAGGGAGCCGAACCTACCCTTGTGTTGCGAGCAAGTGCCTATGACTTCGTCCGCTCTGTGACCGGACGGCGCAGCCGGGGCCAGGGCGAGGCCCTCAACTGGACCGGCGACCCGACCTCGGTGCTGGACCAAGCCTGGAGTGCATATGGACCGATCCGCCAAGATGACGTCGGAGTCTGAGGTGGGCCCGAACCCAAGCCACGAACCACGGTCAAGGTGCTCGTCGGACGCCCCCCGTCTCTCCTGACGGCTTCATCTCCGGACCATGGCCGCTAGTTGGTTCAGTCGTGGACGGTCTCGAGGGCGGTCTGACGGGAGTGAGGGTCGTATTCGCCAGGGGCGATGCCAGTGAGGTCCAGGAGGTGTTGGCGCTCGGCCCCGGTCCGGCTTCGGGTCACGACCAGCAGCACGCTGGGCAACACCACGAGAGATACGAGCAGCGAGAAGGCGATCATCACGGCGGTCAACACACCGAAGGTGACGAAGATCGGCATGGGGGCGAGGGCCATGACCGAGAAGCCGATGATGGATGACAGGGCCGAGATGGCCAATGCCCCACCCGTTCCTTCGCCGGCTCGGCGAAGGGCGGGGAACCGGCTCGGTTCCCCTTCGAACTCTTCACGGAATCGCATGGTGAAGTGGGTGGAGTAGTCGATGCCGACGCCGACGGCGATGGCGGCAATGGTGGCGGTGATGACGTTGATCTTGTAGTCGGCGAGGTACATGAAACCGTATACCCAGCCCACCACGAGCAGGATTGGGGCTACTGCCGCTAGTCCATACTTGGGTGAACGCATGAACCATGCCGCCAGCAGGGCGCACAGGGCCAGAGCGACGGGTAGGGCCAAGAGCATGGCGTCGGTGAAGGCGGCGAGGCTGTCTTGCAAGGTGACCGTGTCCCCAGAGACACTGACGACGCTCAGCGCCTCTCCACCGTCTGAGGCCTCGAGGGCCGCCGCGGCGTCGTCCAGAGCGGAGCGGGCTTGGAGGATGAGGTCTTCGTCAGTGAGCGTTGGGATACCGACCACGACAGTGGTGGCATAGGTGCCGTTGCCGTCGGTCCACAATAGATTCGTCACACTGTCAGCTGCGTAGGCCAACGATCCATCATCGGTCGTGATCCCTTGGGCGA
>JAAETH010000032.1 GCA_024228575.1 Actinomycetes bacterium
CGAGCACCCACGACAGTTCCTTCGGAGCTACGCGGAGGAGACCGGTGTCGACGAGGTCGCCACCATCGCCCACGAGGCGGGGCCCGGAGTGCTCGGCATTGCAAGCGGGGCCAAGGTAGCCGAGAGGCTCGCTCCACTGCTTCACCACGAGCAGACAGAGGAGTACCCCGCCGAGCTCGAGCGCTACTTCGCCACGACGGCACGGCGTCGCGTCGACCATCTCATCGATCTCTTGAAGGCCCAAGGGATCATCGCAGAAGCGGCGTGGACTGCGACCGACTACCAAACGGCCGACTCGATTCTCGATGCGGCCAAGCGAGCGGACGCCGACGTGCTCGTGGTCGGCAGCCATGGCCAGCGCCGGTTCGAGGGAGTGCTCGGATCGACCGTTGACAAGCTCCTTCGGCGAGCATCAATACCCGTCGTCGTCATCACCTAGCAATCCTCCAGCTTGGGCTCTGGTCTTCCAACGAGGCGGGTCCGAGGTCGATCCACTCTCGACTGCTGGCGTCCCATTGCTGTAGCGTGCCAGCTCCGAGATCGAGCTCTGCTATCTCGGGGGAGCCGGTGAGCAAGAAACAGGGGTTACTGGCCGTTGAGAATCTATGGTCTGCGACTGTGGGTTGTACTGGGAACCGGATCACGATGACGGGGGCTGCAGTCGGTGCCGGAGCGGTAGCCGTTGGCGCCATGTGGCTGCCATGGTTTCGATCGGGATCGGCCGGTC
>JAAETH010000033.1 GCA_024228575.1 Actinomycetes bacterium
ACCCGCCGGTTCAACTCGGTGATCCTGGTTTGTGACATCGGAGCCAGGATGTCGGCAACGAGGTCGTCGAAGGCATCCGGTGCCTGCTCGTAGAGGCTGGTCGGGATGTTGAGCGACACGTTGTAGACGTAGAAGACGCCCGGGTCGACCACGGTGGTGAGGCCGAGGGCGTCGATTCGGCCGTCGGTGGTGAACACCTCGCCGAAGTCGCAGGTCCCGTCGGCTACCGCTTCGTAGATGTCGGCCGCGTCGTCGATCACACGCAGCTGATCTTCGGGGATCTCATAGCCAGTGTCGTCTTCGAACAGAACCAGTCCGTCGTCTCGGCCGGGGAACTCTGGCTCGACGCAGACGATGGTGTCGTCGTTGTCCTCCAGATAGGTGGCCATGGCCTCCAGGTTGAAGGCATTGACACTGAACTGGGTGGGCGCCGTCTCCTCGGCGATGTCGTCGGTCACCACGAATCCGTAGGTGTCGTTGAACGTCGATCGACCGAGCCACTCGATCCCATTGGTGGAACTGTCGGCTTCGGCCACCGCATCGGTCAGGGCTTCACCATCATCATCGGGTACCCCCTTGCCCAGGTGCTCGACCCAACCCGTGCTGTTGTATTCCCAATAGGCGTCGATCTCCCCGTCCAGGAGGGCTGCCCTGGTGGTCGGGGTATCGCCGGTATCGGTCAGGTCGGTGACATCGGCGCCCCGGGCTGCGAGACCCTGGAGCAGGATCTCACTCAGGACGTACTGTTCGGTGAAGTTCTTGGAGCCGACGACGACACTGATGCCGTCGAAGGTCTCGGCGCTGGCACTGCCGCCATCGTCGCTACCGCAGCCCGCGGCGGTGAGGGCCAGGGCGGCCAGGATTGCTGGCACAGCAAGGGCCCGCCTCATGACTCCACCTCCGCCGCGTCGCCAGCGCCTGCTTGGTTGGCGCTGTCATCAAACTCCTCTTCGAGGTCGATGATGATCAGCTCCTCGCTGAACCCGCGGCGCATACTGTAGATAGAGACCAGGAGTACGCAGGCGAACAGTGCTCCCGAGGCCACCGCCGCTGACCGGAGGGCCAGCAACCCGCCGCCCAGCAACAAGATGGCCGCCACCGCCCCCTCCATGATGGCCCAGAAGACTCGCTGGGGAACTGGCGATTCCAGCTTGCCGCCGGAGGTCAGGTGATCGACTACCAATGAGCCGGAATCCGACGAGGTGACGAAGAACGACACCACCAGGATGATGCCGACCAGTGAGGTCAGCGCAGTCAGGGGGAATGCCTCTAGTAGGTCGAACAGCGCCGTTGCCACATTCTCGTTGACGGCGGCGGCAACGTCGCGGGTCCCGTCCATCTGGGTCTTGAGAGCAGCTCCGCCGAAGGTCGACATCCACAGGAACGACAGGAGCGACGGGATCAGAACCACGCCGACGACGAACTCCCGGATGGTCCGGCCCTTCGAGACCCGGGCGATGAACATGCCGACGAATGGGGCCCACGAGATCCACCAGCCCCAGTAGAAGACGGTCCAACCGTTCTGCCACGAGGTGCCGCTCAGCGACTCGGTCCAGGTGGCCAAGCTGGGCAGGGCCTGGATGTAGCTACCAGTGCTCTCCAAGAAGGTGCCGAAGATGAACACCGTCGGCCCGACGATCAGCACGAACAACAAGAAGGCACCGCCAAGGCCGAGGTTGAGCTGGCTGAGCCGCTTGACACCGCCGTCGAGCCCGGCCACCACCGACATGGTGGCGAACCCGGTGATGACGGCGATCAGTACCACTTGGAAAGCAGTGGTGTCCGACGTACCGAACAGGAAGTTCATGCCCGCCGATACCTGTTTGACTCCGAAGCCAAGCGATGACGCCAGCCCGAACAGGGTGGCGATGACGGCGATGGTGTCGATGAGATTGCCCCAGAAGCCGTAGATTCGTTCGCCCAGGATGGGGTAGAACACCGAGCGCATGGTC
>JAAETH010000034.1 GCA_024228575.1 Actinomycetes bacterium
CGTCGAGCTGACGCCGCAATCCTCTTCGGTGATCGGACTCTCCGCGGGCGAGATGGAACTCTCGCTACCGGGTGGCGTGCAGCTTCGCTGGCGCGTGTGAGCCGTGTGGGGAGACGGGCCTCCGCGTCGCATCTTCGCCTATACGGAGCCGACGGATATGAGGAAATCGTTTCAAGGACTCCTCGCTCTGGTGCAACATGTCTTCAGCGAGCAGGATCCGTACTCGGGAAGCCTCTTCCTCTTCGTCAATCGCCGAGGCAACTACGTGAAGGTCTTGGCGTGGGATCGCACGGGGTTTGTTCTGGTCGCGAAGAAGCTGGAGAAGGGTCGCTTCGCGTTTCCCTCGGCGGACACCTCGCAGGAGTTGTCGGAACGCGCCTTTCGGTTCCTTCTCGACGGTATCCCCCTTGGCGGGAGGCACTTCGTTAGGTAGAACCAAGAGGTGACGCGCGACGAACTTTCCCAAGCCCGCCACGACGAACTCGTTGAGTTTGCATGGGCTGCGCAGCAACGCGCCGAAGGCGCTCAGCGCGAAGTCGAGCAAGAGCGCGAGCAACGTCGCCTCGCCGAGCAGCAGCTTCGGTGGTTCAAGAACCAGCTCTTCGGAAGGAAATCGGAGCGGCGTGTGGGCGAGGAAGGCGACGGCGCGCAGCTCTGCCTCGGCGAACTCGGTGAGGCGCCGCCCGAAGCCACCGTGCGGGGAACGGCCGTGCGCAGCCACGAGCGGAAAAAGCGGCTGCCGAAGGCCGCTGCCGATGAGAAGGGCCTACGCTTCGACGACTCGGTTCCGGTCGAGACGGTCATCCTCCCGAATCCGGAGCTCGAAGGCGTCGCCGAGGATGATCTCGAGCGAGTCGGGGAGAAGGTCCGCTACATCCTGTGTCAGAGGCCGACCGCCTACTTCGTGAAGAAACTCGTCCGTCCGACCTTCAAGCGGAGGGCGACAGGAGAGCTTACGACGGCGGCTCCGGCGCCCTCCGTACTCGAGAAGAGCTATGCCGATGTGAGCCTCCTGGCCGGCATGCTCATCGACAAGTTCCGCTCTCACCTCCCGCTCTATCGCCAGCATCAGCGCATGCAAGCAGCGGGGATCACGGTGAGCCGGACCTCGCTCACGAGCTGGGTGGGCCAGGCAGCGCGGTTGCTCGAGCCGATCGCGGACGCACAGCTTGCGTCGGTCCTCGGGAGTCGTGTTCTCGCGATGGACGAGACGCCGATCCGAGCGGGCCGCGGGGCCAAGGGGAAGATGAAGACGGGTTATTTCTGGCCGATCTACGGCGACCAGGACGAAGTGGTCTTCCCGTTCTCGCCCTCACGGGGACGGCAGGTGGTCGAGGGGCTTCTCGCAGCTTTCGAAGGCACGCTGCTCTCCGATGGCTACCGGGCCTACGACCTCTACGCCGAACGTCGGGAGAAGGTCACGCACGCGCAGTGCTGGGCCCATACGCGCCGCGGGTTTGTGAAGGCGGAGGACGTCGAGCCAGAGCGCGCTCAACAGGCACTCGATCGGATCCGCGAGATCTACGCTCACGAGGAGGCGATCCGCGACCGGGGGCTCGAAGACGAGAAGAAGCTCGCGGTTCGCGCCGAACGCAGCCGGCCGCTCGTCGATGACTTCTTCGGCTGGCTCCGGCACGAGCTCGCCGCGGCCGCTCTTCTCCCAACGAACCCGTTCACGAAGGCGGCGCGCTATGCGATGGACCGGCGCACAGGACTCGAAGTCTTTCTCACCAACCCAGAAGTACCGATCGACACGAACCACCTCGAGCGAACCCTTCGCGTGATCCCGATGGGGAGGAAGAACTGGCTCTTCTGCTGGTCAGAACTCGGCGCTCACCAGGTCGGCACCGTGCAGAGCCTGATGACCACCTGCGTTCTCCAGGGAATCGACCCCTACACCTATCTGGTCGATGTACCCCAGCGCATCAGCGTCCACCCTCAGGCTGGGGTCTCCGAACTCACGCCCCGGCTTTGGAAAGAGAACTTCGCCGACTCACCTCTCGGCCCGCTCACAGGCTGAGATCCCGCGATACGGACCGCAACCACGTCCGAGGTTGGCCGCTTAC
>JAAETH010000035.1 GCA_024228575.1 Actinomycetes bacterium
CCGCGACCGCGGCGACCAATACACCCGCTCCTTCGACAACGTGTTCGCAGCCATCGGAGCCGACGTGATCCACACACCACCCGGCGCGCCCAGAGCGAACGCGTTCGCCGAACGGTGGGTTCGCTCCGTTCGCCACGAACTGCTCGACCGAACCCTGATCTGGAACCAGCGACAACTCCGCCGACTACTCGACGAGTACACAGCGCACTACAACTCACACCGCCCTCACCAAGGCATCAACCAGCGAGCACCCGACGACGGCGAACCCGCCGACCTGGTCGAACTGGGCCGACCAGTCAGCCGCACCCCAGTATGTGGCGAACTCATCAACCAATACCGCCACGCCGCCTGACCCAGCGGCCGCAGCCCGTAACGCTCACCTCGAGTCTCCCTCTCCAACGCCGCGCGCCCCAACGCGACCCGTCAGCGCCTCCCCACTCACACCAACCACCCTCCCCAAGCCCTCGATCGACCCCGACGGAAATTCGGCAGGCTCAGGCTGCCCGCAACCTGTTCATCACGCACACCGACCGTCTCGAGGGTGCCCGTGCGCTCGTTCGTGACCGTGGTAGCCAGTTCGTCGACGCATTTGACGAGGTGTTCCGCACCGAAGGCTTCAAGATCCTCAAGACACCGATTCGCACGCCGGTAGCCAACACCTTCGCCGAACGCTGGATCGGATCCATCCGACGCGAGCTCCTCGACCGCACCATCATCTGGAACCGCCGACAACTCGAACGACTCGTCCGCGACTACATCGACCACCACAACCAGCACCGGCCCCACCAATCACTCGGACAACGACCACCCACACCCGTCGAAGAGCCGCCAGACACTCCCCCGGCAACCGTCGCCGTCCTTCAGAGCAGCCGCTGCGACGGACTCATACACGAATACCAAAATGCCGCGTGACCAGCCACGATCGAGTTTCCGGGCGCCACACCCACTGAACTCCGAAGTGCCGCCAATCTTCGGATATCGAACGATACTGAGCTGACCCCCGGATAGTGGTCCAGGTGTTGTGGGAGTCTGATGCCCCCTGTTGTGGGGCCGATAGGACACCATGACCATGACGAGGAAGCGCAGGCGGCATACGCCTGAACAGATCATCCGCAAGCTGGCTGAGGGTCACAAGTTGATGGCCGGCGGGATGGATCTGGAGGAGGTGTGCCGCGAGTTCGCGATTGCGGAGTCGACGTGGC
>JAAETH010000036.1 GCA_024228575.1 Actinomycetes bacterium
CAAGATCATGGGAGAAGACACCCAGGAACGACTGTTCTCTGCTGTCAGCAACCCGATCGCCGGACTCTGCATCGGCATCCTCGGAACCGTGCTGGTCCAGTCGTCATCGGCCAGCACGTCGGTCATCATCGCCCTCGTTGCAACCTCTCAGCTTGGGGTCGGCGACGCAGTCCCAATGGTCATGGGCGCAAACATCGGCACCACGGTCACCAACACCCTGGTCTCGCTCGGACACGTCCGACGGTCAGCGGAGTTCAAGCGAGCGTTTGCCGCCGCCACCGTTCACGACTTCTTCAACGTCATGGCAGTCGCCATCCTCCTTCCGATCGAAGTCATCTTCGGCACCATCTCTTCGATCGCCGAAGCCATGAGCGAACGACTCGTCGGTGCGTCGGGTTCGGACTGGAAAAGCCCGGTCAAGGCATGGGTGAAAGAACCGGTCAGCTGGATCACGGACTTCTGGGGGGGCATCGCCGAAGGCAACGTCGGAGGCACTCTGGTGGTGCTCACCGGCTTGGTGATCATCTTGTCGGCTCTCGCCTTCATCACCAAGAACATGCGCAAGCTCGTGGCAGAACGGATCGAGCAGTCGGTCAACAATGTCCTCGGCAAGGCCGGCGGCGCAGTCGCCCTCCTGCTCGGTCTCATCATCACCGTCGCGGTCCAATCGTCGAGTATCACCACCTCGATCCTCATCCCACTGTCCGCCGCGGGAGTTCTCTCCCTCCGAAACGCATACCCCGTGACACTCGGGGCAAATGTCGGAACGACCATCACAGCCCTGCTCGCAGCCCTCGCAGCATCGAGCCCCGATTCGCTCACCGTCGGGCTGGCGCACACAACGTTCAACGTGCTCGGAATCTTCCTTCTCTACGTCATCCCGCTAGCACGCGATGTTCCCATCAGGCTCGCCGAGCGCCTGGCCGAGATCGCCGTCGAGAAACGGACCCTTGCAGTCCTCTACGTGCTCGGCACATTCATAGTTGCGCCGCTTTTGGGCGTCGCTCTTCTACGGTAGGTAGTCATGGTGCTTTCGTTTTTTCGCAGCGGATCAGTCGGACTCGACCACGTCGTCACCAAGGCGGTGACGATGCTCGGCGACGCACGCCACTCGTTCGACCTGGCAACCAACGCCCTGTTGTCGGGTGGTGACGTCGGCGTCGTGTCGAAGGACATCCGCGAAACCGACCAGAGAATCAATCAGGCCGAACGAGAGCTTCGCTCCGAGCTGGTGGTACACGTCAGTGTCCAGGGTTCGACCGATATCGGCGAAGTTCTCGGTCTCATCTTGTTGCTCAAGAAGATCGAGCGGATCGGCGACCAGGCCAAAAATATCCTCGACCTGGCCGAGAGTGGTGTGGTGATGGGCGGCGACCCCGACGCCGAGATCCTCATCGGACAGCGACAGATAGTCTCCGCACTCTTCCAAGAAGCAGCTGAACTGCTCGCGGAACACGACGACCTCCCCGAAGAATTCCTGCAGCGTGGCGCCGAGCTGGGAGCATCACTTCAGGCCGAGATCGACTCGTATCTCCAGTCTGATCGCCCTGGCCACGAGGTTGTGCCCAGAGCCATCTACGCCCGCTACCTGAAGAGGATCGTGGCAAACCTGCTGGGCGTCGTTCGCAGCGCAACCGAACCCATCGCACAGGGCGATGACAACGCCGACGACTACGGCGACCTCGACGACTGAAGTGCCAGTGCCCCGCGAGGGGACCGACCGCTGGCCCGGTGAACGTTTCGGGGCAAACGAGGAGCATCTGAGCCTGTTGGCTCAGGCACCCTCATCCAGGCCGAAGGCGGTGTGAAGCACGACGGTCGCCTTGTCGACATCGGACTCGCGGACCACACAGCTGATACGGATGGCCGACGTCGAGATCATCTCGATGTTGACACCGACGCCAGCCAGTTCCTCGAACATCGTGGCCGCTACTCCGGGGTTGGAGGCCATGCCCGCCCCGACGACCGAGACCCGTCCGATGGTGTCGTCGGTCGAGACCTCTTCGAACGCCATCTCGGACTTGAGCTGGGCGCAGATCTGCTCCGCGTCGCTCATGGACTCTCGGGGAGCGGTGAACGAGATGTCTGTGCGTCCATGGTCGCTGACGTTCTGGACGATCATGTCGACGTTCACGTTTGCTTCGGCAAGGGCCCGGAACACCCTGGCCGCGATGCCGGGTTCGTCGCTGACGCCGGTGAGGGTCACCTTGGCCTGCGACGTGTCGGGCACGATGCCCTTGATGATGGCTTTCTCCACTTCGGGGCCTTCCTCGAGCACCCAGGTTCCAGATTCCCAGGTGAATGCTGAGCGAACATGAAGCGGGACACCGTAGGCCCTCGCAACCTCGACCGAACGCATCACAGGCTTGGGGCACCCGACTGCGGTCATCTCGAGCAACTCGTCGAACGAGATCTGGCTCATCTTGTGAGCCGATGAACAGACCCGTGGGTCTGTGGTGAATACGCCGGATACGTCGGTGTACAACTCGCATGCGTCGGCACCGAGACCGTGGGCGAGCGCCACCGCCGTGGTGTCGGAGCCTCCCCGACCCAAGAACGTGACGTTGTGCTCGGTCGAAACACCTTGTGCACCGGCGACAACGGCCACGCGGCCCGCATCGACGCTCTCGCGCACCCGGTATGGGTCGACCGAGACGATCCTCGCATTGCGATGAACCGTGTCGGTGAGAAAACCGGCCTGGCTTCCGGTGAACGAATCTGCCGGAATTCCCATCTCGTGAAGCGCCATACACATGAGAGCGATCGCCTTGCGTTCGCCCGCGGTGATGAGCATGTCCATCTCGCGCCCCGGGGGTTCGCCCGAGACCAGGCGAGCGAGCCTGAGCAGCTCGTCGGTCTCCTTGCCCATGGCGCTGACGACGAGCACGACCTGCTCGCCCCGCCCGCGACAACGCTTCACGTGATCGGCTACTTCGCGCATGCGATCTGGATCGGCGACCGATGTGCCACCGAACTTCTGAACGACAAGAACCACGAGACACAACGCTACCGGCACCGGCCCATCAGACATCTGTGATTTCAGACAAGCAGGCGAGGGTCGCTTGTGCCCGCGCGATTGATACCTTGGCGCGCCATGGGTACCGAGAAGCGCGAACGTCAAAAGGCGGGCCGGATGGCTCGCATCGAAGCCGAGATGAAGGAAGCGTCAGCAATAAAGCGCAAACGAACCACAATCCGATTGGGTGTGCTGTTCGCTGTCGTCGTCGTCTTGCTGGTGCTGTACAGCGTGTTCGCAGGCGGCGATGACGGTGACGAAATCGTGGAGGCCTCCGACCAGGTCACGTCGACCAGCGAGGCGACCGACGCCGACGCAACAGGAACAACGGTCACGACCATCACAACGACGACGACGGCCATCGATGAGGCCGGCGATGGCGAGTGCCCGGCCGAAGACGGATCGAGCCCGGCCAAGACCCAGTTTGCGTCCGAGCCTCCTCTGTGCATCGACCTCGAGACGAAGTACGTCGCCGAGTTCGCCACCTCCGAAGGCAACTTCGATGTTTTGCTCGATCCCACCCTCGACGAGACGACGGTCAACAACTTCGTGTTCCTCGCCCGCAACCATGCCTACGACGGGACACTGTTCCATCGCATCATCGACCAGTTCATGGTTCAAGGTGGCGACGTTCAGCACGCCGGCGGCACGGGCAACCCGGGCTACCTTTTCACCGGCGGTACCCCCGCCGAGGGTCAATACAAGTTGGGATCAATCGCCATGGCGAACTCGGCAGGACCCTCGACCAACGGCTCACAGTTCTTCATCGTCACCGGGCCCCAGGGCGTCGGCCTTCAGCCGAACTACTCGCTGTTCGGCCAGGTGATCGAAGGTCTCGACGTGCCACTGGCGATGCAGGCGGTCGAAACGGCCGATGGCAATGCGCCGATCGAAGACGTCGTCGTCGAGTCGTTGACCATCCGCGAAGCAACGGCCGACGACATCAGCGCATACGAGACAGCCCTTGCCGGCTGATTCCCACGACCCAGAACTGCACTTGCGTCTCCAGGTGTTTCTCTGCTCTCATTACTGACCAGTAACTTGCATTTGGAGTGCAACATGCGTATCGGGGTAGTCGGTTCAGGGATCATGGGCTCGGGAATTGTCGAGCTGGCAGCGTCGGCCGGCCACGAGGTCGTGCTGAGGTCTCGTGTCGAGGAAACGGCCCACGCGACCGTTCAACGGGTCGGCAAGTCACTCGACAAACAGGTGAACCGCGAACGCATCACTCGCGAGCAGGCCGACCAGACCATGGACCACATCACGGCCACCTCCCACCTGGGCGAGTTACACGATTGCGATATCGTCATCGAGTCGATCGTCGAGGATCTGGCGACGAAGCTCGAGATGTTCGAGTATCTGGGCGAGGTCTGTCGGCCCGATGCCATCCTGGCCACCAACACGTCGACCCTTCCCGTGGTCGACATGGCCGTGGCCACATTGCACCCCGAACGGGTTTGTGGTGTCCACTTCTTCAACCCTGCGACGGTGATGAAGCTGGTCGAGATCGTGAGGCCCATCACGGCCTCGGACGAGACGATGGCAACTGCTGTTCAGTTTGCGGAGAGCTGCGGCAAGGATGTTGTCGAGGTTCACGACGAAGCCGGATTCATCGTGAACGCACTGCTGTTCCCCTACCTGAACAACGCCGTGAAGATGTTCGAGCGCGGGATGGCCGACGCTCCGGGCATCGACACGGCGATGAAGGGTGGCTGTGGGTTCCCGATGGGCCCACTCGAACTTCTCGACCTCGTCGGCCTCGACACAACGGTCGCGATCCTCGATGCGCTCTACGCAGAATTCGCCGATCCGAACTACGCGCCGGCCCCAACGCTGCGCCGGATGGTCTCGGCTGGCCAGCTCGGCAGAAAATCTGGGCAGGGTTTCCATAGCTACGGTTGATGTTCGCGTGGCATCATCTCGGTGTGATCCGCGGCCGGGACATGCACGACAACAAAGAACCGATGGAGCCACCACCAACGCGGTGGTCGTTTCCTCCACCCGACACGGCAGATCCGAACGGGCTGGTCGGCGCGGGCGCAGACCTGGAACCGGGAACACTGCTGTACGCGTACCGCACCGGGTTGTTCCCGATGCCGCTGGGTCGCACCATCGGATGGTGGTCTCCGGACCCGCGGGCAATCCTGCCGCTGTCTCACCTGAAGGTCTCGCGGTCGTTGCGCCAGTCGTGTCGTCGATACACGATCACCAAGAACCAGGCTTTCGAGCGCGTCATCGAAGCCTGCGCGGATCCGAGGCGTCCCCACGGTTGGATCAACCAGCCGATCATCGACTCCTACATAGAGCTCCACCGCGCAGGCTGGGCACACAGCATCGAGACCTGGGATGGCGACGAGCTGGTCGGCGGCCTCTACGGGGTCGCAATCGGGGCCCTTTTTGCGGGCGAGTCGATGTTCCACACCGTCGCCGACACCTCAAAAGTGGCTCTGGTGGCGCTCGTCGACGCCATGAAGGCAACCGGGGGTGCGCTGCTCGACGTCCAATGGTCGACACCTCACCTACGCAGCCTCGGGGCGGTCGAACTCGACCGCAAGGAGTACCTCGAACTCCTCAGCACAGCTGTGAGCAGGCCTCTCGCAGATGTCTGGCGCGAACCGATGGTGTTCGCCGCTCGTACCTGAACTCTGCCGGCTGCCACCACCCAAGCCTGACCAAGACAAGGGACCTCCAATGAGCGACAGACCGTGGCTGATGCGTACCTACTCGGGTCACTCGACCGCCGAGGCATCGAACGAGCTGTACCGGACCAATCTGGCGAAGGGACAGACCGGTCTTTCGGTCGCCTTCGATCTTCCGACCCAGACCGGCTACGACCCAGACCATCCCCTCGCGGCCGGCGAGGTGGGCAAGGTCGGCGTTCCGGTGGCGCACTCGGGACACATCGACGCCCTGTTCGAGGGTATTCCCCTCGACCAGATGAATACGTCGATGACCATCAACGCAACTGCGGCCTGGCTGCTGGCCCAGTACATCGCTCATGCACGCCGCAACGGGGTGGACACGACAAGCCTCAGGGGCACCACCCAGAACGACATCGTCAAGGAGTACTTGAGTCGCGGAACCTACGTATATCCACCGGAGCAGAGCCGTCGCCTGATCGTCGACATGATTGCATTCTGCTCGACCCATGTCCCCAAGTGGAACCCCGTCAACATCTGCAGCTATCACCTGCAGGAAGCGGGCGCCACACCCGTCCAGGAAATCGCATTCTCCCTGGCCACCGCAATCGACATCCTCGATGCAGTGCTCGAGAGTGGCCAGATCGACGCCGACCGCTTCCCCGCCGTGGTGGGTTCGATCTCTTTCTTCGTGAACTCGGGAATCCGCTTCGTCGAAGAGGTGTCCAAGATGCGGGCCTTCACGTCGATGTGGGACACGATCACGGCCGAGCGCTACGGCATCGAAGATCCGAAGCTGAGGCGGTTTCGATATGGCGTGCAGGTCAATTCGTTAGGGCTCACCGAACCACAGCCCGAGAACAACGTTCAGCGCATCGTCCTCGAGATGCTCGGCGTGGCACTGTCGAAGAACGCCAGAGCGCGGTCGATCCAGCTGCCGGCGTGGAACGAGGCACTCGGCCTTCCAACCCCCTGGGATCAACAATGGTCGCTGCGAATGCAGCAGGTCCTGGCGTTTGAGTCGGATCTGCTCGAGAACGACGACATCTTTGATGGGTCACACGTCATCGAGTCAAAGACCAGCCTGCTCATCGCCGCTGCCACCGCCGAAATGGACGACATCGCCGAGCTGGGAGGTGCCTTCGCCGCCATCCCCGAGCTGAAGTCGAGGCTCGTGTCGTCGCACACCCAGCGGGTTCGCCGCATCGAGTCGGGCGACCAGACGGTAATCGGGGTCAACTCCTTCACCGAAACCGAAACATCGCCACTCGGCGGCGGCGACAGGATCCTCAAGGTCGACCCCGCGGTCGAGCCAAGGCTCATCGCCGACGTCGAGGCCTGGCGCGCCGGTCGCGACAACGACCTCGTGGACAGATCCCTCGCCGCGGTGAAACAGGCAGCTGAGGAAGGCTCGAACATCATGGAGCCGACGATCGCCGCGGCCGAAGCGGGCGCAACGACGGGCGAGTGGGCCGATACGTTGCGCGATGTGTTCGGCGAGTACCGCGCTCCGACGGGCATCGGCGCCCCCACGGTCACCTCCCGAGGCCTGCGTTCGATTGCCGACCGGGTCAGCGAATGGCCCGACGGCCCGCCACGGTTCCTGGTCGCCAAACCCGGACTCGATGGCCACTCGAACGGTGCCGAGCAGGTCGCCATCGCGGCCCGCGATGCAGGCATGGAGGTCATCTACCACGGCATCCGGACAACACCAGACCAGATCGCTGTCGCCGCTAGAGATGAAGATGTCGACGCCATCGGGCTCTCGATCCTGTCCGGATCTCACCTCCACGCCGTACCAAGGGTGATGGAACGTGTACGAGAGCTGGGTGTCGAGGCTCCGATCATCGTCGGTGGAATCATCCCCGACGCAGACCGCACACGGCTCATCGAGGCCGGAGTCGCGCGCGTGTACACCCCGACCGATCACGATCTCGGCGAGATCATGACCGACATCGTCGATCTGATCGAATCACACCGGGCCTGACCACGTAGCCCTTGAAGGTGGGGCGGAAGGGTCGACCAACAACATGATGGCGCAGGCCCGTACAAACCAACGCGCGGACAGCAGCGCAGCGATACTCGTGTGGCCGACCACAGGGGTCATCGGCCTCGCGCTCGGAGTCACCGGGCTCATGCTCGAGATACCCGCGTTCGGCCTCGGAGCCGGGCTGTGTGCTCTCGCAGCTGGAATCGGCAGCCTGCGCTATGCAGCACACACCGCTGCCGCGCCGCAGGACCCAGAGATTGATCGGCCCGAGACAGGCTCCGTGGTCGTCCCATCACAAACCGAAACCCACAACGGTGTTCTGTTCAGCGGAGAGTATTACGAGTTGGCGATTCGCAGCCAGGTCACATCGGCCCGTCGATTTCTCAGACCGGTCGCAGTGGTCAGGCTTCGAATGGCGAGCACGGGAATCGATCGGCCTTCACAGGACCCCGAGGTCGCGGACATCATCGGCGGAACCCTTCGCGAGTGCGACAGCGCATTTGTCCTCACGGACCACGACATCTCCCTCATCCTCGAGGACACCCCCGAAAGCGGGGCGATCTGGGTGGTCGAGCGCCTTCGGCGGGCCCTCACCAATCACTGCACGATGCACGTCTGGGCCGGGGTGGCCTGCTATCCGGCACACGCCATGGACACCACAGAACTGCAGAGCCAGGCCGAAGACGCCCTCACCAGGGCCCGCGAGTGGCCCCAGGACCGCATCGAGGTCGCGTTCGTCGATTGAGTCGCCTTCAGCGTTGGCGGTTGGGCCAACCCCGCGACACCGACCACGACCTTGCGCTGAAACGCCAGTCGGAATTGGGCAGCTTCGCCTCCTCGAGAAGGACGGAGGGTGGGTTCAGCACCTCGAGAGCCGCCGCGATCGCCGCTGCTTCCTCGTCGCTCGGCACGGGATGGATGATCATCAGAGAGGCACATTTCCGTGTTTGCGTTTCGGGAGTTGTTCGCGTTTGGTCCTCAACATTCGGAACCCTGCGACAACTCGCCTACGCGTATCGATGGGATCGATGACGTCGTCGACATAACCGCGCTCGGCTGCGAGGTAGGGGTTCGCATACTTCTCGGTGTAGTCCTCGACCAGCTCTTCACGTCTCGCCGCGGGGTCGGCCGCCTGTTGCAGTTCTCGGCGGTACAGAACCTCTACCGCACCCTGAGGTCCCATGACCGCCAGCTCTGCGGAGGGCCAAGCGAGCGAGATATCGGAACCGACCGACTTGGAGTCCATGACAACGTAGGCACCGCCGTAGGCCTTGCGGGTGACGATCTGGATTCGGGGAACCGTGGCCTCGCAGTAGGCATAGAGGAGCTTGGCACCGTGACGGATGATGCCCCCGTGCTCCTGATCGACACCCGGCAAGAATCCGGGAACGTCGACAAACGTCAGCAGCGGCATGTTGAACGCGTCGCAGAAGCGCACGAATCGTGCGGCCTTCTCAGAGGACTCGATGTCGAGTACACCCGCCAAGATCAACGGCTGGTTGCCGACGACACCGACCGGATGGCCGTCGATGCGGGCAAAGCCGCAGACGATACTTCCGCCGAACGAGGCGTGGTACTCCATGAAATCGCCATCGTCGACGACGTCTTGGATGACGGAGCGCATGTCGTAGGGGACGTTCGGCGAGTCGGGCATGATCGACGCCAGGCTCTCGCAGTCGCGGTAGGGGTCGTCGGTCGGTTCCTCGTGCGGCGGTAGTTCGAGGTTGTTCGCCGGCAAGAAGCCGAGGAGGTACCGGACCTCTTCCAGAACATGATCCTCGTCGTCGGCGACGTGTGTGGCGACACCGGACTTGGACGAGTGCGACTGGGCACCACCGAGTTCCTCGAGGGTGACGTCTTCTCCGGTGACCGTCTTGACCACGTCGGGACCGGTGATGAACATGTGCGACGTCTCGCGCACCATGAAGATGAAGTCGGTCATCGCCGGCGAGTAGACGGCGCCGCCGGCGCAGGGCCCGAGGATGACCGAGATCTGGGGGATGACTCCCGAAGCCTTGACGTTGCGACGGAAGATGCCTCCGTAGCTGGCCAGCGAGACCACACCCTCTTGGATGCGGGCACCTGCACCATCGTTCAGGCCGATCATCGGTGCTCCGACCGATTCGGCCAGGTCCATCACCTTGTGGATCTTCTCGGCGAATACCTCTCCCAGCGCCCCGCCGAAGACCGTGAAGTCCTGGGAGAACACGAAGACCTTGCGCCCATCAATCGTGCCCCACCCGGTGACCACGCCGTCGGTGAATGGACGTTCGTCGAGTCCGACGTCGTGGGCACGGTGCCTGGCCAACAAGTCGAGCTCGTTGAATGAATCGGGATCGAGGAGGCGCTCCAGTCGTTCGCGGGCAAGTAGCTTGCCCTTGTCGTGCTGGCGTTGAACCGAGCGATCGGAGCCCGCGTGCAGAGCGGCTTCGCGGCGTTTGTTCAGCTCGGCGATTCGGCGTTCCATATTGGTCGACACGGGGACAAATCGTACTCGCGTGCTGCGATTGCCAGAACTTCGGGCATCGAGGACGGCCGACTGATTCAACTCGAATCGTTTGCCGACCGTCTCGCCAACCTCTCCGCCCGCTCTGAGAGACCGGGAGCATCGATCGACCGGGCCAGATCGAGGAATCCCGGTGTCGGTCCAACCCACTCGAGTTCATCGACCGACGCAACGACCGGAGCTCGGGTCTCGATGGTCGCGATGCACCTGAACAGCAGGGCCAGCTCAAGATTGTCGGCCAGCGTCGCAGCAAGCCTCGCCGCACCGCGAACCTTCACATCCCACTCGTTCGAATCGAGCGGAATACCCTCGATGTGGACGTACCGGGCCAGGACAGCGCCAGCGGACTTCGCCCCCCAACCCGGTAGACCGGAGAAACCATCGGCCTGGTCGCCGACGAGTGCCAGATAGTCAGCGATCGACTCGGGGCCCACCCCGAACTTCTCGACAATTCCGACGCTGTCGAGGACGATCCCGTTGCGACGATCGAGCTGAACGATCTTGCCCCCGACGCACTGTCCGAGGTCCTTGTCAGGCGTGCAGATGAAGACCCTTTCGACCCGGTCGTCGGCCGCAACCATCACTGCGGCGGCACCCAGGGCATCGTCGGCTTCGTATTCGACCATGCCCCAAACGGTCACTCCCATCGAACGCAGCGCGTCTTCGAGAGGGTGGAACTGCTCGAGAATCTCGGCCTCGATGCCAGAGCTGTCCTTGTACCCGTCCCACAGATCGTTCCGGAAGCTCTCGATCACATGGTCGGTCGCTACTGCGACATGGGTCGCACCACCCTCGATGAGGCTCAGGACACTGCCGAGAACACCCCTGATAGCCCCGACCTCGCTCCCGTCGTCGGTCCTGTGAGATGGCAAGGCGAAGTAGTGGCGAAACAGCTCGTAGGTGCCATCGACCAGATGAACGTGCATCGCCCGATCGTTGCACGCGAGAAGGGCGATGCCTCACACCGGGCCCGAGAAGTGCCGATCGGAGCCCGATGTCCGAACGTCGTCGCCACATATCGCCGAGTCGCCAGATCCGGCTGCTCATACCGCTTGTGGTCGTTTGGACCGTCGGTGGAGCTGCGGTCGCGGTCGCTGGGATACAGACGAGTGTTCCTCGCTCGGAGCTGTTCCTTGACGCGACCGCCATCTCGGAGCTGTCCTGGTATGTCGGGATGTTGTCGGATGTCGGAATCCTCGCATGGACGATCGCATCCGCCAGTGCACTCGGTGGTGGATGGGTCGCCTTCCAGACACGACGCCCTTCGGCAGGAAGGTTTCTCACGAGCGGCGGTATCGTCGCCGCGATCCTGCTGTTCGACGATCTCTTCCGACTACATTCGAGCCTCATCCCGCAGGTGCTGGGCGTGCCGAAGTCGGTGGCGATGCTGCTGGTGGTCACACCGGCGATCCTGTGGCTCGTCGGGTTCGCCGGGGAGATCCTGCGAACCCGTTGGCTCATCTTGTTGTGTGCTCTCGCGGCGTTTGTGTTTTCCGTGTTTGCCGACCAGGCGCTGCCGTCCGGCGAGAATTCACTCCTGATCGAGGACGGCTCGAAATTGCTCGGTGTCCTCGCCTGGAGCGTCTACTTCGTATCGACCACCCACGACATCGCCAGGTCGACGATCAGGGCGGCGACGAGGACCGACCCGATCACCCAGTTCGCCTCACAGACGCGAGCCGCTGGTCAGAACGCGGTCAGTACTCCCGCAGGAGATCATTGATCGAGGTCTTGGACCGTGTCTGTTCATCGACGGTCTTGACGATCACGGCACAAGCCAACGAAGGGCCTGGCGAGCCGTCGGGGAACGGCCTTCCCGGCATCGTTCCGGGCACCACTACCGAATAGGGCGGAATCCTGCCTGAGATGATCTCGCCCGTGTCGCGGTTGACGATCTTCGTGGTGGAGGTGACGAAGACTCCCATCGACAGCACCGAACCCTCGCCGACTATGACACCTTCGACGACCTCGGAACGAGCGCCGATGAAACAGTTGTCCTCGATGATGACCGGGTTCGCCTGAAGTGGCTCGAGCACCCCACCAAGGCCCACCCCGCCCGACAGATGGCACTTTGCCCCGACCTGGGCGCACGAACCGACCGTTGCCCACGTGTCGACCATCGTTCCCTCGCCCACATGGGCTCCGATGTTCACGAACGACGGCATCAGAACGACATTGGGGGCGATGTAGGCACCGTGTCGAACAACCGAATTGGGAACGGCTCTGAACCCCGCTCCGACGAAGTTGTCAGCGTCCCACCCGTCGAACTTCGATGGCACCTTGTCCCACCAGGTGGCGTGACCCGGTCCACCGCCGATTGCGACGTTGTCGTGAAGCTTGAACGAGAGCAACACCGCCTTTTTGGCCCACTGGTTCACCGCCCATTCACCACCGGTTCTATGAGCAACCCGCAGTTCGCCGCTGTCGAGGAGATCGAGGGCGGATAGGACGGCGTAGCGGACGTCGCCAATGGTGTCGGCGCCGATGTTGGCTCTGTCGTCCCAGGCAGAGTCGATGATCGATTCAATTTCATCGGTGGACATGTGTTCGGTCCTGTCTAGTGGCTCTTACGGTGACAAGTCTGCCCCACAAGATAGGGTCGGCTGTCGTGAGTGTTCGCGGTATCCACACCTGGAAGGGTTCGTGCTCGGCCCGCTGGCCTTGGTTGCTGGTTGTGGTGTTCGCGGCGGTGGCCCTCGCACTCGGCCTGACGCTTCACTGGGCGTGGTTCATCTACGCCCTGGCTGGTGCGATTCCGATGTTCTTCACACGCCTCGCCGTCACCGTCGACCTCGACGGCCTCACGGTCCGATTCGGACCCTTCGGCTGGCCGAGGAAACGAATCGCCCTCGACGACATGACCAGCGCAGACTCGATCGATCTCAATCCGTGGAAGTGGGGAGGTTGGGGATACCGCTGGATTCCTCGCCGCGGCACCGCCGCCGTGCTGCGTCGAGGCCCGGCGATCGTGGTCACACGCTCCAACGGCAAGAGCTTCGCCGTAACCGTCGACGACGCCCCGCTGGGAGCGGTCACCCTCCAGAGCCACATCGACGCCCTGCCGCCTCGCTGACAGGCCGGTCTCCGATGACTGGATGACCCGTTTCACACCCGGGAACCCCTGCGATAGCTTTGCCTTCACCGCGAACCGAGGGGATTGCCATGAAGGTGCCGTTGACGACGATGGACTTCATCCACCGCGCCGAGCAGGTGTACGGAGATCGCATCGGGCTGGTCGACGAGCCAGGCATGCCCGGAGGCGGTCTAGGCGAACTCACCTGGAAACAGATCGCAGAACTCGGACGGGCCCAGGCGGCCAAACTCGACGAGCTGGGCATTGGTTTCGGCGACCGCGTGGCAATGGTTTCGCACAATGCCGGCAGGTTGCTGACGTCGTTCTTCGGGGTGACGCCCTACGGCCGCGTCTTTGTGCCCATCAACTTCCGCCTTCAGCGGCCCGAGATCGAGTACATCGTCGAACATTGTGGTGCCCGCATGTTGCTGGTCGACCCCGAACTCGAGGAGATGTGCAAGGACCTCGACGTCGAACACTTCGTCGTCATGGGCACCGACTCAGATCCACAGATGTACCTGCATGGCGTCGACCCACAACCCTGGGACAACCCCGACGAGGACGCAACCGCGGTCATCAACTACACGTCCGGCACAACCGCGCGCCCCAAGGGTGTGCAGCAAACGCACAGGACCGAGTGGCTGAACGCCACCACCTTTGGATGGCACACCGGGGTCGACGATTGGGACAACTACCTGCACACGTTGCCGCTGTTCCATTGCAACGGCTGGGGCATGCCCTTCGCACTAGCGGGTATGGGTTGCAAGAACGTCATCATCCGCGAGGTTCGCGGCGCCGAGATCCTCCGCCGGGTTCAGGAACACGACGTGACACTCATGTGTGGCGCGCCCGCCGTGGTGCAGGCGATCCTCGACGCCGCCGCCGATTGGGACGGCCCGATTCCGGGGGCGGGTCGTACCCGGATGGTCGTCGCCGGCGCACCACCCCCGAGCCAGACCATCCAACGCCTGGAGGACGAACTCGGCTGGGAGTTCATCCAGATCTACGGCCTGACCGAGACCGCCCCTCTCATCACCATGAACCGCAATCGCCGCGAGTACGAAGGGCTCAACCCCGAGGAAAAGGCCAAGGCTCTGGGACGCGCCGGTGTTCCGACGGTGGGCATCCAGGTCAAGATCGACGGCCAAGGCGAGATCCTCGCCAGGGGCAACCACATTCTCGAGGCCTATTGGGAGCAGCCCGAAGCCACAGCCGAAGCCATCGTCGATGGCTGGTTCCACACCGGCGACGGTGGCGAGATGTCTGACGACGCCTACGTCACCATCTCGGACCGAAAGAAGGACGTCATCATCTCCGGTGGCGAGAACGTGTCGTCCATCGAGGTCGAGGATGCCCTGTTCAGTCATCCCGAGGTGGCCGAGGTCGCCGTCATCGGAGTACCCCACGAGAAGTGGGGCGAGACCGTGAAGGGCCTCGTGGTGCTGACAGAGGGGTCGACGCTGACCGGAGCGGAACTCATCGAGTACTGCCGCACGCGCATCGCCCACTACAAGTGTCCGACGTCGATCGAGATGCGAGACGTGCTTGCCCGCACGGCTACGGGCAAGCTCCAGAAGTTCAAGCTGCGTGCCCCCTACTGGGAAGACATGGAGCGTCAGGTCAACTGACCCTCGCCTGTCCGAGGACACTTCGGCACGCTCCGCAGACGGCCTGCGTGGCCGGGGAACGCAACACCGACGCCCGTCCGAGGACACTTCGGCACGCTCCGCAAACGGCCTGCGTGGCCGGGGAACGCATTGTGAGAGTATTTGCTCCTACAATGACCGGATGTCATATCGAGTCGACGAACTAGCAGCGGCGGTCGAACTGTCGGTCGACACCGTTCGTTACTACCAGAAGCTCGGCCTGCTCTCGCCGCCACGCCGCGACGGCAGGGTGGCGCTGTACGACGAGTCACATGTCGACCGGCTGGACGAGATCCGCCGGCTGAGCGACTCGGGATTCACGCTCCAGCAGATCAAGCAACTCACCAGCGGTTCTGGCGATCCACGACTCGAAGCGCTTGCCACCGAGACCGATGAACGCCTGACGCTCGACGACATGGTCGAGCGCACAGGCCTCGACATGGACCTGGTGCGACTCGCCGTCGATGCCGGTCTAGTAACTCCCCTGCCGGGCTCGCCACCGAGGTTCGGACCGGAAGCCGAATCGATGCTGAGGGCCGCCGCAGCGATCATCGGCTCGGGCCTACCGGTCGACGAGTTGGCAGCACTGGCGCTGCGACACGCCGACCATGTCGAGGAGATCGTCGACAGCGCCATCGACATCTTCCGCCGTCACCTTCCCACGGACGACCCAGGCGAACAGGCCGAGGCGGTGATGAACCTGGTGCCGGCCGTCAGCGAGCTCGTATCTCAGCACTTCCGGCGCACCCTTCTCGACCGGGCCTCGGCACGCGTCATCGCCGAGCTCGGTAGCGACTCCAGCGAACGCGTGCTGCACTGTGTCTCGAGCGAGGTCGCAGAACCCGTCGACCTGATCGCGGTTGGGCACTTCGTCCGCGACGACCACCGATTCCTGTGGCTCCGACCGGGTGGAGGCGAGGGAATCATCACCTGGGGGCACGTCGATTCGTGGTCGCCTGGTGACGGCACCGCAGCCGACTTTGTGACCGCTGTCAGACGATCCCTGCCAGACACACCCCTTCCAGCCGTCTTCGTCGGCGGCCTTGCGTTCGACCCTGAACGTCCTCGCACACTTCCGTGGTCGTCGTTCGGCTCGGGACGTCTCATCTTCCCCGCATCCCAACTGGTGCGCAGAGACGGTCGCCTGGTGTTGATGGCGTTTGGCGAGAACGCCGAACAGGCTCGTATCCGCCACGATCACGCATTGACCATGGTCGAAGCCGCCGAACACAGGGGCCTTCTCGACCTTCCCGACATCGATCTACAGATCGAGGACCACACCGCAGATCACTACCGAAAGGTCGTGTCCAGGGCTGTTGACGAGATCGAGGCCGGCAGCTTCGAAAAAGCTGTCATCGCCCGCTCGATCGAGTTGAGTGCCTCGGTTCCACTCGGCGCATGGCTGACCAGGCTGCGATCGCGGTTCCCGACGTGTGCCATCTTCGCCCGCGGCGAGGGATCTCGGACCTTCTTCGGCGCCACTCCCGAGGTCTTGGTCCGCGTTCAGAACGCGACGATAGAGACGGCTGCGCTTGCGGGCACGCGCCCTCGGTCTGACGACCCCGAGACCGACGCCCGGTATGGCGACGAGCTGCGCTCGTCGGCCAAGGAACAGCACGAGCACACCGTTGTCGTCGACCAGATTCGATCGAGGCTGGCAGCCGCCGGGATCGAGAAGGTCGATGTCGCCGAGACAACGGTCATGAAGATCCCAGGGATCCAACACCTGTACACCCCCATCGATGCCAAACTTCCGCCAGGGGTCGGCATCCTCGATCTGGTCGAACGGCTACACCCGACCCCGGCGGTGGGCGGCAGCCCACGCGATACCGCTCTGCGGTGGATCCGCGATAACGAGGAGCTCGACCGCGGGTGGTACGCGGCCCCGGTTGGTTGGACCGACACCGAGGGTGCTGGCGAGTTCAGGGTGGGCCTGCGATCGGCTCTGCACGGGCCCGAACGCACAATCTTGTTCGCGGGCTGCGGGATAGTCGCCGGGTCCGACCCCGACGACGAGCTGGAGGAAACCCGGACCAAGTTCGGCGCACTCCTCGACACGATCGGAGCCTTCTCGTGAAGGGCGATCTCGTGTACGAATCGACGTGCGGGGCGATGGCCGAACTCGTCGCCCACGGGGTCACCCATGCCGTCGTGTCACCCGGATCTCGCTCGACTCCCCTCGCCATCGCGGCTCGTTGGGTCGAAGGCCTCGAAGTCTCGATCCATCTCGACGAGCGGTCGGCCGGCTTCCACGCGCTCGGGCTGGCCAAGGCAACCGGCCGACCTGTTGTGCTGATCTGCACCTCGGGCACGGCGGCTGCCAACTACCTGCCCGCCGTGATCGAGGCCCACTACAGCGGGGTGCCGCTGGTGATCTTTACCGCCGACCGGCCGCCTGAACTTCGCAATTGGGGTGCCGGCCAGACCATCGATCAGGTCCACCTGTACGGATCCCACGTGCGCCACTTCGCCGAACTTCCCGTGGCCGGCGAGGTCGATCCGATACATCATCGCCTGGCGACCGTCCGAGCGGTCGATGCAGCCCGATCGCCGCGGCCCGGGCCCGTGCACCTGAACTGGCCCTTCCGAGAGCCGCTCGAGCCCAGCCACGGACAGCCCGCCGTTGAGCGGTCGACGGTGCGGTCGGTCCGGTCGGTCCGGTCGGCGAGGGTTGCAGTCGACACGAGCGACGTTCGGCTGCTGAACGAACTCGCCAGACACGAGCGAGGGCTCATCGTTGCGGGGCCCGCCGACATCTCCGACGATGCAGCCGAAACGATCCTCGGACTGGGTGCGCGGCTGGGTTGGCCCATCATCGCCGAGCCGTTGTCCCAGCTGCGTCGATCTGGTGGCACGGCGCTGGCGACGGGCGATCATCTGTTCAAGGTCGGTTGGGCCGACGGGCATATCCCCGAGGTGGTTCTGCGTTTCGGCAACTCGCCCACGTGTAAGCCGTTGCGCCTCTGGCTGGAACGAAGCCGACCTGACCATCACGTTCTCGTCGATCCCGACGAACGGTGGAACGATGCCACGTTCATCGGTGGCGCCGTCGTGCGAAGTTCTCTCGATGCCCTCGCCCCCCACGTCGAGGTCGACCGTGGATCGACCGGTTGGACGAACGAGTGGTTCGTCGCAGAGGCTGCGGCGTCACGAGCGATCGACCACGTTCTCGACGATGGGCCACTTCTCGAGGCGGCCATCGCACGAACCGTCTCTTCGGTCGTGCCCGACGACGCGGTCCTGTACGTCTCGAACTCGATGCCGGTTCGCGACCTCGACTCGTTCGCGCCGCTGCGCCCCTCTCCCCCGCTGACCTTCGCAAACCGCGGGGCCTCTGGAATCGACGGCGTGGTCTCGAGCGCGGCCGGCGCAGCGCGTTCGGGTCGGTCGACGGTGTTGCTCATCGGCGATGTTGCAGCCATGCACGACATCGGAGGGCTCATCGACTCGGCTCGTCGGGCCGTCGACCTGACCCTCGTCGTACCCAACAACAACGGGGGCGGCATCTTCTCGTTCCTTCCCATCGCCGCTCACGACAACGTCCACTTCGAAGAGCTGTTCCACACCCCCCACGAACCCGAGTTCAACACCATCCCTGGTGTCAGGCACAAGGAAGTGGCAACCCGGTCGGAACTCGAGCGGGCACTGTCGGAATCTGTCGGCGTCTCGGGTGTCGACCTCATCGAGATACGGGTCGATCGCGACACCAACCTGGCCCAGCACCGGGCCATCACAGAGGCAATCCGCGAAGTGCTGATGACCACAGAAACGACAAGATGAGCGACGGGACCATCCGGGTTGGCCAGACCGAAGCGGCCTACAGCGACGACGGCGACGGCAACACGTCGCTCCTGTTGCATGGCTTCACCGGCAACCGCCACACCATGCACGACCTCGGCGACCTCCTGGGCGGCCGGCGGCTGTCCGTCGATCTCCCAGGGCACGGCGACACGGTGTGCGCCGAGGGCGGTGTGGGGTTCACCATGTCCGATCACATCGACGTCGTGGGTTCGTTGCTCGACGCACGCTGCGACACCGGATCGCCTGTCGACGTGGTCGGATACTCGATGGGCGCCAGGGTGGCATTGTCGTTCGCCGTTCACCGGCCGAGGAGGGTCCGCAGCCTCACGCTCATCGGTGGCTCGGCCGGACTCGCGAACAAGAAGGATCGTCGCCTGCGATTGCTGGACGACACCCGTCTGGCACACAGCCTGCACTCCAACGGGATCGAGGCCTTCATCGAACGGTGGATGAGCATGCCGATGTGGCAGACGCTCGAGCAGGCACTCGGGCCCGAAGGTTGGCAAGCCTCACGCGACCAACGGATATCGAACTCGGCTCAGGGTCTGGCCGAGAGCCTCATCGGAGTTGGCACGGGACAGATGCCCCCGCTACACGACGAGCTGAGCAAGCTCTCGCTGCCCGTGTTGCTGGTGGTGGGTGAGCTCGACGAGAAGTTCCGCGCGATCGCGAACGAGATGGCAGCCTCACTTCCAGATGCCCGCGTCAAGGTCGCCGGTGGTACGGGGCACGCTGTTCATCTCGAACGCCCCGATGCGTGTGCATCGGTCATCGGCAGCTTCATCGGTCCACGATGATCGAGCTGGTCCGCGTCAGCTACCCGATGCGGATACCCATATCGACCGCACACGGTCCCATCACAGAGCGACACGCCCTCCTGGTAGGCGTGACCGAAGATGACACCACCGGCTGGACCGAGGTCAACCCTTTGCCCGGCTTCGGCCTCGAGACCGACCTCGACCTGGTCGAAGCCGCCATCAGGAGCCACGACGACCATCCCGCTCTCGAGGCAGCCC